>JAJEHF010000151.1 GCA_022823865.1 Bryobacterales bacterium
GACAGACTGACAACAAAATGTCCAGTCCTCGCAGCAGACAGCGCTACCATGCCGAGCTCGCAAACTCTAGCAGGCTGCCGCTGCCCCTCCGGCTACTGTCGTGCACTGCCTCGGACTCGGACAAAAAAATGGCCCTGCCCTTCCCGCCAAGCACCAGACGGCGCCCAGGTCTAGACTGAAAAGATGATCGCTGCGGAGCTAGGGGCATGTTTCCCGGGCGCAAATGCCGCTTCGGTTGCCGGATTGGTCGATCTGGGCACGATAGCAGGTCCCCTCAACTCGAATCGGCGATTTCACCCATCGTAGCGTTCCATATCGAGTCCGTTCTGGCCGCCTTGTGCCGTTGATCTGTGCTTTCCGATCCTTATGATACTATGATCGATCATTCACCTATGGACAGGGATTGCGACCCCATTGCTCCGAGTGCTTCCGCGGCGCGCGCTCGTTTTCGTTTCGGAGGGGTGGCAAGTGGCCCGGCTCTCGCGGAGGGCCGCACGTGAACGGGCCTTGTATGTCCGGTTCGGGACCAATCTCGGCATTGGCGACCTTGGTGGCAGTTGCGTGCCTGGCAGCTGGCGGTTGTCGGCAGGAAGGCGCAACGCCGCCGTCGGATATGGGTGTGGCTGCGCCGCAAATCAGCTACTGGGACGAGCGCCGGGTCGGGGTCAACTACTTCAACGAGATCCCCACGCGGGAGTGGTTCCTTGCTGCGTCAGCGGCGAATATCCGACTGATCCGGCTCGCGTATGGAAAGTGGAAGGGCGAGAGGCGGGATTTCTTGGTCGGCAGCGCTGACCGGTACAGCGGGCTGGTCGAAGAGGACCTGCGCGAGCTCCTGCGGTACCTGGATCTGGCTGAGTCCCTCGGCATCAGGGTCGTGGTTGCCCCGCTGAGTCTGCCCGGCGCTCGGTTCCGGCAATTCAACAATGGCGAGCGCGACGGGCGGCTGTGGACCGATCCGCAGTATCTTGTGCAGGCGGCCGAGTTCTGGAAGGACCTAGCGAACACCTTGAAGGATCGCGCCGCCGTCGCGGGATACGATCTCCTCAATGAACCTCACCCGGAATGGTTCCACGGGAAACGCACGTTCTGGAACCGAGGCTTCGGGGAGTGGTACGAGCGCATCAGGGGTACCCCTGCGGACTTGAACCGCTTCAACAGGGTGATCACGGCGAGCATCAGAGAGGTGGATCCCGACACGCCGATCATCGTGGAATCCGGCTTGTACGCAACGCCTTGGGCATTCGAGTACTTAGAGCCCCTGGAGGATCCAAACATCCTGTATTCGTTTCACATGTACGAGCCCTACGCGTACACGACCCGCCGGATCAACCAAGGCCGGTATTCCTATCCTGGAACCGTCCATATCGACAGTTTGGGAGCGGACCGCAAGTTCGACTTGGCCTCGATCGCGGCCTTCTTCGATCCAGTGCGCAGGTGGGCCCGTAGAAATGGAATCCCTGCCTCCCGTATTCTCGTTGGCGAGTTCGGGTGCGACCGCCGGGCGCCGGGCGCGGCCCGGTACCTCGCAGACCTCATCCGAGTGTTCAACCGCGAGGGCTGGCACTGGGCGTTCTATGCATACAGGGAGGACTCTTGGCCGCACATGGACTACGAACTGGGAACTGACAGGCCGGGCGAGACTTACTGGGCCGCAGTCGAAGAAGGCGGCTTGCCCAGGCGGTATTCCGAGATCTACGACGCACGGGGAGCCAATCCGCTTTGGGCGCTGTTGAAGGGAGAGCTCGAGCGGGCGCGCGAGCCTCACGGCGGCGGTCAGGAGTAAGATCCATGCCAGCAGGCCCGGTCAAACACATTGGTTGTCTCGTGCTGACGGCAACGGCCTTGGCCTGTGGCGGTGTGCCGATGCAGGACGAGCCCGCATGGGGCATCCGAGGCCGCCACTTGACGCTGGATGGCGAGCCGGTCTTCCTGAGCGGCGTGAATTACGTTCCGTCGAGGGGATGGCTCACCCACTTGGATTCTTGGGACGCCGACGCGGTCGACCGCGACTTTGAAGGCTTGAAGAGGGTGGGCGTGAACGCGGTCCGGTACCTGCCGCTGTGGCACCAACTGCAACCCACGCCGGAACGCGCCGACCCGACTTCGCTGGACAGGCTCGACAAGGTGATTGAGCTCGCCGAGAAGCACGGTCTCTTCGTCCAGTTGGGAATCCTCAACAGTTGGATGTCAGGGGGGACCTTCCTCCCGTCCTGGGCGCATGGAAACCTGTTCAAGGACCCGGCAATCATCGCTGGGGAACTGGCACTAGTGCGTGACCTTGCGCAACGCTACGCTGGCCGCCGTGCCTTGCAGGGATTCGACATCGGAAACGAGCTCAACGTTCTCGAAGGCCGCATGAATCTGGATCTAGATTCGATCGCGGTCGAAGCGTGGCAGGCTCAGATCGTCGATTCGCTTCGCCGGCATGCTCCCGGGTCGCTGATCGTGAATGGGGTCGGCACCGGCTATTCGGAGAGCTTCAACATCGATTCCATTGCCCGGTCCACCGACTACATGGCGGCGCACTCGTACCCGTACTTTCACGGCACTTCCCGACTCGACCCTTGGCTGGGCCAGCGAACGACCTACAGCACGAACTACATCGTTTCGTGGGCCGAGATGACCGGAAAGCCTGTCCTGATGCAGGAGTTGGGAGCCTCGCAACAGTGGGTGCCTCCCGGCAACGTCCCCAAGTACCTCAGGCTTACGTTCCTCAGCAACTGGCTGGAAGGGGCCGCTGGATACTTGTGGTGGTGCTCCCACGACATCGATCCAAGCTTTGCAGTTCCCGACGAGGGACTGTACAAGGAGTATTCGACAGCACGACTGCAACGCGAGAACAAGTTCAACGAATTGAACTATGACATGGGGATCTTGGACAGCGACAATCGTCCGAAGCCTGCGGCGGCAGCATTCGAACGCTCGACTGGCATCGTAGAAGAACTTGGCGTGGATTGGACCAACAGGCTGCCGGTCTGCTATGTCCTCGTGCCCGAAGGCTCCGACTACGAATCGACGATGATCCAGCTGATCACGCCCTTCGTGCTCGCCAAACAAGCCCACATGGACGTCAAGCTCCTGAACGAGGGGGCGGCCGTTCCAAGCGACGCGGCTTCACTCGTGATCCCGGGGTTCCGACTATCCCCGGAAGGGCGAAGCCAGGTCGAGAGGTACTTGAGCGCCGGAGGCACGGTGTACCAGTCGTATTTCAATGACTTCGGCAGTTCCTTGACGGTAGCTAACGAAGAGTTTGCTCTCGACTATCCAAGGCTGGTCGTGACTCGGCGGGCGGGCGCGATGGAGTTGGAGCAGCAACTCGTTGTGGGAGCCAGACTTCGTGTTCGGGCCGTCTCAGCATCAGGCAATGCCGAGACGATCCTGTCAATGCCACGACTAGGTCAGGTCCGGTTGGAGCGGAAAGAGCCGGACACGAGCCTGTTCGGCGAGAGCGCTGGACAAGGAGTTCTATTCCGAACGCGTCACGGTTCTGGAGCCTACTACTACTTGGCGGCGGACCTCGAAGAGGCTCTGAGGGATACGTTCAATCCATGGAACGATGACGACTCGGATTTGATCTATTCGGTTCTCCGGCCGCAGCATCCGGTCAATGTAGGGTCAAAGTACCTCGAGCTGCACCACAAGTCCCGCAACGGTCAGGAGCTAGTCGCTCTGCTCAATCATTCGCCCGAGTTCGTCGAAGCCATGCTCCATCTGGGAACGGGGTTTCGAGCGGTGGACGCGTTTACGGGACAGGTTCAGGGGGGCGACGCTGAGACCGCAGTTCGATTGGAACCGGCGGGCGTGAAGTTCCTGTTGCTGCAAGCGCCGTGACTGCGACCGCTTCCGCCTGAATAGCGTCGGTGCCCGGCCCGTGCCCGAGGTCGGGCTGCGGGTCCGCGAACTGCACTGCGCCCCGCCTCCCAGACTGCTGCTCCTGCTGGGCGGGACGGATCTTGCATCCCCGCTTCGCAACCTTCTCGCGCTCACTTGAACCGGTCCGGCCGTTCCCGGTGAATGACCCCTTCAAATCTATCTAAGTCAATATATTGCTTGGACTTCCGCTCAATTCTGATGCGGAACTTCGGGCTCGGCTCTGGGCACTGGCCAAGCTGTTGTTCGCACACGACAAGGTGCAGCGCGAGGCTTGGGCCGAGGCCCACTGCGACGATCTCGAACAAGGCCAAGTGTGCCAACTGCATCGACAACGGCCGCACCCGCATGCTCCGTGGACGGAGACAACGCATTCCTCGCCCTGCGCTGCTGCTTGCTCAGCGGCACCTAGTAGGACTTGGGTGGAACAAGACGAAAGGCCGACGACTCATGCATCCAAGCCGAAGTCCAAGAGCCAAACATGATGTCGTGCACGTGCGCCACGAAGGCGCAGAGGGGAGCGGGAGATCTCCACGCAGTCATGCTGCACAAGAGATGGGCGCAGATCCCCCAAGTCGCCTTGCAGGCGGAGGCTTCAAACCGCCCAACTGCTGCTGCCCGCAAGAGGTGGGTGGGCAGCGAGATGGGAAGAGCCGGGGCGCGGACCCTGTCAGGTGAGGGCCGTGGAGTCGAACGCAAGCGAACCGCTGTGAACGCGTCGAACAATATTCTGATGGCGTCAAAGCCGGGGGTGGTGTGCGCCACCCGGAGGGGGATTGCGGTCAGTCCCCGAACACAAGGATGGGTGTCTGCCAAAGGATCCTGCGCTTGTCGGCATCAGAGATTGGCAAGCCCTCGATCTTGCCGATCTCGGTTTCAAGGCTCTCCGGCAGGTCCGAGCCCGCCATCAGCCGGTCTGACCCGACATGTTGGAGCACCTCTAGGACCATGTGTGGCATGAGCGTGGAAAGCTCGATGAAGATGTTAGGGCAGACCTGCGCCGCGACGACAGATTCCAGCGCGTAGATGCCCCCTCCCGCGTGTCCGATGACGATCTTGAGGTTCGGGTAGCGCCGGGCGGCGTGGATGTACAGCGACGGCAGGGCGAATGGTGCTCCCGTACCCGTGTGGCAGACCAGCACCAAGCCGTTCTCGAGCGCTGTCTCGAACAAGAGCGCGCTGCGCTCTGACAACGGATTCAGGCCTTGGTACTGAGGCTGGAACTTCAGGGCTCGAAATCCGTACTCCTCCCGGCAGCGCCGCACTTCGGTGCGGAACTCGTCCTCTGGGATGTACGGATTGAGGCAAGCCGCTCCTGCGAACCTCTCGGGGTGCGAGCGCAGCGCGTCCCCGATTTCGTCGTGCTCGCGACGGAAATCTTCCACTACCGGGAAGGGGATGAGCAGGGTCCGGTCGATCCCGGCGGAGTCCATGGAGTGCAGCATGGCGTCCTTGGTCGCGACCCGGCCGGAATGCAGCGCCCGCCCGAGATGGGCGTGCGTGTCGAAGACTCGGAATCGGCCCCGCATGATTCCAGCCTAGGCGCCTCGCAGGGTCATGCCGGCCCGCCGGAAGCCTTCAGCGAACGGGCCAGCCGAGCGTAGATGTCGATCGCCTCTTCGATCTGCCGCTTCGGTATGCGCTCTTCCGCCGTATGGGCGTAGTGAATCGATCCCGGGCCGATCAGCAGGGGCCGGCCCCAGTCCGACAGCTTGGGGATGTCGGTCGTGTACTTGACGATCGACGTTTCGAAGCCCTCGATCTCGTGCAGCCGAAGGGCGGGCGTGTAGGAGAACACCTCCACGTCAACACCGTCCAGAGCGGACATGGCCAGTTTCTCGGTCTCGGCCAAGTCCGCCACGACGCGCACCACGACAGAGGCCGACGCGTAGTCCGCGATGATGTTGGCCGCGGGACCCGCGTCCAGAGTGCCGATGTTGACGGTGGTCTCGCCGAGCAACGGGTCGGAGGGCCACTCAAGCTCGCGCAATCGGTTCAATCGGTCTAGCAGCAGTTCGGTAGCCGAGACGCCCAACTCCGGGTAGGCCGAGTGGCAGGCGCGCCCGGCGGCCTTGATCTTGAAGCCGAGCGTGCCCTTGGATGCCAGCGCGAGCAGGTTCTCGGTCGGCTCGCCGTTGATCAGGAACTTCACGGCCGGCGGGTTGCGGTTGGCATGGCGGGCCCCTGCTCCGTCGACCTCCTCGCCGACGACCAACAGGATTCCCAATCCGCGCTCGCCTTCTTCGAGCAGGCGCTCGACGGCCTTGATCATGGCCGCGGCGATCCCGTGCGTGTCGCAGGCGCCGCGCCCCCAGATGAACTCGTCGTCCTCGCTCGATGGGATAAACGGGGGGACCGTGTCCATGTGTGTGGAGAACACCACCTCCGGCTCGCCCCACCAGGCCCACACGTTGTATCGGCCGCGCTCGACCTCCTGCCTTTCGATCGAGCCTCCGAAACTCCGGGCCAAGGGTTCCAGGTAGCGGAACAGGAAGCTCCCGATCTCGCCTTCGTTGGGAGTCACGGAATTAATGTCGATCAGGGAGCGGGTGAGCTTGAATGCATCCATGAGGATTCGATCGCAGCCCGACTTGCGAACGTATCCCATACTACTCCCGGCGACTTTGCCGACCCGCGCAGGACCGCCCGCCCGATCGCTGCGGCCGATGACAAGAGAGAGAGTCCTGTCACATATCGCTATACTAGAGTCTCCGCAGCTTGTTGAGCGGAGATCAGACAATCCCGAGAGACACAATGTGGGGCCGCAAAGAAGACGAATCCAACGGCGCGGAGACGCTTGCCTCCGCGAGCCAGGCCAGCGCCAGACCGAGCGGAGCCCCTCCACGCCCAGCGGTGGCGCCGCCCAAGCTCACTGCTCCCGCTCCAGCACCGGCTAGTGCAGGCACATCGCGCATCGGGCAATCGATGAAATTCAAGGGCGAGATCCACAGCGACGAGGACTTTTTGATCGATGGTTCGGTCGAGGGATCGATTTCCGTCCCGAAGCACTCTGTGGTGATCGGCTCGGAGAGTAAGGTGCAGGCCACGATCGAGGCCCATTCGGTCTTGATTCACGGTCAGGTGGAAGGCAAGATCAGCGCCACTGAGAAGGTGGAAATTTCCAAGACCGGACGGTTCAAGGGCGATTTGATCGCCCGCCGTCTAGAGATCCAGGACGGTGCGGTCTTTGTCGGTAGCAGTGCGGTGCATCAGGCCAAGCCCGCTTCACCTGTGCCGCCCTCGCAACCGGAAAAGAGAGCGGAAAAGAAAGCGGAGGCGCAACCGAAACCGCCCGCTCCGCCCAAGCCCGCCCCCCCGGTCAAGCCGGCCTTGGCGAATCCAGTTCCTAAGCCGGCAGTCCAACAGCAGTCATTGACGAAACCTTGAGAGGGTGTCGGCCGGCTGAGACCGGAGGCTTGTATCGAGCGTGTCTTGGTGGTCCCGTCGTAAGGCGAACCGCTCGGCAGCTGATGCTCTGTCGATAGCGTCCAGCGCGAAACCCCGAGATCCCGACGAAAGCGGCTCGGGTTCGCGCAGGAGCCACGGCATCGAATTCTTCTTTCAGCACCTGCGCGATGCCCGGAACTTGAACATTCTAGACCTCGGCATGCTGTCGCAGGAGACGACCACGCAATTCGGCGAGCTGGGACACCACTTGCACTTCGCGAGCTTGCTAACGGGCTATGATGAGGCACGGCCCGGGCTGGTGGGCCAAGACGGCGAGGTGTCGCGGCGCGCTTCGGATCGCTTCATCCGGCAGTATCTCGACTTTGCTCCGCGGAGCTTTCACGCCGTCTTGGCATGGGACGTATTGCAGCAACTTGACCGCTCGGCAATGCAGAGCGCGATCACTCATCTGGAAAGGATCGTCTTGCCGAATGCCGTCATGTTTTGCATATTTCAGGAGCCCGACGGAGATGGCACGATCTCGATTTTTGATGGCGCGGTTAGCTCCCACACCTCACTGAAGCTGCTCGAAGTCGGCCGCCGTCGGCCGCGCCAAGTCTTGATGCCCCGCGACTTGGAATTCGAATTCCCACAATTCCGCTCCGTTCATTTCTTCCTCAAGCGGGACGCGCTGCTTGAAGTGCTCGTGATGAGTTGAACTTTCGTGCTTGAACTGCGGAAGTGGCGGCGCTGCTGCATCCTGGGACTGGCTTCGTTCGGACCCGGCCTCGCGTTGGCCGCTGGAGACCGGGCCGCGGGACTCGACCACTACCTCAATCGAGAATTCGGGCTCGCGGTTGCGGCGTTCGAACGGCACTTGGCGAATGAGCAGGACAGCCCCGAGGCGCACTTGCTGCTGACCAAGGCGCTGCTCTACCAAGAACTCGACCGTCTCGGCTTTGTCGGCACTAGGGCCTTTCGGGGCGACCGGGAGTATCGCTCGGCAGAAAAGCCCAAGCCGGAAGCCCGGATCAGCCGACGAATCTTGGATGCGCTAGAAGAGGGGCGGCAGACCTGCGAGCGAGTCCTGGTCGAGTCCGGAGAAGACAGGCAAGCCCTCCACTCGCTGGCGCAGTTCTACCTCGTTGAGGCTACCTACGAGTACTTCATAGCCAAGGCGTATTTCAAAGCGTTGGCGAGCGGCCGACAGGCACGGGAGCTCAGCTACCGCGTCGGCGAGCTCTATCCGGACTTCCCGGACGGGCTCTTGGTGGCAGGATTCCAAGAGTACATAGTGGGCAAAATACCTTGGGCCCTGCGGGTGATGATCGCTATGCGCGGATATGGAGGCAGCAAGAAGAAGGGAATCCAACTGGTCGAGCGAGTTGCACAAGACGGCGTCGAGAATCGGCACGAGGCGCGCATCTTGCTGGCAGTGATCTACCGCTGGGAGGGCCCTCCCAAGGAGGCGGCGGAAGCGTTTGCCAGCTTGGCCGAGGACTTCCCGCGAGCTTATATGTTCCCCTTGGAGGCGGCCGACCTGTACGAGTCGGCGCGCGAGAAGGCAATGGCGCTGGAGCTGTTCGAAGAGGTCAGCCGCAAGCAGAAGTCCGGCGAAAATCGCTTCGACCGAATGTCAGAGCGCATGGCAGCTGCCTTGGGTCGCCGTATAGAGGCGCTAGAGCGAGCGCTGTCCGACAAGAGGCAGCGAACAGGCAGATGACCTCGGCTGGACTCCCAGGCCCGCGTATGGGCTTCCCTCAAGCGCGTCCAGTTCAGCGGTTGGCCTGACCGCGGTCCTCCCGGTCGCGGCGTGGTGCCCTCTGTCCGCGGTTGTCGCGGCGCTGGCGTTCACCGCGCTCAGGCTGCGAGACTTCCTCACCCGGATCGAAGTCCCCGTTAACGCGGGGCAGCCCGGCATCCACTTCGCTGAGGTAGGCGTCCAGCCTCTTTTCGAGTGCCTCTGCCTTCGCGGGCAGTGCCGAGAATAGGTTGTTGCGCTCGTACGGGTCAGTACGGACGTTGAAGAGCCTGGGCTTGCTCGGGTCCTTGTAGAAGCGAATCAGCTTGTAGTCACCCCAGAGAATGGCCGAGGCTGGTCCCAGCGGGTCGAAATCGTAGTGGGGGAAGTGGAAGACAATCTCTTCGCGCGGCCTGACGACCGAGCCGCGGGCGTTAGTGGTCAAGACGGGAGCCAGGCTGCCGCCCTCAACGCCTCGCGGCAGCTTGTCGGCCAGGCCGGCCAGGTCAGCCACGGTGGGCACCAAGTCCATCCCGGTCGCCCGGACGCGCGATACCGATCCGGGCGCGATTCCCGGGCCCCGGAAGAACAGCGGGACCTTCAAGCCTCCTTCCCAGACCGTTCCCTTTCCTAGTGCCAGCGGCCGGTTGCCCGAGCCGGGCGTGCCGTGGTCGGTGGTGTAGAACAGATAGGTCTCGTCGGCGATTCCCAGCTCTTCGAGCTTGTCCAAGACCATTCCGATGGTGATGTCCATGTCGAGCACCGCCGCTGCCGACGCGGTCTCCCGCGCATTTCGCTCGCGGCTTTCCTCCCAGCTCGAGACCACCTGATTGGTGCTGCTCAGGGCACTCGCCCCGCCGCGCCCGCCGTAGTGCGAAATCTGCACATAGAATTGGCGCCCGGCCTTGGCGTTGGACTCGATGAACCGCAAGCCGCGCTCGGTGATGAGGTAGGCCTGCTTCGGATTGGGGCTGCGCACGTTCTCCGGGCCGCCGTTGTTGTTGGCGCCGTCGTTGTTGTCGAAGCCGTGCTCCCTCGGATTCCTGCGCCCAACGTGCCACTTTCCGAAATGGGCGGTTGCGTAGCCTGAGTCCCGCAAGACTTCGGCGACAGTTATGGGATGGTTCGCTCCCGCTCAGCGGCATAGGCCAGCTCGGCAATGCTGGTACTAGCGGCTTTCAGTGGCCGCAGTGCTGAAAACAGGAGAGGAGGCCCAGGATGGCATCAAGCAAGCAATCATCCCGGACGAGGGTACTGAAGGAGGTCGTCACGATTGGCCTCGACCTTGCGAAAACAACGGTCCACTTCGTCGGCCTGGACGAGACGGGGCAGGTGCTCACGCGCCGCAAGTACTCGAAGAGCAAGGTGCTCGAGGTCACCGCGAAGATGCGGCCCTGCCGCATCGGCATCGAGGCCTGCTGCGGCTCCCATCACCTCGGGCGCCAGCTGCTGGCCCAAGGCCACGACGTCAAGCTGATGCCCCCCAAGTACGTCAAGCCCTTCGTCAAACGCGACAAGAACGATACCAAGGATGCCGAGGCTTGCGCCGAGGCCTGCCTGCGCCCGACTATGCGCTTCGTGACTGTCAAGGGCGAGGCACAGCTGTCAATGCAATCGCTGCATCGTTACCGCTCCCGGCTGGTGGGCAACCGCACGCAGCTGATCAACCAGGCCCGCGCCTTCCTGCTGGAACGCGGCATCGCGGTGCCGCAGGGCAGGTGCCAGCTCGCGGCCCGGCTGCCGGACATCATCGAGGACGGCGACAACGCACTGCCCTACGAGGTGCGAACCCTGCTGGCGGACATGCTGGCGGAGTGGGAGGGGCTGGAGAGCAAGATCGACGAAGTCAACCGCCAACTGGTGACGGAAGCGAAGTCGAACGAGGCTTGCGGGCGGTTGCGCGAGATCCCGGGTGTCGGGGCACAGACAGCGACGGCGATCGTGGCGGCGATCGGCGACGGCCAGGCCTTTGAGAGCGGGCGCGATGTGGCGGCCTGGCTGGGGCTGACGCCTCGGGAGGATTCGACGGGAGGGAAGCAGCGACTGGGACGCATCAGCAAGCGCGGCAACCGGTACCTCCGCACGCTGCTGGTGCATTGCGCGCGGTCGGGTTTGGAGACGCTGTCGAAGCGCAGCGACCGGCTGGGGACGTGGCTGCGGCGGATGCTGGCGGAGAAGGACCGTCGGACCGTGATCGTCGCCCTAGCGGCCCGCCTGGCGCGGATCGCCTGGGCGATCCTGCGGAGCGGGCAGCGCTTCGGAGCACAGCCGCAGCCAGTGCAAGCGGCCTGAGAACAGAAAGCCGCAATTGCGAGAAAGGAGAAGGGAGTTTGATTTCGTCTGCCAGTTCTGGATTGATGGACAATCGGTCGGACCGGCGTCTCGGAAACCTGCCAGAGACAATGGCCATTGCAGGTCGGTCTAGTTATGAGGACCGGGACGCGCGGACCCCATCATGGCCCGAAGCCTTCGGGATTCACTCAGAGGTCGGATATATTGGCGCAGACCACCGTCCAGCTAGCCAGGTCCGGTAGACACTTCGGGAGCGAACCATATATTGTCTCTTCTGGCGGGAGCTCCAGCAGAGGCGTTGGTTCGACCAGCCTGGCGTTCGGACCGGGGCGCGCTGTCACGAACGTCATCCCCAGCTTGGCAGGGCTCTTGCCCGTGAAGTACGTTGCCCGCGACGGAGTGCATCGCGGGGACGGCGCGTAGAAGTTTGCAAACCGCATGCCGCCATGTGCCAATCGCCGCAGGTTCGGCGTTCGGAAGTAGTCGTTCCGCGACTCAGGGATATCCGGGTCCATTCGGACGGAGGTGCTGGTCCAGCCCAGCCCTTCGCCCAGTATGAAAACGAAATTCGGCGCGGCGGCTGCGGAAGCTGCTATGGAAGCCAGAATCAAGACGCCTCGAGCGATCATCGCCATCCCTCCCACTCGGCCTGTCCAGACCCCATATAGTCACACGATCTCCGATCTCGTGCGGTGTCCGGATCGGCTCTGCCGAGAATCGGGCGCGACGCGCAATACTGCCGCTGGTTTCGGACCCTCGGGGGACAGCCTAGACTGCTTGGCCATCACCCAACCGCCAACCAAGCTCCTCGCCCAACTAAGATATTCACTGTCCCCGCGGGATTGAAGGTGAGCGATGGCGCGATTCACAGTCCACATAAACCGGAATGAGCTCTCTACCGAGTCGCCGCCGGATCGACCCCTGCTGGACGTGCTGCGCGAGGACTTCGGTCTCACCGGCACGAAGTATGGTTGCGGCGAGGGCCAGTGCCGAGCCTGCACGGTCTTGATCGACGATCAACCCAGGGCTTCTTGTCTCACGCCCATCTCCAGCGTGGAAGGCATGAGCGTGACGACGATCGAGGGCCTTGCCTCGGGCGATCAGCTCACAACACTGCAGCAGGCCTTTGTCGACGCGGACGGTGCGCAGTGCGGGTATTGCACCGCCGGAATGATCGTTGAAGCCACGGCGCTGCTCAAGCGGAATCCGCAGCCCAGCAGAGCGGAAATTGTCGACGCGATGAACCCGCACCTGTGCCGCTGTTGCGGCTATCGCAACATCTTGGCGTCGGTGGAGCTCGCTGCCCGGCGCTCGGAGGCGAGCGATGCCTGAACGATTCCGCGAAGACCTGTGCGAGCCCGATCGCAAGGAGCTCGCCGAGGGTCCCGCCTACCGCTTCGAACTGGATCGCCGGGAATGGATCTCCTCGATCGGCGCCGGCTTGCTCGTCACGGCCGCGGGGAAGGTAGTCTTCAGCCCTGGCGGTGCCTCTGCTCAAGTCCGCTCATCGCATCGGCTGCATCTGGGCGAGGACGGATCGATCACCGTGCTGACGGGCAAGGTGGAGTTTGGCCAAGGCTCGCGAACCGAAATCCTCCAGGCGGCGGCCGAAGAGCTCCGCGTTTCTCCCGATGCGCTGCGGGTGATGCTGGCGGACACGGCCGAAACACCGAACGATGGCTCGACCGCGGGCAGTCGGACGACGCCATCGACGATACCTGTGGTTCGGCGGGCGAGCGCCTCCGCCCGCGAGCTGCTTGTGCGGACGGCGGCGGAAGCGTGGAATCTCGACGCTTCCGAACTGCGCGTGGAAGCCGGAGCCGTAGTCCGCGCGGGCAATCGGTTCTCCTATGCCGACTTGGCGCGCACGAAGCGGCTGGAAACAACCATTGACGATAACGTCCCCAGGGGAGTTCCGCTGAGAGAGGTCCGTAACTGGAGGGTGCTGGGCCAGACCCTGCCCAAGGTCGGAGCGCGCGAGATCGTCACCGGCGCTCACCGCTATCCCTCCGACATCGCGCGTCCCGACATGCTGTACGGCACGGTCTTGCGCCCGCCGGCGTACGGGGCGCAGCTCGAGAGCGTCGATCTCACTCCCGGCCGGGAACTGGGCGCAGTGGCGGTGCGCGACGGAGAATTCGTCGGCTGCGCCGCGAGGACGTCTTACGAGGCGCGGAAGGCGTTGAAGGCGATCAGCGAGACCGCAAGATGGCGGACCACGGCTCATCCGTCTAGCGAGGGCCTCGGGGCCTACTTGAAGCGACATGCACAGTCGAGTGCCGGGGGGCGTCGCGGAGCGCGACGCCGCGAGAGCGGCGACGTCGACGGTGCACTGGCAGCTGCTAAGACCCTCGAGGCTTCGTACGAGATGCCCTATGTCCAACACGCGCCGTTGGAGCCGCGTGCGGCGGTCGCCGAGTGGGATAAAGACCGCCTTACTGTCTGGACCGGCACGCAGCGGCCGTTCGGTGTTCGCGAGCAGCTGGCTGAGGCGTTCCGCCTCAGTGCCGACCAAGCGCGCGTAGTCGTTCCCGACACTGGCGGGGGATTCGGGGGTAAGCACACGGGCGAGGTTGCCATCGAGGCCGCGCGATTAGCCAGAGCGGCCGGCAAGCCGGTTTCGCTCCGCTGGACTCGGGCGGAAGAGTTCGCCTGGGCCTACTTTCGGCCCGCGGCGGCGTTCGAGGCGCGGGCGGGCATCAGCGGGGAGAAGATCGTCGCCTGGGACTTCACTGCCTACAACCCGGGTACGGCGGCAATCGAGACGCCCTACGCCGTGCCGAATGTTCGCACGCAGTACTTTCCGTGCGACTCGCCGTTGCGCGAGGGTTCCTACAGGGGAATCGGGGCAACCGGGAACAACTTCGCTCGCGAGGTCTTCATGGACGAACTTGCCGGCACTGCCGGCGTGGACCCGCTCGAGTTTCGGCTGGCGAACCTCGACGACGAGCGGCTGGCAGCCGTCCTCCGGGCGGCAGCGGACCGATTCGCTTGGTCGACGGGCAAGTCGCTGGGACGGAATCGCGGATCGGGCATCGCCGCTGGCTTCGAGAAGGGCTCGTACATCGCTATCTGTGCACGGGTTCGAGTCGAGGGAGGAAGCGTCGAGGTAGAGCGATTGGTCTCGGCGTTCGATTGCGGAGCGATCCTCAATCCCGGCAACTTGCGGGCCCAGATCGAAGGTTGCGTCATCCAAGGACTGGGCGCGGCGCTGAGCGAAGAGATTCGCTTCGCCGGCGGAAAGCTGCTCAACGGCTCGTTCGCACAATACCCCCTGCCGCGCTTGCGAGGCACGCCGCCCATGGAGACAGTCTTGCTGAATCGGCCGGACGTCCAGCCTGCAGGGGCGGGCGAAACTCCGATCATCGCCGTGGCCCCGGCACTGGCCAACGCAGTCTTCGACGCGACGGGGCAAAGGGTGCGCTCGCTGCCTCTCCGAGCACGTGCGGCTTGAGAGGCGTGCTGTTGAACGGGTCCGCCTACTCGCAGCCGAACTTGGAGCCCCCGCCGACTTGAGCTGACGGGCCTATTCCGTCCCGGCTAGGAGCGAGGAGAGCTCGGCGAGCTTCGCGAGCTTTTCGGCCGCCGCGCCCGAGTCGATCGCCTCTTGGGCAAGCGCGGCCGCCGCGCTCCAGCCGGTTGCGGCTTCCGACACGTGAATCGCGGCCGCGGCGTTGACGACCACGATATCGCGCGCCGGCCCGCGCTCGCCTGCCAGCACGGACCGGATGATCGAGGCGTTGCTAGCGATGTCGCCGCCGGACAGCGACGCCGCGCTGGCTCGTGCCACGCCAAACTCGTCAGGCTCGAGAGATCCCTGCCTCGAGACCTTGCCGCGGACTACCTCGCTGAAGCGGGTCGGACCGGTGGTCGTGATTTCATCCATTCCGTCACTGCCGTGTACCACCAGTGCGCGGCGAGCGCCCAGGCGGGCCAGCGCGGCGGCCGCGAGCGGCACGATCTGGTCGTCGTACACGCCCATGACCTGTACCGCGGCTCCGGCAGGGTTGGTCAGCGGGCCGAGCATGTTGAACACGGTGCGCATGCCCAACTCGCGCCGCACCGGTCCGGCGTGGCGCATGGCCGGGTGCATCGCTTGCGCGAATAGGAAGCCGATACCCACCTCGTCGATGCAGCGGGCCGCCTGATCCGCGTTGAGCTTGACGTTGACACCGAGCGCTTCCAGCACGTCTGCCGAACCGCACTTGCTGGAAACCGCGCGGTTGCCGTGCTTGGCTATCGACACGCCCGCTCCGGCCGCCACTAGCGCGGCCGCCGTGGAGACATTGAAGGTCGATCCGCCGTCTCCCCCCGTGCCGCAGGTGTCGACGAGTTGCTCGCGCGGCGTGCGCACGGTGCGGACGCCAGTGGCGCTCGCCCTCATGGCGCGCGCAAAGCCCGTGACCTCGTCGGCGGTCTCCCCCTTCATGCGCAGGGCGACAAGCAGGGCAGCGATCAGCGGCGGCGACGACCGGCCATCGAGGATTTCCTGCAAGGCGGCGGCGGACTGCCGCTCGGACAGGTCTTGGCGCGCAGCGGCTAGATGCAACGCTTCTTGGACTGCTGGCATGGAATTGCGCTACGTCCGCCATCCCGGATATATTGGAGGTTCGGGCGGCCTGAGCGATTTTCTGATCGTACCCCACGGCCGCGTTCCCATGAAGCTCCACGAGTATCAGGCCAAGGAAGTTCTGCGTGCGTACGGAGTGCCGACGCCTCGGGGCTCGATGGCCAAGACGGTCGCCGAGGCGCGGTCGGCCGCCGCGGATCTGGGCGGCAAGGTGGTGGTCAAGGCGCAAATCCATGCTGGCGGGCGCGGCAAGGGCGGAGGTGTGAAGCTGGCGCACAGCGTCGACGAGGCCGAACGCCACGCCGCTGCCATTTTGGGCATGACCTTGGTGACCCATCAAACCGGCCCGCAGGGACGGCTGGTGCAGAGGTTGCTGGTTGAGGAACAGTTGCCGATCGAGCGCGAGATCTACCTCGGGATCACCTTGGACAGGGCCCTGAGCAGGCCGGTCTTCATGGCATCGGCTCAAGGCGGGGTGGAGATCGAGGAGGTTGCCGCCAGGGATCCCTCCGCCATTCTCCGAGAAGCGATCGATGGAGCCCAGTTGCAGGGCTACCAAGCGCGCCGTCTCGCCTTCGCTCTCGGCATCGCGCCCGAGGCCCGAGCGTCCGCCGTGCAAGCAATGCAGGCGCTGGCCAAGGCTTATGACGAGTCCGACGCCTCGCTAGTGGAGATCAATCCATTCGTGCTGACCACGGACGGTCGCGCGGTCGCGCTGGACGCGAAGATGGACATCGACGACAACGCCTTGTTCCGCCATCCCGGTCTCGCGGAATTGAGGGATCTCGACGAGGAAGAGCCGCTCGAGACCGATGCGATCGACCACGGCTTGAACTACATCAAGCTCGATGGGAACGTCGGTTGCATGGTCAACGGGGCAGGGCTGGCGATGGCCACCATGGACATCATCCAATACGCGGGCGGGATGCCTGCGAACTTCTTGGACGTGGGCGGCGGCGCAAGCAAGGACCAGATCAAGAACGGCTTCCGGATCATCCTGTCGGACCCCAACGTCAGGGCGATCATGATCAACATCTTCGGCGGCATCCTCAAGGTCGATGTCCTCGCCGAGGGGATCGTCGCAGCCGCGCAGGAACTCAGGATCGGCGTGCCGATGGTGCTCCGCCTAGAAGGAACGAACGTGGAGAAGGGGCGTGAGATCCTCGCTGATTCGGGCTTGGACTTCATCGTCGCCTCCGACATGAAGGAGGCCGCCCAGCAGGCCGTCGCCCGAGCCGGCTAGGGGATATCGCGTATGAGCATCCTGGTAGACGAGACAAGCCGCGTGGTCGTGCAGGGCCTCGGGCGAGCGGGCCTCTTCCATGCCGAGCAATGCATCCGGTTCGGCGCCAACGTCGTGGCCGGCGTGCATCCCGGCCGGGGCGGCAGCGAGGCGCTGGGGTTCCCGGTCTTCGACACGATGCGCGAGGCCGTCGCCGAAGCGCGGCCTGACGCTTCGCTGGCCTTCGTGCCGGCCGCCGGCGCGGCGGACGCGGTGCTGGAAGCCATCGAAGCGGAGCTGGCCCTCGTGGCCTGCATCACGGAGGGGATTCCTGCCCGAGACATGGTCCGCGTGGCGGATGCCTTGCGCGGCAGCGCCACGCGCTTGATCGGGCCGAACTGTCCGGGAGTGATCTCGCCGGGGAAGTGCAAGCTGGGCATCATGCCAGGCCACATCCACAAGCCCGGATCGGTCGGAGTCGTCTCGCGCTCGGGCACGCTGACGTACGAGGCTGTCGGTCAGCTCTCGAGCCTTGGCATCGGCCAGTCGACCTGTATCGGGATCGGGGGCGATCCGGTCATCGGGACCAATTTCATCGACGTGCTGGAGATGTTCAACGAGGATTCCGACACCACTGGCATCATCATGATCGGAGAGATCGGCGGCACGGCCGAGGAGCAGGCCGCCGAATTCGTCAAGGGCCGCGTCAAGAAGCCGATCGTCGGATTCATCGCCGGGGCCACGGCGCCGCCGGGCCGCCGCATGGGTCATGCCGGGGCGATTATCTCTGGCGGGAAGGGCACAGCGGCCGAAAAGCAGGCGGCGATGGAAGCCGCCGGCATCGCAGTGGCGCCCACCCCGGCCGACCTTGGCTCGACCTTGGCCGCGCTGATTTGAAGCTAGCCTGCCGCTCTCGGACTGGCCTTGCCGACCGCATCGTGGAGGAACTGAACCCGTGGCACTGGAACGCACGCTGACCATCATCAAGCCCGACGCCGTCGCAGCCGGCAATTCCGAGCACATCATTGCTCACCTCGAGCGAGAGGGGTTCAAGATCGTCGCGATGAAGAAGATCACGCTGACGCGGGCGCAGGCGCAGGCCTTCTACGCCGTGCACAGCCAGCGGCCCTTCTTTGACAGCCTGGTCGGCTTCATGACGTCCGGCCCGATCATTCCGATGGTCTTGGAGCGCGACAACGCCATCGTCGGCCTGCGCGAAGTCATGGGCGCAACCAATCCCGAGCAAGCCGAGGAAGGCACGGTGCGCAAGTTGTACGCCACCAACATCGAGCGAAACGCAATCCACGGCTCGGACGCGCCGGAGACGGCGGTTGTCGAGCGGGCCTTTTTCTTCAGCGGTCTCGAACAGGGCTAGCGCGTCCTCGCGAGCACCCTCACAGCGGTATGTTTCCGTGCTTCTTGCGCGGCGATCGCTCGGTCTTGTTGTCGAGCATTTCCAGCGCACGGCAGAGCTTGGCGCGCGTCTGGCTGGGCGCGATCACTTCATCGATCCAGCCCTTCTCCGCGGCGCGGTAGGGGTTGGCGAAACTGGCCGTGAACTCCTCGATCCGATCGCTGCGGAAGCGTTCCGGGTCGTCCGCCTCGGCGAGCTCGCGCCGATAGAGGATGTTCACAGCGCCCTCCGGGCCCATTACCGCGATCTCGGCGGTTGGGTAGGCGAAGTTCATGTCGGTGCGAATGTGCTTCGAGCCCATCACGCAATACGCGCCGCCGTACGCCTTGCGCGTGATGACCGTGATCTTGGGCACGGTCGCCTCGCAGTAGGCGTACAGCAGCTTCGCCCCGTGCTTGATGATGCCGCCGTATTCCTGGTCAGTGCCGGGCAGGAATCCCGGCACGTCCTCGAACGTAACGATGGGAATGTTGAACGCGTCGCAGAAGCGAACGAAGCGGGCGCCCTTCAGGGATGCGTTGATGTCGAGGCAGCCAGCCAGCACGGCAGGCTGGTTCGCGACGATGCCCACCGGCCGCCCGGCGAAGCGGGAGAAGCCGACCACTATGTTCTGGGCGAAGTGCGCCTGCACCTCGAAGAAATAGGAGTCATCGACCACTCGGTGGATGATGTCGCGGATATCGTACGGAATGTCCGGTTCTGCCGGCACCACCTCGTCAAGGTCGGCATCGGCCCGGTCGGCCTTGTCCTCTGTGGCGCGCCAGGGCGGGTCGTCCAGGTTGTTCGACGGCAGGAACGACAGCAGCTCTCGGATCAGCTGCAGGCAGTGCGTGTCGTCGGCTGCCAAGAAATGCGCCACCCCGCTGGTTTCGTTGTGGGTGCGGGCGCCGCCAAGCGCCTCCTTGCCGACCTGCTCGTGCGTCACGGCGCGGATCACGTCCGGCCCGGTGACGAACATGTGGCTGGTTTGGTCCACCATGAGCACGAAATCCGTGATAGCGGGAGAATACACCGCCCCGCCGGCGCAAGGTCCCATCACTGCCGAGATTTGCGGCACCACGCCGCTGGCCAGGGTGTTGCGCAGGAAGATGTCGGCATAGCCGGCTAGCGAGGCCACGCCCTCGTGAATGCGCGCCCCGCCGGAATCGTTGAGCCCGATCACGGGCGCGCCGGTCTTCATGGCCAAGTCCATGATCTTGCAGACCTTCTTGGCGTTCTGGAGCGACAACGACCCGCCGAAAACCGTGAAGTCGTGCGCGAACGCATAGGCCGGCCGGCCATCGATCTTGCCGTAGCCGGTCACGAAGCCATCGCCCGGAATCTTTTGCTGGGCCATTCCGAAGTCGATGCAGTCGTGCGTCACCAAGCGGTCCAGTTCTTGGAACGTGCCCTCGTCTAGCAACAGCTCGAGCCGCTCGCGGGCTGCCAGCTTGCCCGCCTCCTTGTGCTTCTTGACCCGTTCCGGGCCGCCGCCCGCGAGCGCCTCTGCATTGCGCCGCTCGAGTTCGGCGCGTCTTTTGGCGAGATCCATGAGTTTCCACAAGTTATCACGGCGGCTGTCGGGGGCCAGCGCGAGCTCGTGATATGCTCCCACTTGGTCGATACCCTTTTCTGGCTCTTCGCCGTCGCCGCCGTGCTGGCGACGCTGGCGTCTGTCAAGCGCGGCCGGCGGTTCTTGGAGTATGCCGAATCGCGTTCCAAGCAACCCTTGTCCGAGCCTGCCGGGGGCTGGCCGGCGGTCGCCCTGATCGTGCCTGTCAAAGGGGCCGAGCCCGGCTTGGCCGAGAACCTGCGCTCGCTGGGGCGGCAGGACTATCCCGACCTGGAACTGACGGTGTGCTACGCCGATGAAGGCGATGCCGCCGTCACCATAGCCAGGGCTACCTTGGGGCCGGAGTGTCGCTTCGTGGCCGCTGGCGAGCCGCCGCCCGACATCGGGGAGAAGATCCACAACTTGCGGGCCGCTGTCGAGGCGGTTGCCACAGATCGAGAGGTGCTGGTCTTCGCCGATTCAGACGGCCAGGTTCGAGCCGATTGGATCCGCAGGCTCGTGGCGCCGCTGGCCGACGAGGGCATCGGCGCCACGACGGCTTTCCGTTGGCACTTCCCGGAAGACGGCGGCTTCTGGCCGCTGCTCCGCAGCGTCTGGGATTCGGTCATCCCGACCATCATGGACAGCCAGGACCGCAGTTTCGCCTGGGGAGGGGGCACCGCGGTGTCGCGCGATGCGTTTCGCGCCGCCGGCGTGTTCGAGTACTGGCAGGGCGCTGTCAGTGACGACCTGCGGCTCACGCAGGCATTGCGCGATGCAGGCATGGGTGTCCGCTTCCTGCCCGAAGCGATGGTAGCGACAACCGGCCAGTGCGAGGGCTTGGACTTCTTGGCATGGGCCGTGCGGCAGGCCACCATCACGCGGGTCTATCGGTTCAAGACATGGCTGGCCGGCTGCTTGAGCCACATCGCCTATTGCGCGGCGCAAGCGCTCTGCGTGCTCAAACTAGTCCAAGGCGACCTGATCGCATTGTTTCCGCTGGCGCTGATCCTGCTGCCAGGCATGGCCAAGGGCGGCACCAGGGCCTACGTGTGCTCGCTGGTGTTCCCTGATCGCGAGGCTTGGCTCGAGCGCTATGGCTGGGCCTATTTCTGGCTCACTCCGCTGGCGACTTGGGTATGGCTCTACGCTTTCCTGCGGTCCGGACTGACACGTCGCATCCGCTGGCGCGGCCGCACCTATGACTTGCTCAGCGAGACGCGGGTCCGCGAGGTTGGCCGGAGCCAGTGACGTGCGCCCCTGCGCCGTCACTGGCGCTCGACCAAGCGGATCACGGGGGCTAGCAGGTTGTCGACCGGGGCGTAGTCATCGGTCAGCACTAGCCCGCGCGAGCGTTCGCGCAACAGTGCCGTGTGCTGTGGCGAGAGCAGGTCCGCCGCGTACTTGACATAGTCAAGGTCTTGGACGGGCAGCAGGCGCGTCGATCCCACTACCACGAACGTGTCCCGCTCGTCTTCGTCGGTAGGCCCCCCGGGAGACGTGCCGAAGGTATACACGTAGGGGAACACCTGCTCCACGGTGTTGATCATGGCGCCCAAGAAGCGGCCCGAGCGGAAAACATCGATCGTGTTGGCCATGAACACGGAGTCGTCGCCCATCACGGCGCGGAGCTTGCGAACGTATTCCAGCGTTGTCAGGTGGAACGGGGGCGAATAGTGGTTGAACGCATCGTTGTAGACAAGGTCGAACTTGCCTTCGAGCTCGCCGCGCCGGGCTTGCAAGAAGAGTTCGTCGACCCGGTTGCGAGCGTCAAGGTGCACGATCCGGAGCGGCGTGTCAGGTTCGAGGTCAAACGTGTCGAATGCGGCTCGCGTCACCTGGGGGTCGATTTCGACGACCTCCCCGAATCCGCGCGGGAAGTGGCGCAGAAACCAGCGGGGGAAGACATAGCCCCCGCCCCCGAGGAATAGCGCGCGCACTTCTTGGTCGGGATGATAGGCCTGCACCGCCTCGTTGGTGATCCCCGCATAGATGCGCTCGTAGTCGTAGTGCAGATTATCGGGATCGTTCAGGTCTACGTAAGCATGGACCAAGTGGTCCAGTGTCATCGAGCGCAGGCCCGCAGTCTCGATGACCTCTTCCACGCGGATCACTGAATACTGCGACTCGTCGTGGTATAGCACCGCCTCCATGCGCGGCTCCCGGTAGCCGAGCCTCTCGCCGATCACCTGCGCCCACTGAAACGGCGCCCAGGCGGCGAACATGACCGCGATCAGAACGCCCGTCCACAGGTAGGGCAGCAGGCTGGCCCCGCCGTACAGGAGCGCGATCAGCAGCAGCACGCCGGCGACCGACAGCAGCACCGCCGTCGTGCCCATCTCGGCGATCAGCACGTAGCCGGTCAGGAACGTGCCGAGGATGCTGCCGATGGCGCCCCACGAGTAGACATTGCCGATCGTGCGGCCGAGCTGCTGCCCCAGCGTAATGGCCATCTTGGCGGCCGAGGGGCTGATCATGCCCAGCAGGCACGACGGGGCGAAGAACACCAAAAAGACGTGCAGCGCAATCCGCACCGGCCATTCGAGCTCGCGCAGCGACTCCATGCCGCCGATGCGGTTGTTGAGGACCGGGATCAGCAGGCAGTTGGCCGAGGCGACCAAGAAGATCAGGCTGAGCGTCTCTTTGGGAGGGAAGCGGTCCGCGAGCCGTCCGCCGACGTAGTTGCCGGCGGCGATGCCAGACAGGACGATGCCGATGACCGAGGTCCAGGTGTAAAGCGAGCTTCCGACGTGGCGGGCGATGAGCCGGCCCGCCACGAGTTCGAGCACCATGATGCACAGGCTCGACACGAAGACCGTGGCGATCGGCACGATCCAGGCCCAGCGGGAAACGCTTGGATTGCTTGCTTGCTCGGAGTCCATCGCACTGCCGCCGGGAGCGGCCGTTGCCCCTCCGCCAGATCGCGGCGGGCGGCGCTTCAAGCGTAGCGGATCAAGATCCCTCTAGCTTGGGATGCCGGGAACGGGAAACTCCGCGCACAGCGCCTGCACCTCGTCCTTGAGCTTCCGGAGGCCGGCCTCGTCGTCGGGCTTCCGCAAGGCCTCGAGCATGAAGCCGCCCAATGCCTCCATCTCTGATTCGGCCATTCCCCGCGTCGTGGCGGCAGGCGTGCCGAGTCGGATACCGCTGGGGCGCAGCGGAGGGTTGGGGTCGTCGGGAACGACCTGCTTGTTGCAGGTGATCGCGATCTCGTCCAGGGCGTTCTCGGCCACTCGGCCGTTGATGCCGAAGCTGTGCACGCAGTCCACGACCATCAGGTGGTTGGCCGTGCCGCCGGTGACTAGTTCGGCTCCCCCGTCGAGCAAGGCCCGGGCGAGCGCTCGGGCGTTCGCGAGCACCTGCTGGCAATATCGCTTGAACTCGGGTTGCTGGGCCTTGCCGAGAGCGACCGCGGTCGCGGCCACCTGATTCATGTGCGGCCCCCCTTGTAGGCCGGGAAAGACGGACTGGTCGATGGCCTTGCGGAACTCTCCCCGGCACATGATCATGCCTCCGCGCGGCCCGCGCATCGACTTGTGGGTGGTGGTGGTGACGAGGTCGAAGCCGGCGTCGAACGGATTGGCCAGCGCCTCTCCGGCGATTAGCCCGCCGATATGGGACACGTCGGCGAGGGTCAGTGCGCCGACCTCGTGAGCGATGTCCTTGAACGGCTTGTAGTCGTAGTCTCTCGGATACGAGGAGTAGCCGCAGACGATCATCTTGGGCCGGCGTTCCAGCGCGACCCGGCGCAGCTCGTCGAAATCGATGCGGCCCTCCGATTCGGGGTCGGTCTTGTAGCGGATCCAGTCGAACAGGCGCCCCATGTGAGACACCGGCGCGCCGTGGGTGAGGTGGCCGCCGTGGGAGAGGTCCATGCCCATCACGGTGTCGCCCGGCTGCAGCAGCGCCAGATACGCGGCGGCGTTCATGGGGGCGCCGGAGAGGGGCTGCACGTTGACATGGTCGCAGCGGAACAGCTGCTTGGCACGCTCGCGCGCCAGCCGCTCGATGGAGTCGGTGAACTCCTGTCCGCCGTAGTAGCGGCGTCCGGGGTAGCCCTCGGAGTACTTGTTGGTGAAGACGGAGCCGAGCGTGGTCAGCACTTCCGGGTAGGTGTAGTTTTCCGACGGGATCATTTCGACGCCAGAGGCTTGGCGCGCCTCCTCGCCGTTCAGCGCCGCGAAAATATCGGGGTCGTTGCGTTCTAGTAGGTCGCGGGACGAGAGCATGCAAGTTTCCAAACTTTCTATTGTCACGCAATCCGTTCCACCGGCCGTTGGGAGGCGCGAGCGGCCGCCGTCGGCCTTCACGAACCTTTAACGGACTTGTTGCATGCGAGTAACACGGCGCGGCTAGCCTTGGATTCTAGGTTCAGCGGCTGGGAGCGGCCAGCTGAACCAAATGCACCTTAAGGAGAACACTGAATGACACGCAACTGGATTGGGCGCCTGCTGGCGATCTCACTCTTTACTATGCCGTTCGTCGCTGGGGCCCAAACCGCGGACGATGCCGCGATGAGCGGACCGCTCTCGCCGACGGCGATGAAGGCAATGATTTGGACAGACAAGCTCGGCTATTCGACGGACGAGCAGATGAAGGTGTATCTGACCCTTGATCCGATGGGCGACACGAACGCCTACACGTGCTTCGTCTACCGCGAGAATATCGAAACCGGCGAGCGCCAGTACCTGCCGCTCACGGCCGGCGCAGTGCTGACCGACGACGTGGTGGACTCGGCGGGGCAGACTGTCGACAATGCCATGGCGGTCGCGGTATCGGCTATGGACCAGACTAGCATCTGGACTGGAAGCGTGCCGGCGCCCGGCCTGTGGCAGTGGGTTGGCGAACTGCGCAATGCCGACGCCACGCAGGTGGTGAAGAAGATCTACGGCAAATTCGTAGTCTCGCAGCAACCGAATGTAGAGCTCGGCTTCGACGGCACCGACACCGAGATCTCGACCGACACCACGTGGACCAACGACACCATTTACCGCATTCGGCACCAAGTCTTCGTCAACTCGGGCGCCACGCTGACCATCGAAGCCGGCACGCTGATCCAGGCGAACGGCCAGAATGCCGTCATCGTCGTGGAAAAGGGCGGCAAGATCATGGCCGAGGGCAGCCGTGAGGCTCCCATCGTGATGACCTGCGATGCAGCGGTCGGCCAGCGTGAATCGGGCTGCTGGGCGGGCCTGATTGTCTTGGGCAACGCTCCCATGACCCGCGGCACGGGCCTCGCCGAGGGCGTGATTCCCGAGACGCGGCCGGCGTATGGCGGTGACGATCCGATGGACTCCAGCGGCGTGCTGCGGTACGTGCGCGTTGAGTTCGCTGGCGTTGACTTCAACCCCGAGACCCAGCCCAACGCCTTCGGTTTCCATGGCGTGGGAGCCGGCACGGTGATCGACCACATCCAGGCGCACGAGGCCGAGGACGATGGCATCGAGTTCTTCGGCGGCAATGCCGATTGCATGTACTGCGTCTCTAGCGGCTCTAAGGACGATTCGCTCGACTGGGCGTTCGGCTGGCAGGGCACTGCGCAGTACGTATTCATCCAGCAGGACTCGCTGAGTGACAACGGTATCGAGGCCGACAACGACAGCTTGGGCTTCGACCGCACGCCGCGCTCTCACCCCAAGCTCTACAACGTCACGATGGTGGGCGGTTTGGCCCAAGACGAGAACACAAGTTCGGTTGACGGCATGCGGATTCGCGTCGGCACGGCGATCACAGCGCGCAATGTGCTGCTGACTGGCTTCGGCGGTGACGCGATTGACGTGCGCGACAACTCGCCATCGCTGTTCATGGACGGCACGAGCAGCATCAAGAATGCGATCATCCACGATAATGGCGACAATACGGGCGACGCCCAGATCGTGGGTGGCGTCGCGTCCTCCGTGGAGTACATGGACGTCGCCCCGGCGCTGGTCAACGTGCGGTTCGAGGCGAACCCCGATCCGCGCCCGATGTTGGGATCGCCGGCCCTGATGATCGGCAACGCTGCCACGCCTCCCGGCGCAGGCTCGCTTGACACGAGCGCGCAATTCATCGGCGCCTTCGGCGACGAGAACTGGCTCGAAGAGTGGACTTTCTTCGGCGACGAATTCGACTACGACGTCGAAGAGGCCACCGAATGACTCCGTCGAAGCCACCGGTTGATGTGCTTCAGCCGGTGGCTTCCTCATCTAGAACCCTTCTACCAAGAGGAGGAAGGGCTGCTCGGGCGCGGGATCGTAGCGGGCAAGAGCGCCATCCACGCCGGGCCGCCGAGGTGCGCTCGTCGCCCTAACCCCGGGTTCCCTCGGAGGCTCGTGACCGATCACAGCGGCACCGACCTGAGACTCGCGGAGCGGAGCGCGCCAGGCCCCTTGGTCGGCCGCACACAGCGGCCAATGGCGATGGCAGGCCGGAGTTGCAGGATCTTGCCGCTCAGTACGCGCGGTCGCGCGCGTCGACCAACGTTCATGGGGTGCTTGTAGCCGTGCCGGCGACGGCTCGTGCGATGCGAGCGCCGGCTGGATCGAGTGCGCCCGGCTAGATCAGGCGGAAAGCGATTTCCAGCCGCAGTCGGAACGGAACTTTGCGCCCTCCGCTGCGAGCCGGACGGAAGCGCCACTGGCGCACGGCTTCTACGGCCCTGTCATCGAGGCCGAGACCCAGGTAGCGCAGGACAACGATGTTGGTAGGCATTCCGTCCGCGTCCACATCGACCTGAAGCAACACGCTGCCTTCGTGATTTGCGATCCGCGCTTCGTCTGTGTAGTCGGGCTCAGTGCGCTCGATCAAGACCGCCGGCTGGACACCGGCACCCGCCGCGAGTGTCCCTAGGTCCGCCGGGTTCGCCGGAGTTGACTGCTCCCGGCGGAGCTCGAGGGCCCGCTCCTCGAATTCCGTCGCATCGGTCGGTCGCGATAGCTTGTGCAGCAGCCGGGCCATGTGGTCCAGCGTCATGATCGTGTCCGGATGATCTTCGCCGAGGCTCTTCTCCCGGATCTCGAGCGCCGTGCGGTAGTAGGACTCGGCCTTCGCGTAGAGAACTTGGTTCTCGTACAGCACCGCGAGATTGTTCACGACTGCGGCCACGTCTGCGTGATCCCGGCCGAGCAAGCGTGTTCGGGTAGCAAACGCCAGCTTGTAGAAGCTCTCCGCCTCCGTGTACTTGACGCGCAGGTGGTAGTAGCGCCCGATGTCACTGAGCAACGACGCGTACTCTAGGCTCTCGGAACCCCACGCCAGCCGCCCGATCTCGTCGGCCTCGCGGTAGAGCTGTTCCGGCACGGCGTAGTCGCCCCTGCTCAAGTGCAGCTTGGCCAGCTCCATCAACGGGACCACCCTTCGAGGATCGTCCTGTGAGAAGCCGCGCGCTTCCTCCCGGGCCTGCCGCAGCAGGCGGACCGCTTGGTCAAACTCCTTGGTTGCGAGGGCCTCGCGGGCCGAGCGGATGGACTCGTCCCAAGACCCGTCCTGCGCCCGTCCCGAACTGGCACACAACGCCACCGAGGCCGCAACCACTACCGTGAGGAAATTGCGTCCCACCGTTGGAATTCACTATTCATTGCGGTTGCGGTGCAGATCAAGCCACCGTTCCCGCGACACCCTGAGTTCCCAGTTTATCAGCACCTCGGGCTTTCCAGTGCGCCGGAACGGGTGGTCGAGCCGCGACTTGGTGCTGCTCGAGGCCGAGGTCTCGACCCTCTCGGGTGCCGCCGCGCGCTTGTCAAGGCAGCGCCAGCTGGCGGGCCCAGCCGCGATTGTCCTCGTACCAGCGAACCATCTCTTCGATGCCCGAGTGCAGCGAGGTTTCAGGCTGCCAGCCAAGCAATCGCCGAGCCTTGTCAATGTCGGCCCACGTGGCTGGCACGTCTACGCGCGGCACCGCTACACGCCGGACGAGGGCCTTGCGTCCCAAGCACTCTTCGATCAGGCGCAATGCGTCGCTCAGCGCTACCGGGACGTTCGAGCCTAGATTGATCACCTCGAAGCCTGCCACCGGCTCGGCCGCCACCGTGCCGCGCGCGATATCGGAGACATACGTGAAATCGCGGGACTGGCTGCCATCGCCATGCAGGGTGATCGGCTGGCCTTCGCGAATCCACCGAACGAACCGGAAGAGGCTCATGTCAGGCCGCCCGGCCGGGCCGTACACGGTGAAGTAGCGCAGTACCGTCACGGCAAGGCCGTGCAGATGGTGGTGGGCATGGGCCAGCGCTTCGGCGGCCAGCTTTGAAGCCGCATACGGCGAGCGGGGCCGCCCGGTGTCGCCGCGCTCGTGGAGCGGGAGATGCTCGCTGGCCCCGTAGACGCTCGAAGTCGATGCCAGCACGAGCTTTTCCACCCCGTGCGCGCTGCATGCGTCCAACACGTGCTGCGTACCGATGGCGTTTGCGCTGATGTAGGCGCCTGGCCGCGCAACGCTTTGGGGCGCACCGGCGCGCGCGGCCAAATGGAAGACGGCGGCGAAGCGGGCACGCTTGAACTCAGCGTCTAGGCAACTTCGATCAGTGATGTCGGCGCGAGCGAAGCGGAAGCCGGCGCGGCGCTCGAGCTGAGCGAGCCGCCAGTGCTTGATGACGGGGTCGTAGGCGTCGTTCAGGTTGTCGAGACCGACAACCTGTGCGCCGGCGTCGAGCAGCCGGGCCGCGAGCCAGTGGCCTATGAAGCCCGCCGCGCCGGTAACAAGGTATGTTGGCATGCGCTGATCCCCTGCCTTCAGAGGCGCAGCAGGTGTGGGGCGGAAGTGCCGCCGAGCGCATTGCGAGTATCAAGGATCAGCGGCGCTACCTCGAGCAGGCGATCGTAGTCCACGCCGTCGTGATCCGCCAGGATGACCGCGATATCAGCCTCGCTGGCGGAGCGGATCAAGTCGCTGCGGTCGAGAGCCAGCGAGCCAGCGCGCAACTCGGCGACATGGGGGTCGCTGAATGTAATGCCGGCGCCCATGCCCGACAGCAAGGCCGCGATGTCGAGGGCGGGGGATTCGCGGGTGTCGCCTACGTTGCGCTTGTAGGCTACTCCGACCAAGTGGATGCGACTGCCCCGGACCGGCTTGCCTGCGTCGTTGAGCGCCGATTGGACCCGGTCCACGACGTGGCGCGGCATCTCGCCGTTGATTTCCGATGCCAGCCGGATCAGCCGCGGTTCGTATCCTGCCTGCCTGGATTTCCAAGACAGCAAGTGCGGGTCGACCGGGACGCAGTGTCCGCCCAAGCCCGGGCCGGGATAGAAGGGCATGAACCCGAACGGCTTCGTCGCGGCCGCCTCGATGACCTCCCACACGTCGATGCCGAGGCGGCTGCACAGGACGGCGGTCTCGTTGGCTAGGCCGATGTTCACCATGCGAAACGTGTTTTCGAGCAGCTTGGCGGTCTCGGCGGCCAAGGTGGATGACACCGGCACGACCGTGTCAATGGCCCTGCCGTAGAAGGCCCGCCCCATCCGCAGGCACGCGGGCGTGACGCCTCCGATGATCTTGGGGATGTCTTTCGTGCGGTACTCGGGATTGGCGGGGTCCACGCGCTCGGGGGAGTAGCACAGGAAGAAATCCGCTCCCACGCGCAGGCCGCGCTCCGCCAAGATCGGAAGTACCGCCTCCTCTGTGGTCCCGGGGTAAGTCGTCGATTCCAAGACTACGAGCATGCCTGGCTGCAGGTGCTTTGCCAGAGCGTTGGAGGCTTCTAGCACATGGGTAAGGTCGGGATCCTTGGTCTTGCGTAGCGGAGTCGGCACGCAGATCGAGACCGCATCGCAGGTGGCGAGTTCCGAATACTCCGAACTGGCTCGCAGGCGGCCTGCTCGCACCAGTTCCGCGAGCAAGCGCGCGTCGACATCTGGCACGCTGCAGCGGCCGGAATTGATCTCGCTGACGATGTCGGAGGCGGTGTCTACGCCGACGACCGAGAAACCGGCGCGGGCCAGCTCGACCGCAAGCGGCAGGCCGGCATAGCCCAGCCCCACAACGCCCGCTCGGGCGCTGCCGTCAGCGAGCCGGGCCTCCAGTCTGCTTGCCATCGCCGTGCGCTTCAGGTCTGCCGCCGTTTGGCTCGATCTCGGTGCACCGTAGGCGACCCGCGCCACAGCACGCGGTCACTCGATCGGAGGATCGTTCTCGGTCGCCGGCTCGGTGCCGAAGCGATAGCGGACGGTCGTGCTGTGATCGGTATAGAAGGTGCGGCTGCCCGAATCCGGCGACTGCGGATCTGCGTTGAGCGAGTAGCCAGCGGGCGTTCCGATCATCGAGAAGGCGTACCCGAGGTGAAGGCCGTCGACGAGGTTCTCGTCCATCAGGTTGGCCGAGTCCGGCGACGGCTGCCCCCCTCCTGGCACGGGGCCGAGTTCGACTAGCGACGCGGCATAGCGGCCGTACTGAGCAAAGTACTGGATCTGGGCCGTGTTGATGGCCTGGCACGAACGGATTGCCGCAAGTTCGTTCGCCATGCGCTTGGTGCTGGTGATGCGCGGGATCGCGATGGCGCTGATGATCAGGATGATCGCGATCACGATGAGGAGTTCGATCAGAGAAAATCCGCGATTTCGGCGCCGCCGGTCCATTCCTCGCTCTCCTGCCTCCATTCTAGGGTCTTGCTGGGCCATCTCTATCTATCAGACGCACCTGGACGCCATCCCGTTCAGTCAGGCCTGTCCTGCCGTCCGCTAGCCGCAGCGCCATCTGCGATCCCGCTCCCGCGCCGCTTGCCCGGTGGCGGTATCATACTCTGAGCCTCGTCCGGCAACTGGGGATTCCATGCAACCTGCACTTGCGGCCATCTGCTGCTTCATTGTCTACGCGGTGGTCTACCGCTTCTACGCTCGCCACTTGGGCTCGCGCATCTTCCAGCTCGACCCCAGCGCCGCCACGCCGGCCCACTCCATGAAGGACGGCGTCGACTACGTGCCCTGCCGCCGCATGGTGCTGTTCGGCCACCACTATGCCTCGATTGCCGGCTTGGCGCCCATGCTCGGCCCGGCGATTGCCGTGATCTGGGGCTGGCTGCCCGGCATGCTCTGGGTTGTTCTGGGCACGCTCTTCATCGGCGCCGTGCATGACTTCGGGGCGCTGGTCGTTTCGATGCGCCACCGGGGGATGAGTATCGGCAAGGTGGCCGAGGACCTGATCGGACGCCGTGCCAAGGGGATCTTCTTGCTGATCATTCTGTTCTTGATCTGCTTGGTCATGGGCGTGTTCGTCCGCACCGTCTCGGGCCTGTTCACGGCGGAGTTCTATCCCGAGTCCGTCTTCCCGACCTTCACCCTGATCGCCATTGCCATGGTGATCGGCTGGCTGGTGTACAAGCGCGGCGTGTCGGTTGTGCGCCTGACCGTGGTCGGCTTCCTGCTGATGTTGGTGTCGATCGGTGTGGGCCTGGCCATCGGCCGGCCGGACCTCAGTAGCGAGATTTGGATCCTGATCCTGCTCGTGTACGCATTCGCGGCATCCACTCTGCCTGTGTGGTCCCTGCTGCAGCCGCGCGACTACCTCAACTCGTGGCTGCTGTACCTCGGCCTGGCCGCGTCGTACGTGGGGCTGTTCGTGCTGCGGCCGGAATTCGCGGCGCCGGTCCTGGACACGCAGCCGAACGACGCTCCGCCCATCTTTCCGTTCGTGTTCATCGTGATCGCCTGCGGCGCCATCTCCGGCTTCCATGGCTTGGTGTCCTCCGGGACGACCTCCAAGCAGATTGACAAGGAGACCGACGCCTTGCCGATCGGGTACGGCGGCATGGTCGGGGAATCGCTGCTCGGGCTGCTGGCTGTGCTGGCGTGCACGGCGGGCTTCCGCTCTGCAGAGAGCTGGGCCGAGCACTACTCGAGCTGGAGCACGGCCAGCGGGTTGGCCGAGAAAATGAAGGCGTTCATCGACGGCACGGCAATGTTCTTGAGCTCCCTCGGACTTCCGGTCGAGCTCGCCCAAGCCTTCATCGCCTTGGTGGCGGTCTCGTTCGCGCTGACCTCGCTCGATTCCGGCACGCGCCTGCTGCGCTACAACATCGAGGAGATCTCGCAGTCGATCAAGGTGCCCGCGTTGGGCCAGCGCTATGTCGCGTCCACGCTCGCCGTGGTCTTGATAGGATTCTTCGCCTTCTACGAAGTGGAGGGGCAGCCTGTCGGGCTGGCGCTGTGGAGCTTGTTCGGCAGCACCAACCAGGTGTTGGGGGCGCTGACCCTGCTGGCGGTGACGATCTACTTGCGCCAGAAGGGGCGCAATTTCGTTTACACGCTCGCTCCGATGGCGTTCATGCTGACGGTGACCATCGTTGCCATGGTGATCGACATTCGCAAGTACTGGGCCAACCAGCAGCTCTTGCTGTGGGGCGTGGCTGCCTCGATCTTCGTGCTGAGCGTGTGGTTGCTGGTCGAGGCCGTCCTGCGCTTCCGTAGCGACTCGGCCACCATCGGGGGCATGGCCGCCGGCGACTGACGGGAGGTCTCAGTCCCAAGCCTTGGACGCTAGGTTCCGCTCCACGCTGCCATCGACGAGGTGGAAGCCGGTGTCGTGCAAAGGGTCGGCCGAGCACACCAGCTTGGCCGGGCCGTACTCGCCCTGCGGCTCGGGGAACGTGGAGCTGAAGTCGGGGTCGCTTTCGGCGATCGTCCAGACAAGGCGGCCCTTGAACGGGACGCGAACCAACAGCTGGGCGCCGCAGGCTCGGCAGCGGTATTCCAAAGTCGGCAATGGTACCTCCATGGCTAGGCTGGAGCCGGCTCGCGAGGGTTGCGTCGTATGGGCACCCCCGTGCTGCAAGTGCGCAGAAGCATCATTCAGGGCTCAATCCTTGTTTGCGTCCGCCGCGAGTTGTTTGCTATCTCCTCCAGCTCCGAATTGGTGAGGTGCGCTTCATCCCTTGCGCATAGGAGCCAGATCGCATTGTCGACGAACACCACGGGCTGATCCGCCGCTGCCGCGATTTCTGCGGCGACGGTCATGACTTCCAGCTTCTCTCTCGACGTCGACTCTGGAGACTCTCTCCCCCCTCGCGTCCGCTTCCAGCGGTTGAAACGGACTAGCCCGAACGCCCCTGCCGCCCGTGTCAGGTGCCGCTCCGGCTTGGCCACGTCGAAGCCCAGATTCTTCAGTGTTTCGGCGGCGAGAGCAACGCCGAGAGAGGGGAGTTTGTATTCGCCTTGGTCGCCGAGCAGCAACGCGGCCAGCTTCGGGTCGCCGTCACTCTGCTCCACCAGAGAAGTGAAGTATCGGTCCGCCCCTCCGTTGCGCTTGCTGTATCGCAAGAGCTTTCGGGCAGCGTGAATGAGGAGCTTTAGATTGAGACTGAGGGTCATCGACCCCGCCCTTCGATCTTCAAACCACGGCACGAACCGGTTGTCTATCTCAGTGTCCGACAGGCTCGCGTACGACTCCAAGCTGAAGCCGCAGAAGAGTTCTGAGAGATCCGCCTGAACCCGCTCGACCTTTGACCAGACCGTGTTGCTGGACAATACGGCCAACAGGATCCCTTCGAATACTTCTTCGTCGCTCCAGGTTCGGCCTTCAGCTCTTTCCTTGACGGCTGCCACTTGGCCAAACTTTTGAATTCGTTCCCGCCAGCGCTCGTGCCGCAAGTCGAGACAAGCCTCAATGTTGCTCCAGAGGATGCGATGGTTCATGGTCACGTGTTCATCAAGACTCCCTGTCCGCTTAGGCGTTCACTGTACATCGCTCTTCCCGGTTCCCGTCGATCTACTATCGGCGATCATGGATGATGACCACCCGACGAGCGGAGAGTCAACGAGAAATCGACCAGTCGAGGTCCACGTCCTTCGCACGAGCGCCCTCGCGATCTACCTCCTGCTGCGAACGAAGCATGTACTCGTCGACACCTTGGCTGGAGTCTCCATAAAGTCAATATATTCAAGTGTTTATAGAAATATGTGTGTATCGCTGCACAGCACCAGAGGTTGTGCTAGGATACGTCGTGCAACATCCGTGGGCAACCGCGAGTCGGGCTGCCTGCTGAATACAAGAGCCATACAGCAGGGTCTGGTTTGGCCACCAGATCCCGGCGAATAGGCAGGGCCTTCGTGTTCCCACGGATGTTGCACGGCCCGGCACCAAGCCGGATCGAGGAACGACCAATGCAACGAAGGAACACATCATGCAGACCGCCGCCGCACTATTGCTCGCGCTGGCCTCCGCCCTGACCGTATCCGGCCAGATGCTAGCCTCAGCGAATGAAAACAACTATGCCTGCAAGGAGAGATCCGTTCTAGAGAACGCGGCGACCATCATCAAAGCTGGCCGCCGTGACGGAACCATCCTTCAATCGGCAATCGTCGTCAATGCATTCATGCAGCGCCTGATTGCCGAGAACGACTGCACTGAAATCCGAAAAGGCGATAGAGTCACCATCAAGATGGATGTCGGCGACTGGTGGATTCAGGTTGAAATCCCAGAAAAACCCGGATCGTGGTACGTTATGCGTGACACCCTCTCGAACTCAGGAATATCCAAATGAGCCCCATCGAAGAGAAACTCGCACTCCAAGAGGGGCAGATTCTCGCCCTAACGGAAATACTACAGAGAATGGTCAGAATGTACCGAATCAGCAACGCGGACTGGAAGATCATCCGCAGCAGTCTACAAGGCCCGCAATTCGACGCCGTGCAAGAGTCCTTCGGACTTGTCAGTGACGAAGAGACTACACGGCGGAAGGGATTCGATCAGACCGTTCAGACAATATTTGATGCAGTTCCTCTTGGGAAAAATTCGGACTGATGTCCTCCTGATCGTATTCCTTTGCCATGGAGTCCAGCCATGGCTTTCTCCAACGGAACTCCAGCTCCTTATCGATGAAGTCGATCTGTTCCTCGGTGAACATGCCCACAACCTAGCCCCTATCGGGTAACACGGCATGTACCCCCCGAGATCTTTGGGGTAACTCGCCGGGCTTGGTCGGTTTGAGGTGCGTAACACTGGAAAGCCATTCGGCTGCTGGGTTGCCATCCGTCGCGTTTCCGATCACCCCGCTTGCCGTAAGGACGGACCCGACCGAAGTCTCTGGGAAACGTGTGACCCGCGAGCTTCCCAAACCAACGCTGGAAGTCTGTTCCGAGCTTCTCTAGGAAGTCGATGTGAAACCGTAATCCGAACCCGGCTCGCTGAATGTAGTCCGGCCTACTCCAGAAGCTCCAGTAACTGCATTGGGTTAGCGTTGTACACAATCGCCGTGTATACCCTCCTCCACCCGACCGGCCGTTCCCGGGGGAGTCTACGGCCCACCAGACATCGGGCCATGGCGACTAGCTTAGAGTGATCGTTAGAGGTGGACCACAACACGGTGGAACTTCGCGGTCACACTCGCAGAACGCTGCGGCTCGTTCAACAACGAGCGCACTTGCTCAAGACAACACCACCAGATGCATGCTGCATGTTTGCGGCCGGAGGCTTGATGCGTTGCTGTGAATTGCTGCGCGGGATGCACGTTCTGGAGGATGCCCGGCTCGACGTACCGGCGGGGATACTTCACCGCCAGCACTGGGAGACTTAGTTGGTCTCCCTCTACGTCTTGCTTCGAGGCGAGGAGGCCCTATCTGAGATTGGCGACGACTATGCCGTCAACACCGACAACTTGAATAAGGGCTTGGATCTGAGGCTAGAGCACGTTCCTGACCGGGAGGATGGAGCTAGCAGGTTGAAAATTAACCAGCTCGCACAGAAGATCGGACCGTTGCTTGTCGAGGCTGGTGAGGCTGGGGATACCGACATGGCTGTGAAAGGGTATAACGCAACGTATCGAGTTCAATCACAGTACGCCGTGCATGCGGGGCTGTCGACGATGGCGCGGTTCATACGGTTGGGAGAATGGTCGTCGTCGGTCGAACCCAACCCCCCTGCTCCGTTTTATGGCAACAGCCAGTTTGCAGCGCTCTACACGCTGCACCTTGCTAAGTACGTCTTCAAACGCTTCGAAATCCCAACTGACGCAGTCGAAGCAGCTTGGGATGATCTCCATCAATTCGTGCAGTCTCATGGGCATGACCCGCCCAATGGCCGCCGCTGGTCCCGATTCATCCAGCGATTGCGGTCATTGTGGAGCCTCGCCCGCCGCCGTCTCGGCTTTCCGTGCTTCATTCTCTAGACTCCAACCCGGCCAGCCGCCGCGCCACTACGGCCTGCCGGCCAGCCCTGAGTACTCCCACGCCTCGGCTTCAGCGGCATTGTAGCGCCCGGCCGGCTCGCGGTGCCTTCTCATCAAGCTCGACGGCACATGCCTGCCAGTGGAGCGCGTGAGCACGCCGGACAGTGGGCAGGCGCTCGGCGCGGGTGTTCTCGGCCTCCCGCTTGGTTTCAGCCATGAACTCGCGCACTTCTGCACGTAGTCCGGCAACGGTTCCTTCGCATCGTCGCCAGTATTGGCGTCGGGGCCGGAATGATGCGACGCGGCCGAAGCGGTCAACGGCTGGCCGCCATTTTGAAACGGGCAGCGCCAACATGCACGCCGAGCGTGAGCGCGTCGTAGTGGTTGAAGAAGGTCTCGAAGCGGAAGCGATGCCGCACGCCGTTATCGTCTGCAAGCACTAGCGAGGCTTTGCCTCAGACCGACGAGACTCGGTTCGAAGCTGCTTAGCCATACCCGGGGTGGAGTGCGGGCTCCGGGCGCTGCTCCGCTCTGCGGCCGGGGCCGCCGTGTGGTCGCCTAGGCGACAGTGCCCGTATC
>JAJEHF010000199.1 GCA_022823865.1 Bryobacterales bacterium
GCTTGGGGCAGTTGGTCCGGTGCGAGGAACATCGGGATCTGTCCGGGCTTGCGGGTACCCATCGCCATGACTACGATTTTATCGAAGCCTGATCGAGATTTGTTGGAGTTTCAGTCGACTTTTACCACGGGCTGCTAAGGCGGCGTAGACATGATGGATCGGTGGGCGCTCCGCGTCGATCCCTTCTGGCATCTTGAATGCTGTGGCACGCAAGATCGCCCGATGGCTGAACGGGCGCTGTCGGGCCTGCGCCTTCGCGCTTGCCCGGAATCGAACCGGACCACATTGCATGAAGACGATCGGATGGTGGCCGTCCTTGCGCGTGACCGTCGCAGATAGTCCGAGCACGAACTTCGCCTTGGCGCGAGACGCTACCGCCTCGAAGCTCACGGCCGAGAGGTGATGGCACTCATCGACGACGAGGTGTCCATAGTTGGAGACTATGTCGTCGACTTCTCTATTTCGCACAAGGCTCTGTATGACTGCGACATCGACGATACCTGTAGGCTCGCGTTTGCCCGCGCCGATTTGGCCAATAGAGGACGACGGAAGATCAAGGAATACTCCGAGGCGCGCAATCCATTGGTCCATGAGCTGTCGACGATGAACCAGGACTAACGTATTGGTCCCCCGGGCGGCGATGACGGACGCGGCGACGACCGTCTTGCCGAACGCGGTCGTAGCCGCCAGCACGCCGGTCTCGTGCGCGAGAACAGCATCGGCAGCTGCCTGCTGTGCCGGCGTCAGGTCCCCAAGGAAGGCCGTCTCGACACGACGGCCGACACAACGCTCATCGCTCAGATGGACGCTAACGCCCAACTCTTCGAACAGTTGCTCCATCGCATCACGACACCCTCGGGGCAACGCGATGTGATGCGAGAGCAATCCGGCACATGCCACGACACGGGGAATGCCGAAGGTCGAACGCCGCATTGCCTGGGCGGTATAAAAGGCAGGATTCTGGAAGGCGGCGAGGCGAACGAGCCGGTTGACAAGGGTCGGCGGCAAACCGGCGCGTGGAATGAAGATTCGGTCGCCCAGAACCGCTTCGACGCGCTCCGGGAGCGGTGCGACGACCTTAGGCAAGCTACGGCGGCCCGATGGCGGCGCTGTCCAAGGTGCTTCGTCCTCGTCGTCAATCGGTAGGCGCAGGCCGACAACCCGTCCTTGCCGGACGGCATTGTCGACGATCTCTGACGCCTCGGCTAGCGATAAGCAGCGAAGCGACGAGAGAAACGCCCATTGGTCCGGCCAAGGCTCGAAGTGCTCATCGAGAAACAGACTGTTGCCACGCTCTCGGGGACCGCGTTCGAGGGGCAGCGCGATGAGATTGCCGAAGCCTCCGGACGGCAGGGTGTCTTGACTCGGGAAGAACCTGTCATAGGACTCGAACCCGATGTCGGGGTTGCGCTCCATGGCTTCAGTCAGCAAATGGGTGCCCAGACGGCGCGCAAGGGCAGCGGGCACGGGTTCCGAAAAGAAGACCCAGACGTGACCACCATTACCCGAACGTGACCGTTCCAGTGCGACTGGCACCTTTCTCGACCGGCACACTGCCATAAACGCATCAACGTCCTGCCGCCACGTATCCCGGTCGAAGTCAGCGGCGAGAAAATGGCAGGTATCGTCGGGAAGTATCGGATAGACGCCGACCGTGCAGTGGCCCCTCAGATGTCCATCGATCACTCCATCGGTGACCGCCCGAAATGCCTGATTTGGGCAGGCGGTGCACTTGATTCGAGGTTTGTCGCACAGGCCCGCCATCCATTCGTTGCCACACGCAGGGGCGTAGCCTGATCGGCCTGTCCTGGCGTTTTCCCACCGCTGTGGGAAAACATCTTCGCGCCCGCGAAAAAGCGATCGAAAGAGCGCAACCTTCTCGCCTGCCGCTGAGCGGCTCGTCACTGGCCCCTTGGGCTGGGCCCCCTTCGGTTTCTCCGAAGCCGCAGTCGTGAGTTGGACAAGTCGGGCCTCAAGTGCGGCTTTCTCGTCCGCGAGTCGCGCGAGCTGCTGGTGAATGAGCGCGACCTCCTCGCGATCAGATGATCCATCGGCTTGCCGATCTGTGCTAGACGTGCTCACTCCGACGATCGATTCATGCATGTAGTCCCCGCCGGTGAGTTCACGGCTACCGTCCGGAGTGTCTGCAGTCGCCTTGGGGCCGCTCATGTGGCCCAGACAACCGATAGAGCCTCGGCCTACTCAAATACCGTCCGGGCCGCAGACTCCTCCCTGTCTGGATCACCGTGCTTCCGCAACACCCGCTTCGCAACAACGCGAAATCACGCGCGTACGTTCTCACGCTGCCTCCAGTCAATGGCCACGTCGTTGCGTCGGCAGAGCAGTCGCCGACATGACACCAGATAGCGTACTATCGCCCGCGAGTCTCGCGCTCGGATGTCATAGGGACGGGCTCTCGACGGTAGCGGGCCCTAGAATCGTTACAGCCCACCAAATCCAACGCATGATGCCGTCGATGAGACCGGCGTCATCAAGCTTCGGGAATCGTCCGGCGCACCGCTCTCATCCGTCGAGAGCGTGTTCTTGTCCTCGAGCGCATGCCGCAGATCGCCGAAACTCAATCAGGCTCGGGCAAACGATAGTCGACGAGCGACGAGCGGCCGACGACATCGAGGACGCGGACGAGGCACTCCGTGCCATCCGAATCGGTGAGCAGCAGCTCTTCGCCGGGTGCGAAGTGGACAGGCTGCTGCCTGCCCCGTTCGATGGCGATCTTGGAGGCGTAAAGGTATGTTCGTTCTAACGTGTCTCGTATGGGGTTCAGGCGACCCTTGAGACCAGGGACGCAGCCTGAGGCCTCGGAGAAAATCACGCTTCCGCCCCGCGGTATGACGCGCAGCTCCAGCGCCAGCGCGCCGCTGGACGGAAGCCATTCCCGCACAAGGCATCCCGCGTGACCAGGCGCAGCGCCGAATACGGTCATCGGTAGCTCGGTCGTGTAGAGTTCGATGCGGGCCTCGCCGTTCTCGTCTGCAACCGCTTGCTTCCAAGTCTTGTTCGGGAAGAGGACTAGCACCTCCGCCCCCGGCAGCGGTCGGCCCTCGGCCCGCACAGCCACCACCGCCCGGGTGGGGGTCGCGTCCTGCGGAGCGGCCGGGATGACGAGCATCACCTCCGCACCGTCTACGAGACGGTACTCCGGCGGCCTACCGGACAGTTCCCGGGTCTCACGCTGTATGATCGGCACGCCGTCCCCACGGCGCTCCATGAAGTAACGCCGGTCGGCGGAGCCGCGGATGTCCCCGACCCCCATCCGGCCCATCAGAGAGGCGATAGCTTGGTTCCGCGTTGCCTGCCGCAATGCCATGCTCTCAAGCGTCAGCGTGTTGGGTAATGCGCCAGGCGACTGGATCTCCAAGCGGTCGGCAAACATCGAAAGGCGGACACAGCTACCGTGTATGCCATAGTCCCGGTGCACCACGGCGTTCACAACGGCCTCGAAGATGGCTTTGTCGCTGTACTGCGGCATGTCTATCCGCGCCGGCACCTTGCGGGCCGCGACCTGCATGTTTCGCATGGCGAACGCGACTGCGTCTGCGATCTGTCGCTGCAGGGGGCCCGTGATCTCCTGGGCGTCGACTTGGCCCGAGCTGCGGTCTGTGCCCCGATACCGGGTCGCCATGATGGTGGCGCTCGGCAGCCACCGCTCTGGGTGGCGCGAGCAAAGTAGGAGGCCAGCGACTGTCGCTCGTTGGATGCCTGACTCGTCTAGCGCCAACAGCGCGAGCTTGGCCAGTGCCAGCTCAGGCTCAGCGGCGCCCTGCGCACTCAACAACGGCCTCCAAAGCGCCTCATCCAAAGTGTCAAACCCGGTCCCGAGAACAGGCTGCTCGTCAAACCACACATATCGACTCTGTGCCCGCCGCTGCGACAGCCGCAAGCGTTCGTCAGCGGTCATCTGACGCTTGGCCGAGCCGACTCGGATGAAGCTTCGACCCTTATGCTCATGCAGAGAATCCCCCTTGGCCACGCCGACCAGCAAAAAGGCGCTGCCATCGACCTCCCTGTGGTGGACGTCAATGCGGACCGAGGGCTCGATGCTGTCGGTGCTCACCTCGACCAGAAGATGGTCCAACGCCGCCATCTGCTCGCGAGACATCCCCTGAATCTGTCCGTCGTCCGTGACACCGCAGAGCAAGTTACCGCCGCTTGCGTTCGCGAACGCAATGATCTCATCGGCTAGATCGCCCCGATCGGGACTAATCGGACGGTTTCCGGAAAACTCAATCTGCTTGAACTCCCAGCGGCTGTCTTCGCCCAGCCTCAATCGCAGCCGGATATCCTCGTCTCGCGCTGTCACTCACCGCCTCCGAAGAAGCCCAGCGTCTTCAAGCTCTCGGCGATGGCGGAGTTGAGCCGCGCCCTTTGCCTGTCGCGCTTGCGAATCCGGCAGTAGGCACCGCATTTGTGCCTCGCATGGCTCGCCGTCATTCGGCAGCGGCAGTGCCTCGACGTAGCAGCCTAGAGCCAAGGATGAAAGTGGTGGACGACATGGGAACTGAACCCACAACCTCCGCATTGCGAACGCGGCGCTTCCCCGATTGAGCTAATCGCCCAAGCCTCCATTCAGTGTACCCGCAAGGACTCCTAGCCGATGGCCAAGCCGATTCTCCAATCGTCAGGCGCGGCGACCAAGTGCTGCTCAGACTCCGCCAACCGGGCACTCGGCCGACCTAGTTTCCGTGGCAAATGTTATAGTTCCTCTCGTTACTGCCTGCCCTACCCTGGAGCGGCGCGGCATTCGCGTATTGGGGGACCGGCCTTTCTCGGAGGAATCGACCATGCCGCAAGACACCCCATCCGCCAGCGACGCCGCTTCCAGCATCAGCGAACTCGAGCGCCAAGTCTTCGAGTTGACCGAGCAGCTCAATGCGATGCGACGCTCCGCTATCGGCGCTCCGGTCCCGGACTATACCTTCCAGACCCTTGAAAGGGAGAGGCGCTTGAGCGAGCTGTTCGGCGGCCGCGACAAGCTGCTCGCCATTCATAACATGGGCCAAGGCTGCCGCTATTGCACTCTGTGGGCGGACGGAATCAACGGCTTCCTGCCACACTTGGAGTCCGAGCTGGCGGTGGTACTGCTGTCCAAGGACCCGCCCGACATCCAGCGCGGCTTCGCCAACGCTCGCGGCTGGCGCTTCCGCCTCGCTTCTCACGGCGGCGGCGAATACATCCGGGAGCAGACGACCGCGCCCGGCGTCGACAACATGCCGGGAGCCGTGCTCTACGAGCTCGACAACGGGACGGTCCTGCGCAAGAACGCCGTCACGTTCGGGCCCGGCGACATGTTCTGCTCGGCTTGGAACCTGCTCGCGCTGGCCGGCTTCGGCACGGACAATTGGACACCGCAATTCGGCTACTGGCAACGCCCGGTCAACCTCGACGACGGTGGCCTGAACGTACTTGAGTAGCCCCGCGACATCGGCGCAGTGCTTTCTGCGCCTCGATTTCCGGCCAGTTCGTCCGTAACGGAGGCGAAATCGGCAACGGCCATCGCGCCTCCGCCAAGATGGGATCCACCTGAATCGCCAAGTGCTTGAGCTCGCACGTCGATCATGACGCTTCGCCGAGCCACTTGCTTCATTCCGGAGTGGTTGTGAATGCAATCCGCATATGACGAGGGTAGATGGACGTTGCTAGAGAGAGTTCACGAGAGACTGAGAGAGGGAGTTGCGACGGAGGATTGTGGTTGAATACGATAAAGGCCCTTCATTGGGTACGCTGTGGGATCGGAGGCGCCTGAAACCGATATGAACCTGACCGAGTACGGGGAGTTCGTCCGCTCGCTGGCGTTGAAGCGTGCCGGCGAACCGACCTACAACGCATCAGTCGAGCACGCAGCGATCGTCGTCAAGAACCTATTCTCTCAAGCGAGAAAGAGTGTCGATATCTTGTCGGGGTTCTGTAACGCCCGGGTCTATGGGAGGATGGTCGTGGTGGAGGAGGCCAGACTGTTCCTTGCCCTGTCCGCGAGGAACAGGCTCAGGGTCATTCTGGAGCAGGATTCCCGCGAAGATCGGGAGATCAACCCATTTTTCAAGGCGTGCTCGGAGTTCCCGAACGTGGAGTTGCGTATCGCCTCCCAGGACGTACAAGACCTGTATGGATTCCATTTCGTGTTGATGGATGATGACAGCTACCGGTTCGAGAGCGACAAAACGAAACCGGCGGCCGTAGCCGCATTCGGCGACAGAGAAGGCGCCAAGAACCTCGGTGGCATCTACGAGGGTCTCTGGGACCAGTGCAGGCGTGTAGATATCATGCCGAAGCAGGTCTGAGACCTAGACAGCCTCGCTAGACGGTTCTGCCCATGCAAGCTTTGATCGGTCTAGCGCTCTTTGTCTTGGCCGTGAATCTGGCCTATCTGCGCTTCGAGACGTTCCAGCTACGGAATGGTTCGACGTTCCAGGCCTGTACGTATTCGCGAAGCAAGACTCGCTGGGATATTGGAGGGCCCTGTACATCGGCCAGACGGACTCGTTCGCCAATCGAATTCCCGGCCATGAGCGTTGGGCCGATGCCATGCGGCTAGGTATGACCCACGTCCACGCCCGGGTTGAACGGGATTCCGGGCAACGTAGCTCCATCGAGGGCTTCTTGATCAGCGTCTTCGACCCGCCGATGAATAGGGCCGGAATGGGATACTGAGACGGGCTCGGCCTCCGGTTCTACAGCCCACGATTGGGCTTCGTACTAAGGCCCCAGAAACCTGCTAGGAAGCCGACGGAGGCATGCCTACGCAAACTGGCTGCCGCTTCGCACCGAAAGGGTCCGCTCAAGCCAAAATGTCGTGGACGATCTCCCCATGCACGTCCGTCAGACGCATGTCTCGGCCGCTGTACCGGTAGGTCAGGCGCTCGTGGTCCAAGCCTAGCAGGTGCAGCATCGTCGCGTGCAGGTCGTGCAAGTGCACCTTGTTCTCGATAGCGAAGTAGCCGTACTCGTCCGTAGCGCCGTAACGCATGCCGCCCTTGACGCCGCCGCCAGCCAGCCACATCGTATAGCCGAACGGGTTGTGATCACGGCCGGTCTTGTCGCTGAATTCGCTGTCGTTGGTCTGCGCGGTCGGCGTGCGGCCGAATTCCCCGCCCCACATCACGAGTGTCGAGTCCAGCAGGCCGCGCCCCTTGAGATCCTTCAGCAGGGCGGCGATAGGCTTGTCCGTTCCGCCGGCATTGATGCGGTGCCCCGACTTTAGGTTCTGGTGCTGGTCCCAGCGATCCTGCCCCTTGCGGGCCGGGGTCAGCAGTTCGACGAAGCGCACGCCGCGCTCGACCATGCGCCGTGCCAGCAGGCACTGGCGGCCGAACTCGCTCGTCTCGTCCTCGTCGAGGCCATACATGCTCCGCGTGGCCTCCGATTCGCCGGTGAGATCCAAGAGTTCGGGCACCGCGCTCTGCATGCGGAACGCGAGTTCGTAGTTGGCGATGGTCGCGTCGATCTCGCTGACGCTGCCCAAGCGCTGCACCACTCCCCGGTTCAGCTTGCGGATCAAGTCGAGCTTGCCGGATTGCAACGCCGGATCGGGCTCGAGCGGCACGATGTCGGCGATCGGATGCTCACCGCGACGGAAAAGCGTGCCCTGATACGAAGCCGGCAGGAAGCCGCTGCCGAAACAGTCCATCCCGCCCGGCGGGATCAGGCCGCTGTCCAGCACCACGAAGCCGGGCAAGTCATCGCACTCGCTGCCCAGCCCGTAGGTCACCCAGGCACCCATCGACGGCCGCCCCTGAAATCCCGAGCCGGTGTGGACGAAGTAGTTTCCGGCGGTGTGCTCGGAATGGTCGGCCACCATCGAATTGATCACGCACAGGTCGTCGGCGCATTCCGCCAAGTGCGGAAACAGGTCGCTGACCCACAGTCCGGACTGGCCGTGCTGGGCGAACTCGAACGGAGAGCCGAACACCTTGTCCGTGATGTTGAACACCGTCGTGGGCAGCTCTGGAAGCTGGATCGGCTGGCCGTGCTCGGCCCGCAGCCGCGGCTTCGGGTCGAAAGTGTCCATCTGGCCCGGGCCGCCGTCCATGTAGAGAAAGATGACGCTCTTGGCCTTGGCCGGAAAGTGCGGAGGCCGAACCGCCATGGGGTCGGCCGCCCGGGACGTGTCCCCGCCCGCGCGCTGCTGCGCCATCATCGCGGCGAGCGCCAGACCCCCGAATCCAGCGGCGCTCTGCGACAGCCACTCCCTGCGGGTCATACCCTCCCATGGTAGGGCAAGGCCGGGATTGGTCAAACCGTACAATGGGATTTCCCATGCATTGGAGAGTGCTCGTCCTTCCGGGCGACGGTATCGGTCCCGAGGTCACGCGCGAGGCCGTTCGCGTGCTGGAGCACGTGGCGGCGAAGTGGGGCCATTCGATCGAGCTGCGGGAAGGCCTGCTCGGCGGCGCGGCGATTCGCGCCACGGGAAACCCGTTTCCCGCCGAGACGCGCAAGCTGGCCCTAGAGTCCGACGCCACGCTGCTGGGCGCGGTGGGCCTGCCCGAGTTCGATGACCTGCCGCCGTCCGAGCGGCCTGAGAAAGGCCTGCTCGGCCTGCGCAAGGCGCTGGACGTGTACGCCAACCTGCGGCCGGTCTACTGCTACGAGAGCCTGATCGAGTCCTCGCCGCTGAAGAACGACATCGTGCGCGGCACCGACATCCTGATCGTGCGGGAACTCACCGGCGGCCTGTACTTCGGCCAGCCGCGCGGCGTCGAGGGCGCCGCGGGCGCCGAGACAGCCCTGAACTCGATGGTCTACTCGCGGGGGGAGATCGAGCGCGTTTGCCGCATGGCCTTCGAACTGGCGCGCAACCGGCGCGGCAAGCTCACCTCGGTGGACAAGGCCAACGTGCTCGAGAACTCGCAGCTCTGGCGGCGCGTCGTGACCCAGCTGGCCGCGGAATATCCCGACATCGAACTCGAGCACATGCTGGTCGACAACTGCGCGATGCAGCTGCTGCTGCGCCCGACCGCCTTCGACGTGGTGGTGACCGAGAACCTCTTCGGAGACATCCTCAGCGACGAGGGCTCGGTCCTGGCCGGCTCGATCGGCATGCTCCCGTCGGCCTCGATCGGCAGCCAGCTGCCCAACGGCGCGTGGCGCGGCCTGTACGAGCCCGTGCACGGATCTGCGCCAGACATCGCCGGGCAGGGCAAGGCCAACCCGCTGGCCGCGATCGGCTCTGCCGCCGCCATGCTCGAGTACAGCTTCGGCTTGACCGAAGAGGCCGCCGCAATCAACGACGCCGTCAGCGCGGTGCTCGACAGCGGGGGCGTCACGGCCGATCTCAAGCCCGCCGGCCCTCCCGCCTCTACCGAGGAAGTGGGGCGGGCGGTCTGCGCGGCGATCAACTGATCCGGCGCGTTCGCAAGAGCTGCGCCCGGCACCGCCCGCGGCCGCTCACCGCGCCCTGCAGGCGTTGCGACCCGCTGCCGTCCACGGCCTCGCTTCCGCTCAAGCGCGGCTCCTCAGCTCCGCGACTCGCTTGGCACGCCCCGGCGATCACGCTACCCTAGGCCACGTGCAAATCGATCGGCTCCGACTGATCGCGCCCGGCCTGCTCTTGGCTGCGACCGGCGTGGGCGCGGGGGACCTGATGACCGGCACCCTCGCCGGCACCGAGCTCGGCACTGCGGTGCTGTGGGCCGCGCTCGCCGGCGCGTTCCTCAAGTTCGTGCTCAGCGAGGGCGTCGCGCGCTGGCAGCTGGCCAGCGGCTCCACCCTGCTCGAAGGCTGGCACCACAAGCTCGGAGCATGGATCCGCTGGCCGTTCCTGATCTATCTGTCCCTGTTCTCGGTGATCGTCGGACGCGCGCTGGCCAACGCGTGCGGCGTCGCCGGGACGGCGCTGCTGCCGATCGGGTCTGCCGAGACGTCAGTGATGGCCTGGGCGGCCCTGCATTCCGTCGCCGGCCTGCTGATCGTGCTGCGGGGCAGCTTCCGGGCGTTCGAATCCGTCATGTCGGTGTTGATCGGACTCATGTTCCTGACGGTGATCGGCACGACCGCCATGATCGCCCCGCCCGCGGGCGAGATCGCGGCCGGCCTGGTTCCTTCCATTCCCGCCGGCGGCAGCGCGTGGATCCTCGCCGTGCTGGGCGGCGTGGGCGGTACCGTGACATTGCTGTCGTACGGTTACTGGATCGAAGAGCAGGGCCGCCGCGGGCCCGAAATGCTCCGCACCTGCAGGATCGACCTGGCCGTCGGCAACGGCGTGACGGCCGTCTTCGGATTGTGCGTCATCGTCATCGGTTCGCAGATCGAAGTGCAGGGCGGCGGCGCGGCCCTTGCCACGCAAATGGCCGAGCGCTTGCAGGCAGCCGTCGGCCCGGCCGGCAAGTGGGTGTTCCTGGTTGGATTCTGGGGTGCCGTCTTCTCGAGCCTGCTGGGCGTGTGGCAGAGCATCCCGTACATGTTCGCCGACTTCTTCCGGCTCACGACCGGAGGGAGCGGGGACCTGCGCTCGTCCAAGGCCTACCGGTTCTGCGTCGTGCTGGTCGCGATCGTCCCGCTGTTCCTGCTGAACGCTCCGGTGCGGCAGATTCAACTCACCTACGGAATCGTGGGGGCTTGCTTCCTGCCCTTGCTGGCGTTGACGCTGCTGCTGCTCAACGGCCGCACCAGCTGGGTCGGGCGGCGCTTGCGCAATCCGCTCTGGATCAGCATCGCGCTGGGAACGTGCGTGGCTTTCTTCGCGGCCCTTCCGCTGCTGGACGGCTGAGCGCCGGCTCCCAGGCTGACCGACGGACGCGCTCGAAACTAGGCGGACCGCTGTTCCGCGCGCCCTTCGACCCAGGCGTAGATCGAGGGCAGCACGAGCAGCGTCAGCAACGTGGAGGTGACCAGCCCTCCGATCACCACCGTGGCCAGCGGCCTCTGGACCTCGGCGCCCGAACTGGTGGCCAAGGCCATGGGGATGAACCCCAGACTGGCGACGAGCGCAGTCATCAAGACCGGGCGGAGCCGAACCTGCGCGCCGCGCAGCGCCGATTCCCTCGCCGAGAAGCCCTCCGCGCGCATCTGCGTGAGGTAGCTCATCAGCACGACGCCGTTTAGCACCGCCACGCCGAACAAGGCGACAAACCCGACCCCGGCGGAGATGCTGAACGGCAAGTCCCGGATGTACAGCGCCACGATGCCGCCCGTGGCGGCGAGCGGCACGTTCAGGAAGACCATCGCGGCGAACTTGACCGAGCCGAAGGCCGTGTAGAGCAGCGTGAAGATCATGAACAGCGCCAGCGGAACGATGATCGCCAGCCGCCGCGACGCCTCCTCCAAGTTTTGGAACGTCCCGCCGTATTCGATGTAGTAGCCGGCCGGCAGGGTCAGGTTTTCCTCGATGCCGCGCTGAACGTCCGCGACGAAGGTCGCCAGATCGCGCCCGCGCACGTTGGCCTCGACCGTGATCCGGCGCTGGATGTTCTCCCTGCTGATCTGGGAAGGTCCCTCTTCGATCGAGAACTCGGCCAGCTCTCCCAGCGGGATGAGCCGGCCCCGGGGATCGGCTACCGGCAGGTGCTCGAGCTCTTCGATGCCGCCCCGGTCGGAGGCCTGGAAGCGCACCTGCAGCGGGAACCGCCGCTGGCCCTCCATGACTTGCCCGGCCGTGCGGCCGCCCACCGTCTCGACCGCTTCAAGCACGCTCGAGGCGTTGATGCCGTAGCGCGCGATCTGCTGCCGCAGCACCTTGATGCGCAAGAAGGGCAGGCCGGCCGTCTGCTCGACCTTGACATCCGCCGCGCCGGGGACGTCCCTCGTCACTCTCGCGATCTCGTGCGCGGTCGCCTCGAGCTGGCCCAGATCTTCGCCGTACAGCGTGATGGCGAGCTCGGACCGGATGCCCGCGATCAACTCTTGCACCCGCAGTTCGATCGGTTGCGAGTAGCTGAAGATGTTGCCCGGCACCCGCGCGGACAGCGCCTCGTCGAAGTGCCGCACCAGGCCCGCTTGGCTGCCCGCCGTCTCCCACTCGTCCTCGGGCTTGAGCAGGACGTAGATGTCGCTAGTCTCGACGCCCATCGGATCCGTCGGGATTTCGGCCTGGCCGGTGCGCGAGACCACGCTTTCGACCTCCGGAAACTCCATCAGGATCTTCTCGATCATCGTAGTGCTCTTGACGGACTCGGAAAGGCTGACGCTGGGCAGGCGCCACGCTTGGACGGCGATCGAGCCCTCGCCCAGCCGGGGCACGAACTCGGCTCCCAGCCACGGAACCAGCGTCAGCGACAGCGCGAAGACCAGCAGGGCTGCGAGCACGACCGCGTGCGGGCGGTCAACCGCCGATTCCAGCAGCGGCCGGTAGGCTCGCTTGGCCCATCGCAGCAGCGCCGTCTCCTTCTCTCTCAGGCCCTTGCGGAACGCCCAGGACGCCAGCACCGGCATGAGGGTCAAGGACAGGATCAGCGAGCCGACAAGCGCGAATATCACGGTGAGCGCCATGGGCCGGAACATCTTTCCCTCGACCCCCTCCAGGGTCAGGATCGGCAGGTAGACGATGATGATGATCCCGACCGCGAAGACGATCGGCTTCGCAACCTCGCGCCCGGCTTCCAAGATCGCGCGATCCGTCGACGCCCCCGCTTCCTTCCGTTCGGAGACCTTGCGCACGATGTTCTCGATCATCACGACCGAGCCGTCCACGACCAGCCCGAAATCGATCGCGCCCAGGCTCATCAGGTTGCCCGACAGGCCAGCCCTGACCATCCCGGTGAACGCGAACAACATCGAGAGCGGTATGGCGGTGGCGACAACCAAGCCCCCGCGCACGCTCCCCAGCAACAGCAGCAGCACCGCCACGACCAACAGGCCGCCCTCGACAAGATTGGTCCGCACCGTTGCGATGGTCCGGCGGATGAGATCGGTTCTGTCATAGAACACGTCGATCTCCACGCCTTCCGGCAGCGCGGTCCGCGCGACTTCGAGCTGTTGCTTCGCCCGCTCCACCACGACGCGCGAGTTCTCGCCCATCAGCATCAGCACCACGCCCGTGACCGCTTCGCCCCGCCCGTCCCGCGTCACGGCGCCCTGGCGGACCAGAGCTTCGAGCGACACGGCGCCGATGTCCTTGATGAAGATCGGCGTTCCGTCGATCGTGGCGCCGACCACGATGTTGCCGATATCCTCGGCCGTTTCGATGAGGCCCTCCCCGCGAACGACGTATTGCTCCTGGTTCTTCTCGATATAGGCGCCGCCGGCATTGGCGTTGTTGTTCTCGATCGCCTCGTAGACCTGGCCCAGCGAGACCTCGACGCTGGCGAGCTTGGCCGCGTCTAGCTGGATCTGGTAGGTCTTGGCCTCGCCGCCGTATGCGTTCACCTCGACGACGCCGGGCACCGAGCGCAGCCTGAAGGCGATCTCCCAGTCCAGGATGCTGCGCAGCTCCATCAGCGAATGCGTGTCGCTGCGCACCTCGAACTGGAGGATCTCGCCCAGTCCGGTCGAGATCGGGCCCAGTTCGGGAATTCCGTAGCCCTCAGGAATCGCGTCGCGCGCTTCTTCGAGCCGCTCCAAGACCAGCTGGCGGGCGAGGAATACGTCCATGCCTTCCTCGAAGTACACATACACCGCCGAAATGCCGAACCTCGAGACCGAGCGGATCGTTTCGATTCCCGGCACGCCGCTGAGCGAGGTCTCGACGGGGAACGTGATGAACCTCTCGACCTCGAGCGGGCTGAGGCCGCTCGCGCGGGTCAGCACTTGCACTTGGTTGGGCGTCACGTCCGGCACCGCATCGATCGGGAGCCGGTACATGGAGTTCACGCCCACCGCGACCAGCATCGCGGTCATGACGAGAATCAGGAACTTGAAGCGGAGGGACAACTCGATTACGCGGTGCATGCCTCTCCCCTAGTGGTGGTCTCCGATCAACCCCCGCAGCGCGGCCGTCTTGGCGTAGAAGCTGCCATCGCTGATGACCGTCTCGCCCGAGGAAAGCCCGCTCGAAATCTCGACCCAGCCCGAGGCTTCCACCCCCACTTCCACCTCGCGCACCGCGAACGTCGAGTCCGATTCCTGGACGAATACGACCCGGCGCCCGTCCAGGGTCTGGACGGAGCTGGCCGGCACCGTGAGCGACCCCAGAAAGTGCTCGCCGGAGACCTGGATCCTGGCTGACATTCCCAGCTTCAGCAGAGAGTCCGGGTTCTCGACCTCGCAGCGCACTTCGGTGGACCGCGTCTCCAAGTCCAGGGAGTCGGCAATATAGCTCACCGTTCCGCGGAACGTCCTGTCCGGATAAGCGGCGACACGAACCTCGACTTGCTTGCCCTCGCGTACGGCCCCGATGTCATGCTCGAACACGCTTGCGAGAACCCACACCGTGGAGATGTCTGTGACAGTCAGCACGTAGTTCGATTCGTCGATGGTCTCCCCTAGGCTGAGATCGTAGTCGGTGACCAAGCCCGCGAAAGGCGCGCTCAAGGTGGAGATGGATGTCTCCCTATGCTGCGTCGCCGCGTCGCCCAGTGCCAGTTCCTGCGTCTCCTCCTCAGCCAAGCCGAAGCGATGGAGCTGCTCCTCGTACTGCGCGGCGCGGGCTTGCTGCACGCGGACTTGCGCCTCGGCGGCCCTGTAGCGCGCAGCGCGGATCTCGTGTTCCGTCTTGGCGATCGCGCCGACGTTCAGCATCTCGCGGCTGCGCGCGAAAATGACTTCCTGGGCCGCCAAGGCCGCCAGGGCGCCGCGCAGGTCGGCGCTCGCCGACATGAAGTCGGCGACTGCCACGCCCAGCTCGACATTGTCGTAGCTGAGAAGCGGATCTCCCGCATCGACGAAGTCCCCGAGGCTGACGAAGACCTCGGTAACGACACCGTGAGCCACCGGCGCTATGCGGGCGACGCGGGACCTGTCAGCGCCAACCACGCCGGTGAGGAAAACGGAAGTCTCGATTTCGCGCACTTCGGCCCGCGCGGTGGTCAGCCTGCCGTACTGCTGCGCCTCGACCCGGATGCTGACGGATTCCGCGGCCTCGCCCTCGTGTTCGGACTCTTCCGCGTGCGGGTCGGCCGAATCGTGCGGCCCGTCCGCAAGCGGTCCCCACTTGTGGAGCATCGCCCCCAAGACAACGCCCGCCAGCAGCAAAGCGATCGGCACTGCCGGGAACCGGCGCAAGCGCCCGCGGCTTTGCGTGTTCGTCAGCATGACTTCGAGGGGATCGTTCGATCGCGGTGATCGAACGCGCTGCCTGCGGCGTCAATCCGGGCGGACGCCCGCGAGGTGCCAGGCTCGACGGGACGGCCGGTATTCGGAACCATTCCGCGACCTCGGCGGCTGCGCGCCGCGCGGGTCTCAGCCGAACGCATCAGGTTCCCGCGCCGTGGAAGCGGGCCGCCGTGGGCTGAGTCCGGGCAAGGGGCTGGCGCCTGTCGCGAGCCGCGAATCCGCTGTGACATCCGCTCCCTGTGCCGCAGGTTCATCGCAATTCGCTGACTTCCGTGCCGAACGCAAGGCTCTTCGCGACCGAACTGCCGGCAGCGATCACCTCTTCGGCGATGCGCAGTCCGCTCCGAATCTCGACCCAGCCGCCGGATTCGCTCCCCGCCGCAACGGCGCGCCGTTCGAACTCGGCGGCTGCGATCCGCACGAACACGACCGTGCGGCCTCCGATCTCTTGCAGGGCCTCGACCGGAACGGCGACGGCTTCGTGGGTGCTGTCGGTGGGAATGTCCACCGAGGCGAACATGCCGGGCTTGATTCGGAGATCGCCGTTCTCGACCACGCAGCGGACGCGAGCCGTGCGAGTCCTCGTGTCCACGATCTCTCCGTCATAGGTGATGCGCCCGCGGAAGAGTTCGCCATGGTAGGCAGCCAGCCTGATCGAAACCTCGTCGCCGACCCGAACGGCACCAAGGTCGCGCTCGCTAACGTCGGCGAGAACCCACACTGTGGAAATGTCCGAGATGGTGAGCAGCTCGCTGGCGATGCTGATCGTCTCGCCGGGGCTCGCGTCAAGCTCGACCACGGCACCCGGAGCGGGTGCCCGCAGGACGGTGCGCGAGGCGGTCCGGTGATAGTCTTCCCCCTCGTCATCCAGCCGTCCGAGGTCTTCGTCGGTGAGGCCGAACCGATGGAGCTGTTCTTCCAGCTCAAGCACTCGGGCGCGGGCGGCGTCCACGCGCGCGGCTGAGTCCTTGTGCGCTGCCTCGATGACGTCGTGGTCCGTTCGCGCGATCGCTTGAATCGCCAGCATCTCTCCGCTGCGGGCGAGGATTGTAGCGTCCACTTCCAGCGTCGTGATCAAGCTCTGCAGGTCTGCCTGCGCTTCGCGGTACTCGCCGATCAAGATGCCTAGATTGATATTGTCGTAGCTGACCAGCGGGTCACCCGCGCTTACCTGGTCCCCGAGTTGCACGAAGATCTGGTCGACGATCCCGCGCGACAGAGCGCGGATATGGGCTATGCGCGCCTGATCCGCCGCGACGGTCCCTGTCACAGTGAGCGGGGTCTGGAACACGCGCTTCTCGGCCATTTGGATCACGATTCCGTTCGCAGCCTGCACCGGAGCGGGAATGCTCAACGCGGCGCTGGCCGCTTCTCCATGCCCGTCGTCCGGCGCGCCGTGAGGATCTTCCGCGCCATGCGAGGGGCCAGCTGACTGGGTCCAAAAGTAGCCGCTGTAGCCGAGCGCGATCCCGCAGGCCAGCAGGGCGACAGCACCCGCCCACCCCAGGCCGCTGCCGGGCGCGCGCTCGGCAGTCACGGCTGGTTGCCTCCGCCAATCGCCGCGGCCAGCTGGAACACGCTGAGGCGCTCGTCGAAGAGCGCTTGGTTCAAGACCCGCATCGTGTCGCGATAGCGGCGCTGGGCATCGAGGTAGTTCATCAGGGGCACTCCGCCGAGCCGGTAGGCGGCAAGTGTCACCCGGCTGGCCTCCTGCGCCTGACTCACTTGCCTGGTCCGGATGTAATTGACCCGCTCGCGATTCACCTCGACGGCGTTGTGCGCCTGGCGGACCTCCAGAGCCACTTGGAGCCGGGCCGCCGCCAAGAGGCTCTCGGCTTGGAGGGCCTCGGCGTTCGAGCGCATGATCTCGCCCTGATTGCGATTGAAGATCGTGAGCGGGATCGCGATCTCCGCTACCAGGCTGTGGTTCTGTTCTGCCCTCTGGTAGCCGCCCCGAACCGTGACGTTGGGGTTAGCGACGGCGCGCTCCACGCGCTGCTGGGCCGAGGCGCGCTCGAGCTGGGCAAGCGCCGCCCGAAAATCCGGGCGCCTTTCAAGCGCCATTTCCAGCAGATCGTCTCCGGTCGCGTCCGACGCTATCCCCATGGGCGGCATCTCGTCCAGCTCTCCCCGCACCTGCACGTCCAATCCGATGTCGGGAGAATTGAGCAACGCCAGCAGGGCCGCCTTGGCATTCCGCAACTCCAGCCGCGCCTGAAACAGGTCGTCCGCGAAGCTGAGGCGCTCGACCTCGATGCGCGTCAGCTCCAGTCCCGAGATCTCGCCCTGCTCGAAGCGAGCCCGGTTCAATTCGATTACTTGGTCGGTTTGGCCCAGGATCGCTTCGGCCAGCTGCCGGTTCGACTCGGCCAGCAAGACTCGGTAGAAGGCCGTGCGGACATCTAGCCGCAACAGCCGCGCGGCGTCTTCGAGATTCGCTCCCGAGCGGCGCACCTCGGCCTCAGCCGCGCTGGCTCGCAGGCTGCGGCGGCGCTTCGTCTGGATTTCGTACTCGACGCCCGCGGTAATGACCTGGCCGCTGAAGAACGACGGGCGCGTGGCCGAGAAGTACGGATACTCTTCGGACTCGACGCTCAGCTCCGGGTTCGGGCGCAGCCCTGCCGTGACAACCCCCGCCTGGGCTATATCGACGCCACTGCGAACCGCTTGCAACGCCGGATTGCGCGCCAGGGCCAGATCGATCGCCAGATCGAGGGTCAGCTCGCCCGGGAACGATGCACCATCCGATGGCACGACCGCCGCGGGCAGCGAGAACGCCAGCACCCCGACTACCGCAAGCATTTGCCTTCGGCCCGATGACAGTCGTTGCACTGGCCACTAGCATAACCGTTGGGCGGGGGGTGAGTTGCGTCAGTCCTTTCCAATGGGAACATGAGCATGAACTGCTCTGAGCCGGGGGGGTATGAGAACCCGCAGACTATAGCGGAGGGGAGCTCGCTGAGGACCTCCGCATGGACGGGCCCCCCGGTGGCGCCTCGCATTCTCGGGCTCCCGGGGCGGGCTCGCCAGCTCCGCTCCGGCCGGCCGCAAGCGTCCGTCGCCTGAGCCTGCTTTACTGTAATTTACAGTGAGCGTGCCCGCTGCAAGCGCGAGCGGCCCAGTTTGACCCATTTGGGCCCGTGCGCTATCGTATTACACGAATCTGACTAAGCGTCAGCTAGGTTCCGTTAGTGCCCGATCCAACCCTGCGCCTGCTGGACTTCGTCTGGTCGTCCTTCATGCTGCTGGCCCCGATGCTGCTTCTGGGGCTGTTTCTCGCAGGCCTGATTCACGTACTCATATCACGCGCCGCGATCCTCCGGTGGCTCAGCGGAGACACCCTGAAATCGGTGGCCGCTAGCGCCGCGATCGGCGTGCCCGTGCCGTTGTGCAGCTGTTCGGTTGTGCCGGTGGTAGCCGAGATGCGCAAGAAGGGCGCGTCTCGGTCATCCTGTATGTCCTTTCTGATCACGGCACCCGAGACTGGCGCGGATTCGATCTTGGTGACGCACGCGTTCTTCGGGTTTGTCGCCGCAGTGGTGAGACCGGTGGTGAGCTTCCTAACCGCCGTGGTGGCCGGCATCTTCTGCATCGGGATCATCCGCGATGACAATGACGCGCGAAAGCCGCATCGGCACCACGCCAACGGCCACGACCACGAGCACGGCCACGATCACCACCATGATCACGAGCACGACGATCATGTCTCCTTGTATGCCGACCAAGACGATTGCTATGTGAGCCTCGCGCAACTGAAGGGTATGGTCGCAGCCTGGCTCGCTCAAGCTATTCGCGGAACTGCGGCTGCCGTAGGCGGAAGGCAGGTGGCATCGTGGGTCAAGCCGAACTTCTACAGGCAACCTGCCGCGGCCAGGCCGGCCGAGGATATCGCGCCGCGCTCGGGCGGCCGCGCGGACGGGCCGACCTTGCGGGACGTCATCAAGCATGTATTCCGGTACGGATTCGTCGAGGTGGCCGACGACATTCTGTTCGCGCTGCTGGTCGGCGTCGCGCTCGGCGGGGTGCTCTTCCTGGCGATTCCGGACGACCTGATGGCAAACGAGTACGCGCGCTGGATCTCGTACCCGATCATGGTCGTGGTCGGCATTCCGCTGTATATCTGCGCTTCGGCCAGCACGCCGATCGCTGCCGCCCTGGTCGCAAAGGGTCTCAGCCCGGGCGCAGCCCTGATATTCCTGATGACCGGACCGGCCACGAATTCCGGCACGATCGCCATCATTGTCAGCCAGTTCGGCGCGCGCTTCGGAACGATCTATGTCGGCGTCGTAATCGCGGTAACGACCGTCCTCGGGATCCTGATCGACTTGATCGTCATCGCCGCCGGACTTACGATGCCAGTCAATCTGTCCGGCTCGCAGGCACCGGCCATCCAACTGATGCAGTGGACGGGAGCCTTGGTTCTGATCGCGCTGATCGTCTGGCGCTTTCGCGCGGGCGCGCTCAGAAGCGGATGGGAAGAACTCCTCTCCAACATCCGCCCGGTCGCTCGGCGCCTCCGCGAGGTTTGGGCGCGCCTGGCACAGGCCCCCCCGCTCGTCCGGTGGGTTTCCAACCGAGCCATGGTGAAGTGGACGGCGGCCACATTGGCCGTGCTGGCGTTCCTTGCGACCGGCATTACCGTTGTCGGTCCCAGCTCAGTGGCCTACGGTCGGGTGTTCGGCAAGGTCGTGTGGCGGGACGTGCAGCCCGGCCTGCGCTACCTAGGCCCGTGGCCGTTCATCAAGATCGACAAGTGGCCGGTGCGCCAGGTCAGGACCCTCGAGAACGAGACGCCGTACGAGTTCATGTCCGGCGACCTGAACCTGCTCGGGATCCGGACCGGCGTCCAGTACCTTGTCAGCGACGCGTATACCTACCACTACCTGATGGACGATCCAGAGGGCGTGATCCTGAACAATCTGCGGGACGAGTTGCGCACGTTCGTGGCGACACGCGACCTCGACCGCCTGCTCAATGCCGAGCGCGCGCACTTGGAAGAGGAGGTCCGGGAGCTCTTCCAGAGCGCCCAAGAGGCCGACCCGGCGCTTTCCTCGGTCCGGCTGATCAAGATCAACCTGCTGGAGATCCAGCCCGTCGCCGAGACGATGAACGCCTTCCGGGAGATCTCGAGCTCGCAGGACGACCGCGAGCGCATCATCGTCAACGCGCAGAGGCGCCTGGTGAGCCTGATTCCCAAGGCGCACGGAAACGCCGCTTACGAGATCGAGCAGGCCAGCGGCGAGGCCTTTCGCAACGTCGCCGTGGCCGAGGCCGAGGCCGGGGCCATCACGACCGTCTCGGAGGCGGCGCGGCAAGCCCCGAGCGTGCTCTACGACATGCTGTGGCGCGAGAAGCTTGAGATGGCCTTGGCCGCCAAGCGCAAGATTATCGTCCCCAACCAGCGCAGCCTGGACAGGGTCGCTCTGTGGAAGCGGTCGGCTGAAGGCCTTGCCGCTCCCCCGCCGATTCAGGAGACCACGCGATGAACATCATGAAACAAGCGCTCCTCAAGAGCGACCAAGCGATTTCGAGCCTGCGGGGCGCGCTCGCGAGCCTGGCTGGCGCGGTCAGACGGCTGGGCACCGGCGGGATCGTTGCGGTGCTGGCGCTGGGATGGATCGTCTTTGACGGACTCTACGTGATCGACGAATCACAGCTGGGCGTGCTGACACACTTCGGGAAGATCGCTCCGCCGGCCCGACAGCCCGGCCTGCACGTGAAGTTCCCGAGGCCGATTTCCAAGATCTACAAGGTCGACCGGCGCGTTCACAACTACGTGGCCCCGTCGCAGGAGCTGATCACGGAAGACCAGAAGAACGTCTTGGTGCACGGCTACATGCTGTGGCGGGTGACGAATCCGATGCGCTATGTCGAGGCGATCCGCACGGAAGCCACCGCGATCGAGCGCCTGGAGGACCTGTATCTCTCCAGCGCGGGGATCGTGATCAGCAACAAATCGCGCGATGCGTTCGTGAGCCTCGGATTGGCCCACGAGGACCTGCGAGAGGCCTCGCAGGCGATCATCGACCGGATCAAGCCGATCGCGGCCGAGGAGTACGGCGTGGAGGTCCTCAAGGTGGGTATAGCGGAGTACACCCTGCCCGTGGAGAATCGTCCCAGCATGGTGGCCCGCATGATTTCCGAGCGCGGGCGCATTGCCGCCCGCTACCGGAGCGAAGGCGAGGAGCAGGCGATCCGGATCGAGGCGCTGGCCATCAGCGAGCACGAGAAGATCATGGCGACCGCGCACGCCGAGGCGACGGGCATTCTCGGCACGGCGGAAGCGGACGCGATGAGAGTGCTGGGCGAAGCATACCGGCGGCACCCGGACTTCTACCGTTTCGTACGCGCCCTGGACAGCTACGACTCGATCATCGACCAGAACACCACGCTGATGCTGCCCGCAGACAGCGAGCTATTCAAGTACTTGGACAGCAAGGAGATGCCCACGCGGTGAGCGAGACCGACGGCCAGCAGCTGGCGCCGAGCACGCGCGCGATCTACGCGGCGTTCGACTACGCCTCGCTGCACAAGGAGCGCCTGCTCAACGCCCTGGTCGCGGCGTTGGTCTTGGGCGTGCTCGCCAGCGGCTTCCACATCGTAAAGAAGGAAGAGGCCGGAGTGGTCTTGCGCTTTGGCAAGGTCATCGAGAGCCACAGCGAGCCCGGCATTCACTACCACATCCCGCTGATCGACCGAGTCTACGTTCATCCCGTCAAGCGCATCGTCAGCCATCGGGTGGCGAGCAACGAAGGCGGGACTGCGAACTTCACGCTCCTTTCAGGCGATCCCAGCCTGTTCGAGGTTGACGTCGTGCTGCAGTACACGATCAGCAACCTGCGCGATTTTCTGTACGCGGCGCACGATCCGCTGGACTTGATGACCTACACCACGCGCGAGCAGCTGGTCGACATCATGGGCCAGAACTTCATCGACCTGATCTTCACGACGAATCGCGAGATCATCGAGCGTCACCTGTTCGAGCAGACTGCCAGCGAGCTCGAGGCTCTCGGTTTAGGCATCGAAGTCGTCGCGCTCAGCTTGGTGGACGCGCGGCCGATCGACGAGACCGTGGCCGCCTTCCGGGACGTCAGCGACGCGATTGCCGAGAGCATCGAGGCGGTCAGCAACGCCAATCGCAGGAGAGAGAAGCTGATCCTGCGGAGCCGGGGGCAGGCCCAGGCGCTGGTCCTCGCCGCGCAGGCGCGGGCGCGCGAGCGCGAAGTCCAGGCTGACAGCAGCGCCGCCGCGTTCAGCGAGCTGCTCTCCGCGTACCGGCAGCAACCCACGCAGGTGGCAATCACGCGCTATTGGCAGCGCATGCGGACGATCTTCTCGGACGCGACGCTGCAGGCCGTCAACCCGGCGGGAGTCTCGAGCATCGACATCAACCTGCTCGATGGCGCGGCACCGAGCCGGCACGCGGACGCAGCTGTCGCTCGTGCCTCTGCCAGCCCCCGCGACAAGCCACTCGTATCAACCGACCCGGCAATGACTCACGGACTCGAGAACGTGGACATGGACGGCGGTCTGCTCGACGGACGCTTCCACGATCCGCACAGCGAGCGCGATCATCCGCCCAACGCCAACCCCCGCTCCCTCATCTTCGACACCCTGTCGATCTTCGAGCACAGCGATGTCACGGAGCGCGGCCGAGCGATCCTGCAAGAGGCGGACACCACGCCTATGGTCGAGGGCGGCCCGGAAGCCGGAGAGGAGACCCAGGCAGACGGACAGGGCGCCCACGCGGCCCCCCAAGCCCAGCCTCCGCATGCTGGCGCGACAGATGCCGCCCACGCGCCGCCAGAAGCGGAAGCGCCGATAGGGAAGGAGAACGAAGGTTCGAATGAGGTGCCTCAACCATAGCCCGGCTTCGGGCAGAGCGCGCCGGCTGCTTGCGCTGGCGTGGCTGCAAGTGCTGGTGCTGCCGGGCGTGCTGGCCGCAGCGCCGGGCGTCACCGAGAGCAGGGTTGTCTTCGGGCAGACGGCCTGTTTCAGCGGACCCAACAGACATCTCGGTATCCGTATCAATGCGGGGATCCAAGCGGCGTTTTCAGCCCGGAACCGCCAGGGCGGAGTCGACGGCAGGCAGCTGGAACTCACCGCCAAGGACGATGGCTACGAGCCGAATGCCGCGGCCGCGAACGCCGCAGAATTCGTCGCGATGGACAACGTCTTCGCCGTGGTCGGCGGCGTAGGCACGCCGACCACCAGACGAAGCGCGCCCATTCTCCGCGAAGCCAAGATTCCTCTGGTGGGCATGTTCACGGGGGCGGATTTCCTGCGCAACCCGCAAGCCTTCCCGAACGTGGTCAATCTGCGCACCGGCTATTTCGAGGAAGTCGAGGCGTTGGTAGATCACATGATCAACGACTTGGGGAAGAAGCGGTTCGGCGTCATCTACCAAGACGATGCCTTCGGGCGCTCGGTGCTCGCAAATTACGTGACCGTTCTCAATCGGCACGATCTGCCAGTCCTCGCGAAGGACGCATACACGCGGAACACTCACGCGGTCCATGCGAGCCTGTTTACGCTCGACAAGGCAGACTTGGACGCGCTTCTGCTCGTGGGCAGCTACACCGCGAACGCCGACGTCATCAACCTGGCGTTCCTGCTCGGGCGGAATTACGTGATGGCGAACCTGTCCTTCGTCGCTCCGCACGATCTGCTGGCCTTGCTCAGCGACACAAGTCCGGCGGCCTTGGAAAAGATCATGATCTCGCAGGTCGTTCCCGCTGTCACGGACACCAGCCTAGCCGTGGTGCGAAACTTCCGACGCGACATGGCCAACTCCGACGCGACTGCCTCGATGCCCACTGGCGCGTGGGACCCCAGTGGCCTGAACCTGCTCGACACGGTCTCCCTCGAGGGCTACATCATCGGGCGGTTCGTGATCGATGTCGTCGACCGCTTGGACGGAGACCTCGAGCGCGACCGGTTCCTGGCGGCGGCGCTGGCGTCCGAACCCGTGCAGATTGACGACTGGACAATCCAGATCCCGCCCGGCACGAACGCCGGGTCAAGCTACGTGCGAATCATCGATTGGACGCAAGAAGGCGGGCACGACCATTGAAGAAGCTGTTGGAATTCTCTCACGAAGAGACAGCCGAAGAGTGGCTGCGCGAACTCTACAAGGTCGTGGCCATGCGCCGCTCGTCGATGTTCAGGCTGATCACGGAGTCGGTGCGCTTGGTGCTGTTCGGGAACGGCGGTGGCGCGGCGCTGGTGATTGGCTTCATGAGCGCGTCAAACGTGGACGCCAATCCCACCTACCACTGGCTGGCGCTATTGACCCTGCTGGTTTTCGGTGTCGGGACCCTCGCGTCGGCACTGGCAATGATCTTGGTCACCGTCGTGTCGATCAAGGAGGCCCACAGCGCCGAGACCGCGCTGAAGGGATTCGTTGACGGGTCCCTCCACCGCGATCAAGTGATGTTCACCGCCGAAGACCAGACCTTCCGCATAGCCGATGCGGCCACCTTTGCCGGAGTGTTCGCCGCGATCGCTTTCGGCGTAGGGGGCGGGGGAGCGCTCTTGCTCCTGATGCTGTTCTTCTAGTCCTGGCGCTAAGCGCTCCGGCCCTCCACGGATTCTGTTCCGCTTGCCGGCTCCCCCCGCGCGCTGCTCCGAGTGGCGCGGAAAATTGAGACTGCTTGCATTTCTCCGCCAGCATGCCGTTCCGAGATCGCCGGCGGCGAGGGCCGGACGGCCGTCCCATGGCTCGGCAACAAGACGCTCAAGCCCGCGATCGGCCTCGCCGAGCCGAGACCAGCGCATCCGAGGTTGGGAGTCCGGGCTATTGCGGCGTGCTCTCCAACAGGTGGAGCGCGTAGGAAAGCACGAGTCCGGCAAGGAACGCGACCGTCAGCTTGACGCGATCGTGCCGGTGGAAGTGAATCTCGGGCAGCAGGTCACTGAGCGAGATACAGATGAGTGCGCCCGCGCCGAAGCCCAGCGCGCGGCCTACGGTCTCGGAGGATCCGTCCCCGAGCAGCCCAATCCCCCAATATGTAAGGAGCGCACCGAGCGGGCAGACGAGCGCGGCCGCCGCGCTGAGTGGGTACGCATAGCGTTTGCCTTGCTTGGCCGTGCGCATCATTCCGAGCAGGAAGAATGCGTCAAGCGGCTTGTGCAGCGCGATCGCCAAGAACACTCCGAAGCTGAGCAAGTCTACCCCGCTAGCGCTCGCATCTCGGCTTAGGATGGCAGCCCCCAAGGCTGTTCCCTCGGTCAGCTGGTGCAGCCCCATCCCGAAGGCAACACCCAACCAGTTCAACGACCCGGAATCGCCGCCGCCGTCCGGGTCACCCGGGTCCGCGCACTCCTCGGCGGCGTGATCGTGATCGTGCAGCGGAACCACCCGCAACAGCAGCACCATCAGCACGATTCCGGCGATCATCCACCACGCAGCGATCCCGATCGGCCCCTCGCCCGAGATCAGCTCGACACTGTGGGGCAGCAAGTGGTAGATCGCGACCCCGAGCACGAGACCCGCGACGAAGCTCATGGTCAGCTGCACGCGGGTGTGCGTCAAGCGGATCGCCGACTGGGTCCAAATGCCAATTACCGAAGCGCCCAGAATTCCCAGGGAGTACAGGCCGAGGAGTGCGAGCGAAGTCATGTTGCAGGTACTGACGGCCTAGCGACGATTAGAAGTTCCTACAACAACAATTGAGACTGCTAGTCCTGCGTCGCAAGTCAAAGGGCGGCGAGGGACCCGCAACGGCAGCGGATGCCACCATGCAATGGTAGCAGAGAGCGGGACGGAATGACTCATCGGTGGGACCGGAGTGGCTGCGAGCGGGACCTCGAGGGAGTTCGCCCTCTGGCAAGTATTCCGCTGCCGGACTCCCCAGCCTGCCCCCCAATGGCATTAACTTTGGGACACAGGCGCATTAACTTACAGATCGGAGGCCAAATCGACTGAGCAAGGCCGAAAGGGGCGGGTTTCAGGCTTGGCTTGCGGTCGGATCGGTGGTGCGCTTCCTCCATTTGTTGGCA
>JAJEHF010000194.1 GCA_022823865.1 Bryobacterales bacterium
TTGGTGAAAGCGCTAGATTTGGAGGAGTTGATCGGCAGCCTCAGCAAGCCGCGTGGGTAATACGTGACGCCGCAGCATAAGTGCTGCGCAATCAATGCAATACCAGCATGTCGCCTTCGTTCTCAGTAAACTCCCGCTAGGCACGATCCTACAACGTCAGGACGCAACTTAGGCTTCAACCATGCCAAAACGTTGCGCACCACGGCGAACCACCGATCAAGCAAGTAGGGGATCTCGTTCGTGACGTGCTAATGAGATCCGTTCCCTAGAACTCGGGCAGGTTGCGCATCATCGAGCCGGTATCGCCGCCTCGCGAGAATTGTGCCGAGTCCAAGACCTGCCGGCTCGGATCGTGGAGGGTGCCCAGATAGCGCATGTTGCCGCGGGTGCTGCCCATCAAGACAACGATGTACCGCCGCGCCGGGTAGAACAGCGCTTGGAACTGGATCTCATCCTCCTCACCACTGATCCACTCTTCCGATTCCGGCCTGTCCAGCTTCGCCACAACCGCGAAGTAGCTATCTGTCGTGGCAAGCCCGATATAGCGTTGGTCGGCCGTGGACGTATCCGGCTGGAGCCAGCGGTCCAGCGGGTTGTGCAAACGCCCCACCAGCCCTAGGAAGCCGATCACGGAGGCCAACAGGCCTACGCCGATGGCGATGGCGAGCAAACGCACCAGGCGCGCGTCAGACCCCGACAGCAATCGCTGCTTGGGTTCGGGCACCGGAGGGGCGGGCGGCACCCGGCCCGCGGGCGTCGAGGGCATCTCGGTGACTGTCCGCCGGTACGGGTAGACCCCCCCGGCCTTGAATTCGAGCTCGCGCTGCAGGCCCAAGATGAGCACCGGGGAGTCGGAACTGCTCACGCCCCCGAGATGGCGCTTGGGGATCCAGAACTCTTGGCCGGTCATGCCGTTGCGAACTTGCACCTCGGACCAAGTCGAGTCGTGCATCGTCCACTCGTTGTGTTCGATGCCGCGGATTGCGGGATAGAACGAGAAGCGGCGCCCTTGGAGCTCTTCGAGCGATCCCTGTGGAGCGTTCGGCACCATTGCAGTCAGACCAGACTATCCAAAGTATAGGGTTAACGCTTGCGCAGCACGAGCACCCGAAACGTCTCGCCAAGGCCGAATATCAGCGTCTTGAGCTGCATTCTGAGCAGGGTGGCCGCGCGCTCGGATTCGGCCTCGAGCGCGCGGGCGAAGCTGTCCGGCTCCCCCAGGCCGAGCAAGTAGGACTGCTGCGATGTCACCGGCGTGACCTCCAGCCCCGCTTCCCTGGCGGCGTCCTCCAGAGCGCTGAAGTTGACGTGCGCCGTGATGTCGCGGCGTCCCGGCTCCAGCAACACGTCGGGGTCGGCGCGGTGCCGCGAATAGCCCATCAAGGAGCCGTCGGGAAAACGTCCGGCACGCTCGATCTCCGTCCGCGCGTAGCCATAGTCGATCACAAGGATCCAGCCGCGCCGCAGGGTCTCGCAGATGCGTCGCAACGCAGCGACCTGGCTATCGCAGCTCTCGATCCGCCGACCCGGCTGAACGTCGGGCCAGGCGTCGTCGGCCCGCACCGGTCCGAGTGTCTGCCAGCAGAAGCCGTTGCCCCTGAGCTCGACACCGCGCAGCCGCCACCCGTCGCCGGTCCGCTCCACCGAATCCACTGGAAGCGCGTCGAAGAACTCGTTGCACAGGACCACGCCTGTGAGCGGCCGTCCGGGCCACGGGTCGCCGTAGTCCACGCCGGTCCAGTCGATCTCCGGGATGCATTCCCGCACCTGCGTTTCGATCTCGCCGCGCCCAGGGCCCACTTCCAGCACCGAGAACTCCTCGGGGCAGCCCAGCTCCTGCCGCCAGAGGTCGACTTGCTGGGCGAGGAGCCGGCCGAAGACCGGCTGCAGCTGGGCGTTGGTGTAGAAGTCCCCGCTCGTGCCGAAGGGATCCCGCTGGCTCACGTAGTAGCCGAGCCGGGGGTGGTACAGGGCGAGTTCCATGAAGCGCCGGAACGGCATCGGGCCGTCCGCGCGGATCTCGTCGGCGATGAGTTGCGCCAGGTCCAAGCTCGCCTCACCGCTGCAGTTCGTAGGGCGCTGCCGGGTTGTCCAAGCTCTGCGGCGTGTACTCGAACATCTCCACGAAGTAGTCGTGAAGCCCCTCGAAGATCATTCGCTGCAGGATCCAGCGGAACTGTGGGTGGGCCAAATCTCGCGGGTGGACCTCTAAGTAATATGTATGGATGTTGGCTGGCTTGTCCTTTAGGTCGATGACCAACTCGACCCGCCCCCCGTCGGTTTCGCGCACGTCGAACACCAGCAGCGGATGGGAGTACTTGCCCAGTTCCTTGCGCACGGCGGCGATCGCTTCGGCATTCCCGCCCATACAGGGCAAGCATAGCAACGCCCCGGCAGGGCCCCGGACGCGCGATCGAGTGAACTGCCAATGAGCGGCTGGCTCGACTCGGACGGCGCGGCCCGGGAAGCCTCGGCGGGCTGGCCCCGCTCAGCCGTGCGGATCCTGACGGCCTGCATGCTGCTTCTCGGGGCGGCGGCGGGGTGGCTCGTGCTAACCCGCCCGGTGCATCGCATCGAAGGGGACTTCCTCCAGCGCGAGGATCGCGCGGTGGCGGACGCTTGGCTGCTGGAGCAGCTCCAACAGCCCGTTGCCGAAACGCGCGCACGCGCTTACCTGGCGCTGGGCCGCATCCAGGGCCGCTCCTCCGCAGGCCTGCTCGTTCGAGGCATGGCTGACCCGGCGCCGTCCGTGCGCGCGGCGGCGGCATTCGCGGCAGGTAACGTGTTCGATGCGCGCCTTGGAGGGGGGCCGCCGGAGCAGGCCGTCACGGAGGCTCTGACGACCCTGCTAGCCGACGACGAGCGCTTGGCGGTGACCCGAGCTGTCGGCGCTCTCGGCAAGATGCAAGGCCTGGCAGCAGCTCCCGGAATCATGCGCAGCGCCGCGCCCGTCGCGACCTCAATGGCAGCTCTGATGCGCATGGAGGCCCGAGATGCGAAAGACTTCGTGCTGGAATACCTGGACTCCGATGACCAAGACAGCCGCTGGGCCGCGGCCTTGGCGGCGAGCTACCTGCGCCTCGCGGGCAACCCCCCGATCCGGGCGCGGCTGCTGCCGCTGCTCACCGACGAAAACGAGTTCGTGCGCGCGGCGGCCCTGCGGGCCTCGGCGCGCACCGACCCAGACGACCAATTGGTCGAACTGATTCGCGCCAATCTCGAGCACCCGGACGCCAAAGTGCGCTTCGAAGCGGCCAACAGCCTGGGGCAGCTGGCGGGCGAGGCCGCCGGCAGCGAGCCGCCCGCGGCGGAGCCGGCGTTGAAGCAGGCCGCTCTGGAGACAGTTCGCGGCCCGCTGCTCGAGGGCGCGGACTACCAGCGCGTCGCCAAGACCATCGGGGTGCGGCTGCGCATGAGCACGTCGCTGGGCGACTTCGACATTGAACTGGACTACGACCAAGCCCCGCTGACCTCCGAGCATTTTCGTCGCCTCGCGCAACAGGGGGCTTTCGACGGCGCGAGCTTCTTCGCGGTGCGACCGAACGGCTACGCAGCGGCCGGGTCAGGCATGCGGCTGATTCAGTCGGAATTGAATCCGAAGCCCTTCCTGCGCGGGAGTCTCGGCCTGCTGCGCCAAGGCGGCGCGTCCGGCGGAGGCTTCTTCCTCTGCACGACGGCCTTGCCGCTGGCGGACGGGCGCTATGTCAACTTCGGGCGGCTCGTCTCGGGCGACCGGCGCTTGGACAGCATCGCCGCCGGGGCGGCCGTGCGTTCGATCCGGGAAGCGCCCTGAGAAACGACACCAAAAAAGGTTGGCGAGAAACCTTGCTTACCGCGGTGCGCCCTTTGCTATAGTCTCTATGCACAGCAGCGAGCGTGCCTAACTGGGCACGCATCGCGTTTCGCCTGCACAATTCTGGACTAAGGAGGCAGCCAGGTGAGTTCGAAGAACCCCACAGACGGGCCCGCGCGCGGGCCCGATCAGGAACCGCGCCAGGGATTTTCCCGCCGCACCTTCATCGAGGGCGTCGGGATCGGGGCCGGCGCGGTCGGGGCAATCGGGACGGCCCAGCCGGCACGTGCGGACACCCACGAGCCCGTCGGACCCGATCCGGTAGCCATCACCCTGAACATTAACGGCAAGAGCCACGAACTGAAGGTCGAGCCGCGCGTGACACTGATCGACGCGCTCCGCAACCGACTCGACCTTACAGGAGCGAAGAAAGTCTGCGACCGCGCGACCTGCGGCGCTTGCACGGTGATGGTGGACGGCGACCCTGTCTACTCTTGCACGATGCTGGCGATCGAGGCCCAGGGGCGCAGGATCGAGACGATCGAGGGAATCTCCACCGAGGACTCCATGCATCCGGTGCAGGCCCAGTTCGTCGAGCATGACGCCCAGCAGTGCGGCTTCTGCACGCCGGGCTTGGTCATGGCCGGCAAGGCGATCGTGGACAGCAATCCGCAGCCCACGATGGCGGACGTCGAGAGCGGCCTGAGCGGCAACATCTGCCGCTGCGGCACCTATGTTGGCGTGCGCAAGGCCGTTTACGACGCGGCACGCGCCTAGGGAGGACAGTACGCAATGGCAACCAAGTACGATTGGCCGGCCGCGGACGACCGCAGCCTGATTGGCAAGCGGCACAACCGCGTAGACGGCCCGGCAAAGGCCCGCGGCGCAGCGAAGTACTCCTACGACCGCAACCTCGACGGAATGCTCTATGCCAAGCTGGTGACCTCCACGGTTCCCCACGGGCGCATTGTCGGCATCGACACGTCGCGCGCAGAGAAGGCCCCTGGCTACAAGGGCCACGTAAACATCCTCAACGTTGGCGACGAGGTGCAATGGGCCGGCGCCGAGATCCTGGCGATCTGCGCCGATACCGAAGAGCACGTCCGCGACGCAGCTGCGGCAGTGACAGTGCTGTACGAGTCCATGCCCCATTGGGTCAAGGACGAGGACGTTGAGAAAGCGGGCGAGGCCAACCGCGTCAAGCCCGCCAAGGACGACACCAAGGGTCCGAATCTCGAAGAGGCCTGGAAGAGCGCCGACGCCACGGTGGAAGGCTACTACGGCTTGGCGGTCATCACCCACTGCTGCCTCGAGCCGCACGGCCAGGTGGTGGATTGGACGGGCGACGAAATCACCGTTTACGCATCCACGCAAGCGGTCGCCCGGATCCCGGGCGATTTGGCAACTGGCCTGTCGCGGGACGAGAAGATCGGCACCGTGGCAGCGGACTCCGTCCACGTCATCACGCCATACATGGGCGGCGGCTTCGGATCGAAGTTCAACATCGACACCTGGGGCATCGCCTGCGCCAAGCTGTCGAAGATGACCGGCAAGCCCGTCAAGCTGATGCTGGACCGCGACGAGGAGCTGATGGTGGCGGGCGGACGCCCGTCCGACTTCGGCAACATCAAGGTCGGGGCCAAGAAGGACGGGACTCTGGTCGCGTACGAGTCCGAGACCTGGTCGACGGGCGGCATTGCCGGCCGCGGCAGCCCACCAGTGCCGTACGTCTACAACAACGAGGAGCGGCTGGCCCAGAAGGCCCGCCACCTCAACGTCTCGACGAACATCGGACCGGCTCGCGCCTGGCGCGCGCCCAACCACCCTCAGGCCGCCGTGCTGACGATGTGCCCGATGGAGGATCTGGCCGCCAAGCTGGACATGAACCCGGTGGACTTCTTCAAGAAGAATGCCGACCTGACCGCCCGCCCGGAAGTCTATCGCTACGAGATCGACAAGTGCGCGGAGATGATCGGGTGGGCCGACAAGTGGCACAAGCGCGGCGATTCCGGTTCCGGACCGGTCAAGCGCGGCCTCGGAATGTCCCTGCACACTTGGGGCGGCCGGCCGCACGACTCGACCTGCGAAGTGCGCATCCAGCCCGATGGCGGGGTCTCGGTCAACATGGCCAGCCAAGACTTGGGCGTGGGCACCTACACGACGCTGTCGGTGGTCGCGGCCGAGACGCTCGGCCTGCAGATCCCGGACATCAAGGTCAACATCGGCAGCTCGAAGCTGCCGATCTCCGGCGCGTCCGGCGGCTCGACCACGGTCGGCGGCACCACCGCTTCCACGCGGCGGGCCACGGTCAACGCGCTCGAGGAGCTGAAGACGGTCGTAGCGGAGGCCCTCGAAACCGAAGCTGACGACTTGGTGGCCAAGGACGGCAAGGTCTTCTCCAAGAGCGACTCCTCGAAGTCGCTCACTTGGCAGGAAGCCTGCCGCAAGCTGGGCAACCGCACCATCACCGGACAAGGCAAGCAGCCCGACAGGAATGGCGGGAAGCTGAACGATTCCGGCGTGGGCGGCGTGCAGATGGCCGACGTATCGGTCGACGTGGAGACCGGCATAGTCTCGATCAACAAGATCGCGGCCGTGCAGGACGTCGGCTTGGTGATCTGCTTGGAGCAGTGCGAGAGCCAAGTCTACGGCTCGCTGATCCAAGGCGTGGCATGGGCTCTGTACGAGGAGTCGATCTACGACCAGACGACCGGCAAGATGCTCAACCCGGACATGGAGTTCTACAAGCTCCCCGGCGCGGGCGACATCGGAGAGCTGGAAGTCCACATGGTCCAGAACAAGTACGACGACAGGGGCGTGATCGGCATCGGCGAACCGCCGGCCATCTCGCCGGGAGCGGCGATCTCGAACGCCGTGGCCAACGCCATCGGCGTGCGCGTGCCGACGCTGCCGCTGACGCCGGACAAAGTGCTGGCTGCGCTCGCCAACGCCTAGGAGGTCAGGAATCATGCAGAACTTCGAATACATCGCACCGGAAAGCGCGATTGCCGCCGCCCAGGCGCTGAGCCCCAAGGCGGGGCTGACAGCGGTGCTGGCGGGAGGCACGGACCTGCTCAGCCTGATGAAGGAGCGCGTCGAAACGCCGACCCGCGTGGTAAGCCTGCGCAATATCGCGGCGCTTCGGGGCGTTTCCAAGCAAGGCGGCGGGCTGCGGATCGGCGCCATGGCGACCGTCCAGGACCTGCTCGACTCCAAGGCCGCTGCCGGGTACGCTTCGCTCTTGCAAGCCGCCCGCGGCATCACCGCGCCGCAGGTGCGGGCGATGGGCACGGTAGCCGGTGATCTGTTGCAGCGCCCGCGCTGCTGGTACTACCGCAACGGCTACGGCCTGCTGGCCATGCACGACGGCAAGGCGCTCGTGCCCTCGGGCGAGAACCGCTACCACGCGATCCTGGGCAACAAGGGGCCGGCGTACTTCGTGAGCGCCTCGAGCCTCGCGCCCGCGCTGATCTCGCTGGGAGCGCAGGTCACGGTGGCCGGCCCGGAGGGCGAGCGTTCGATGGCGGTGGCGGATCTGTTCCAGATCCCCTCGTCGGCGTCGGAGCGCGAGAACACGCTGGAGCCGAACGAGATCGTGACCGAGATCACGGTTCCCAGCGCCTCAGGCTGGAAGACCGGGACCTACGAAGTGCGCCAGCGGCAATTGCTGGACTGGCCTCTGGTCACGGCGTCGGTGGCGCTGCGGATGCGCGGCAACAGGGTTTCGGACGCCCGCGTGGTGCTAGGCCACGTGGCTCCGATCCCGTGGCGCTCGTCCGAGGCAGAGACAGCCTTGAACGGCCAAGCTGCGAACGAGAGTTCGGGCGAGGCGGCGGGCAAGGCCGCGGTTGCGGCCGCCACTCCGCTGAGCCAGAACGAGGCCAAGGTGCAACTGGCGACCATCGCGGTCAAACGCGCGGTCGCGATGGCGGGCTAGTCCCGCCCCGGACCAAGGGCCGTCGGAGTTCGCGCTCCGACGGCCCGATTTCTTACCTACCTGCGAGGAACAGCATGTCGCGCAACCGAGGGGCTGGCCTGAAGATCCTTACCAACCGCTGCGGAGACCTCCGCTGGAAAGGCATGTACATCGACGCGGACGACGATCCGACCGTGCCGCTGTCCAACACGCGCATCTACTGGTGCGACCAGACCCAGAAGCCCGTGGGGCCGGACGGCGACATCGTGGACGAAGACACGTGCACGGCGTCGCGCAAGTGCTACGAAATGCTCTAGACCGGCGACCCTGCCGGAACTCATACGCCTAGGGGCGGAGAATGCGCCCGTAGGGCTCCTCGAAATACTTCTCAAAGATCCATTCCGGCTGCCAGCGGTCCCGGCTCTGCTCGCGCCCGGTGAGATCGATTTCTTTCGGCTTCGGGTTCTCCACCGTCAGTGGGTGATCGTCCCCAACCTTGGCCTGCCACTCGCGCATGAGCTCGGTAAGCTCCGCGATTCGGGCTGCGTGGGCAGGGTCCTCAGCGAGATTGCGCGTTTCGTGAGGATCTGACGCGAGATCGAACAACTGCACGTGGTCGATCTGGGGGTAGCGGATCAGCTTCCAGCGGTCTCCGCGAACCGATTTCATCAGGTCGCGGAACGACGTGAAGATGGAATCGCGCACGGACTCGACCTCTCCGTTCCAGACTGCCGAGAGGTCGACGCCGTCGATTCCGTCGGGCATCTCCACGCCGAGCATCGAGCACAGGGTGGGAAAGATGTCCAGCAGATAACAGAATGTGTCGGACGATCCTCCTGCTGGAACGCCGGGCCCTGAAAAGATGAGGGGAGCGCCCATGGAGTGCTCGTAGACGTTCTGCTTGCCGAGCAAGCCGTGGCTACCAACCGCCAAGCCGTGGTCGGCGGTGTAGATGACGATGGTGTCTTCGGCGTGCGGGCCGGAGTTGAGTTCGCGCAGGATGCGTCCTACCTGCTTGTCCAAGTGCGTGATCAGGCCGTAGTACTCCGAGAGCTGGTCTTGGACAAGGAGCCGCGTACGCGGCCAAGGCCCCAGACTCTCGTCACGTCCGGTCATGTGCCCGTTATTGAAGGGGTGTTGCGGCGCGAAATTGGGAGGCAGCGGCGGCGGGTTGCGGTAGTACATGCGCCGATACTTCGGCGGGGGATTGCGCGGATCGTGCGGCGCGGTGAAGGCGACATACGCGAAAAACGGCGTGTCTGGCTCGTGATTGCGCAGGAAGTCAATGGCAGCATCGGCGAACAGCGTGCTGGAAAAACGGGTGCCTTCGCGCTCTCGGTACAGCTTGCCGTCGGGCCCGAGGTCCATCAGCGGAACCTTGACGTGGTTCGACATGCCGCCGAACATGAGGTTGCGGCCCTGCTGGAAGCTCTTGAGCCACGACGGCTTGCCGTTGTGCCACTTGCCCGTTGCAAATGTCGCAAAGCCGCTGCGGCCGAGCAACTGTCCCAGAGTCGTGTGCCCTTGCATGTCCATGGGGATGCGGAAGAAGCTCTTGCCGGTGTTGAGCATGGCTCGGCTGGGGACGCAGACGGCCCCACCCTGGGCGCCGAGACAGTAGGCCCGCCTGAAGCTGAATCCCTCCGCTGCGAGGCGGTCCATGTTCGGCGTTTGGATATAGGGATTGCCGTGGGCGCCGATCGTGTCCGGGCGCTGATCGTCCGCGAACAGCAGCAGCACGTTGGGCGGCTTGGCTTGTAGCGTGACCGTCAGCAGCAGAGTGAGAACCAGTTTCGTCCGGAGCATGAATGGTTCGGCCAGTATAGCCCTCCGTCGCGAACGACTCGGCTTCTGTGATGCGTAGGCAATAGGCATCCTTCGGCACGCCTGCCCCACGAGCTATCGCGAGAGTCGGATGATCACCGCACCCATCGGAGTTGTTGGTGGCCTCGCGACCCTGCTGCAAGGTGACGGCTCCGCCGAGAGACCGGGGCTCTATCGAAACGGAGTAGAATTGGGCGCAGGGACAGCGTTACGTGGGACTACTGCCGGTTACAGATGCCGTTGTTGATCGAATGGTCCGAGCCATCGTCAATGCCGTCGACCCAGAGCAGGTGATCTTTTTCGGCTCGCGGGCGCGCGGAACCGACAGAGCAGATTCTGATGTAGATCTGCTCATCGTGTCGTCACAGCCGTTCGGCGCGGGAAGGAGTCGACACAAAGAAATCGTGCGGGCTCACGAGGCGCTTTCGGGCATGCGAGTCGCTAAGGACATCCTTATGTACAGTCGCCCAGAAGTCGAGTACTGGCGTGACTCGCTCAACCATGTTGTCGCCCGGGCTCTCCGGGAGGGGAGAGTTCTCTATGAGCGACCAGAAATTCGTACGAGCCCTCAGTGTTCGCCGAGTGGCTAGCTAGCCAAGCCAGACTACCTCACGCAATGCTAAACACTCTCAAGGTCGAGAACTTCAAGGCTTGGCGCACGCTAGACATTGAGTTCGGCAGGGTTACAGGACTCTTCGGGGCTAATAGTTCGGGAAAGAGCAGCATATTGCAGTTCCTGCTAATGCTCAAGCAGACCAAGAACGCGACGGACAGACGTCTTGTGCTCGATTTCGGCGAACCCGACGCGCCTGTGAATCTAGGAAACTATCGCGATGTGGTTCACAAACACGACGAGAACGCGATTATTCACTGGAGCATCGATTGGACCACGCCAACACCTGTGAAGTTCGAGGGGCGCCGGAGCCTACTGTTCGACTTCAAGCAAAGCGGGAAATGCCTGCAAACCGAATGCCGAGTCGGGTGGAGGAGTTCCAAGCTCCAAGCAGAGTTTCTCCGCTACAACCTAGGAGAGCGGGGATTCAACCTCAAGCCGATTTCCGAAGACAGAAGAAAGTTTGAACTTACTTCGAACCTTGACCCATACCTTCGGCCCGTTCAGAATCAAGGCTGGCCGAAGTCGCTACCGGGCCCCGTCAAGACACACCTCTTTCCGTTTCAGCTAAAGTCGTCCTATAGAAACGCGGACCTCCTAAACACGTTCGAGATCGAGTACGAATCCTTGATGGATCGGATCTTCTATCTTGGTCCGATTCGCGATTACCCAAAGCGTGACTATAGCTGGGCAGGTGCGGCTCCGTCCGACGTGGGTCTGCGAGGCGAAAGGACAATAGAAGCGATTCTCGCCGCGACTACCAACGGAGAAAAGAGAAATCTTGGACCGCGCAAGAGACGCAAGCCGTTCCAAGCAATGATCGCGCATTGGCTCAAAGAGCTCGGCTTGGTAAACGCCTTCGAGATCCATGAAGTCGCGGAAGGTTCGAATCTCTATCGGACAAGCGTCACGACACATCCCGGGAGCTCTCGCGTAATGCTGACAGACATCGGCGTGGGCGTGTCCCAAGTTCTACCCGCGCTGGTCCTGCTCTATTACGTGCCCGAGAGGTCAACTGTCTTGCTGGAGCAACCTGAGATACATTTGCATCCATCCGTGCAAAGCGGTCTTGCTGACCTGATTCTAACCGTAGCGAAAACCCGACAACTACAGGTCATTGTGGAGAGCCATAGCGAGCACCTGTTGCGCCGATTTCAGCGTCGCGTCGCCGAGGAGACGGTGGCTTCGGAGGACGTGAAACTGTATTTCGCTTCGATGTCTACCGACGGTACGGCACAACTGAACGACCTAAGGATCAACCACTGGGGCGAAATCATGAATTGGCCGGAGAATTTCTTTGGAAACGAACTCGCCGAGATTTCCGCAACCCGGGTCGCTGGCTTGAAGCGCAAGGCTCGAGGCGATGCATGAGAGCCATCGTGGACACCAACGTCTTGGTCGTCGCAAACCGGCGGAACACTCACGCCGATCTAGAGTGCCAAATCCAGTGCGTCAGCGCCATCCGCGAGATTTCGCTGGAGGGGACTGTTGTACTTGACGGTCTAGATCTCATTCTCGACGAGTACCGGAGACACTTGAACCTCAAAGGAGAACCAGGACCCGGAGACGCATTCTTCAAGCACATCCATGACAATTTGTATTTCACCAAGCGTGTTGAGAGAGTCTCGATTACAGTCGTCGATGATGAAGAACGGGCATTCGAGGAGTTGCCTGCCAACACCCTTGACCGATCGGACCGGAAGTTCTTGGCCGTTGCTGTAGTTTCGAGAGCACCAATCCTGAACGCCACAGATAGCGACTGGCATGACGCACGCACCTTGATTGCAAGCGTGGAAGTGGTGGTGAAGCAATTATGTCCTCAACACGCAACCCGCGGGAATCGACCGCTTCAAACGTAAGCACCCGGAATGCGATGCGCTATCGGTTCGGCTAGTGGCAGCCAGCGTCTCTTCCAGTGGTCATCGTAGTCTTGGGGGCGCCAGTGGCGGACGCCACAAAGTCGACCAAGCAAAGAGCGGGGTGCGCGGCCTTCGCCCGATCATTCACAGGCGTCTGGCAGCAGAAAGCTAACGACACCCACCTCATCCCGGCCGTCGCAATGGTCGGCATCGGGCATCCGCGGACGGCAGTCGAATAGTTGAGGAACGTCCTCCGGGCCGATTATGGGCGGACTGGACCAGCAGCTACCTGAGCCAATTGGGCTCGATCTCGAGGTCGCTCAGTGTGCGGTGCTCGGCCACTATACTCTTAGCCAACATGCAAAAATTGACAGCATTGAGCTTCTGGATCGTCGGCACACTTGTGCCTGGAGCAGCCCAACAGCCCAACATCCTCTTCCTGATGTCCGACGATCACGCCGCACAAGCGTTGGGCGCCTACGGCGGACGGCTGGCATCTTTGGAACCCACGCCCGAACTGGACAAACTGGCCGGCTCTGGGATGCTGTTCGAGAACGCGTTCTGCACCAATTCGATCTGCACGCCCAGCCGCGCAACGCTCCTTACCGGACAGTACAGCCACGTGAATCGCGTCACCACGCTGAACGGGCACCTTGAAGGCGACCGCCAATATGTGGCCAACCTGATCCGCGATGCCGGCTACCAGACCGCGATGGTCGGCAAGTGGCACCTGAAGCGCGAACCATCCTTTGATTACTACTGCGTCTTGCCAGGCCAGGGATCGTACTTCAACCCCGTTATGCGCGAGTCTGGCCAACCATGGCCGGACAACTTGCGCCGATTCTCCGCCTATGACTCCACTCACTCGACGGACGCCATCGTCAAAGCATCCATCGATTGGCTCAAGCAACGCGACGAGAACCGGCCGTTCTTCTTGATGCACCACTTCAAGGCGCCCCACGACAACTTCGAGAACGCGGAACGGTACGACTTCCTCTACGAAGACATCGAAATCCCAGAGCCGCCCAGCCTGTGGCGCATACCTAACCACGGCTCTGCGGCAACACGCGGAGCCGGAACCTCCATCGGCAAGCGCAACACTCGCCGCAACATGGGCCACCACATGTTCGTGAACCAGGATCTCGGCGAAGAGGACTACAAGCGGACCTCGTACCAGCGCTATCTGAAGAAATATCTGCGCACTGTCAAGGGCGTCGATGACGGAGTCGGGAGGCTGCTGGCCTACCTCGAACAAGAGGGTGTCCTAGACAACACGGTCATTCTCTACACTTCTGACCAGGGATTCATGCTCGGGGAGCACGACTACATCGACAAGCGCTGGATGTACGACGAATCGCTGCGGATTCCACTGCTGGTGCGCTATCCCGGCACGGTCCAGCCCGGTTCGCGCAGCGATGCCTTGGTCAACAACACCGACTTTGCGCCGACCTTGCTGGAATTGGCTGGCGTGAAGCCGCCGGAATTCATGCAGGGCCACAGCCTGCTGCCAATTCTGAGAGGCGAGCAGCCAGACGACTGGCGGGGGTCGACCTACTACCGCTATTGGATGAACTACGCCCATCACGACGTGCCAGCGCACTATGGCGTGCGGACGAAGGACTACAAGCTGATCTTCTTCTACGGGCTTCCATTGGATGCCCCCGGCGCAAAAACAGCGGACACCCAACCGGGTTGGGAGCTGTATGACTTGCGCAAGGATCCGCACGAGTTGCAGAACGTCTATGGAAACGCGGACTATGCGGAAATTGCAGGCAAGTTGAAGGAAGAACTGCTGCGACTGAAGTCGGAACTTGGCGACACCGACGAGAAGTACCCGGAGCTGATGGCCATTCGGGCGCAGTACTGGTAAAGCAAGATTGACGGAATGCCGCTGACATACTGCCGATACGACCCGCACGCCCTCTGCGATGACCCCGCCAACGCGTGGCCGCCGTGATCCCGGCCGCAGCCGGTTCAATAGGTATACTGCCTGAGCGAACAGCATGCACGTGCTGGTGGCAGTAGCAATCCTGCTGGGGCTGAGCGCCTCGGCCCAGGCGAATCCAGAGTTCCTGCCCGAAGCTATCGCCTTCGGCGCCAAGGACTGCCTGTTCTGCCACACCGATCCCGGCGGTGGGCGCACGTGGAACGACCGCGGGCATTGGCTCATGGCCCGCAAGCAGGAGAGCGGTCAAGAGACCGTCGCCGTCAGCTGGCTGGAAGACTATGTCGGGCCGTCAGCCACTGAACTAAGCCGCGTGGCGGAGTCAGAACGGACCAGCACGGGTCCGCGCAATGTCCCAGAGACCTATCACCAAGGCCCGTTCTTCGAGCCGGTCAAGAACGAAGCGGCGCTGCAGCGCTGGATCGACTCTCGAGGCAAGTACACCACCGCCGGCGGCGAATGGCCGCAGTACTCGGGCGATGTCGCATCGTCGAAATACTCCCCTCTCGATCAGATCCATGGAGAGAACGTCACCGACCTAGAAGTTGCATGGACTTGGGACGCCTTCGACAACTCGAAGTACATCAAGCCAGGGGTCCCGACGAACCGCCAGCCCACCGAGGCCGAGCAGGCGATGGTTCCAGATGGTTTCAAGGCCACGCCGCTCATGGTCGGCGGCAAGCTCTTCATCCGCACGAATTTCAGCGGAGTGGCAGCCATCGATCCTGCGACAGGTGCCACTCTATGGACGCACGATCCGGGAACCACTGCTTGGGGCCGTCCCGCCATTTTCGGATTCGCCACTCGCGGACTCGGCTACTGGAGCGATGGCGACCAAGCGCGCATCCTACTCTGCACGGGCGATAGCTATCTGGTGGCTCTAGACCCGGCGAGCGGAGAGCCCGTCCAGAGCTTTGGGGACAACGGCCGCACAGACCTGACTGTCGGCTCGCGGCGGCCGCTGATTCGCTCGCTGATCAATTGCAGCGCTCCGCCGACCATCATTGGCGACGTGGCCGTGGTCGGAAATCAGATCCAAGACGGCCCGCCCGGAAAGGACGCGCGCAGGGGCGGCCCGAACTGGAAAGAGAACTGGCCAGTCGGCGACGTCCGCGGCTACGACATCCGCACGGGCAAGCGGCTGTGGACGTTCCACACCATCCCGCAAGAAGGGGAGTTCGGCAACGACACCTGGGAGGGGGACTCGTGGAAATGGATGGGTAACACCAACGTCTGGTCCATGATGAGCGCGGACGAGAAGCGGGGCCTTGTCTATCTCCCGGTAACCGGCCCCACATTCAATTTCGCGGGAGACTTCCGGCCCGGCGACAACCTGTTCTCGAACAGCGTCGTCTGCCTCAACGCCAAGACCGGAGAGCGGGTCTGGCACTTCCAGACGATCCATCACGATATCTGGGACTGGGACCTGCCGGCGGCTCCCAGCCTCATCGACATCACCGTGGACGGCAAGTCCATCCCTGCACTGGCACAAGTCACCAAGGCTGGCTTCCTCTTCGTGTTCGACCGGCGAACTGGAGAGCCTGTCTGGCCGATCGAAGAGCGGCCCGTGCCGCCGAGCGAGATCGAGACGGCGGCCAAGACGCAGCCGTTCCCAGTCAAGCCGCCGCCATTCGAGATGCAAGGCGTCAGCGAAGACGACTTGATCGACTTCACACCGAAGATCAAGGCGCTGGCCCTTGAAGCGGCCAAGCCTTATCGCCTCGGACCGCTGTATGAGCCACCTTCCCGGCAAGGCACGATCCAAGTACCAGGCTGGCTCGGTGGCGCGAATTGGGGCGGTAGCGGATTCGACCCTGAAACCGGTTATCTCTACTTGTCCTCGCGTCGGGAGTACATCGTGGTCGGGATGCAGCCTGTCGACGATCCCGAGGTTCGTGGTTACGACAACGAATACAAGTTCTACCAGGTGGCGGTGGATGGCTTGCAAATCGTAAAGCCGCCATACGGAACCTTGACGGCGTACGACATGAATCGGGGAGAGATCGCATGGCAGACGCCGCACGGCAACGGTCCGCGCCAGCATCCGCTGCTCAAGGACCTTGATCTCCCTCCGCTGGGCAACCCGAACGCCGCGGGTACTTTGGTGACCCGCACTCTGCTATTTGTCGGCGACGGCGGCCATGCGGACGAGTCGGCCTATCTGCGGGCGTACGACAAGGCTTCCGGAGAGACGCTCTGGGAGCACGAACTACCGGGGCGTCATCACAACGCCGCACCGATTACTTACATGGCCGATGGCAGGCAGTACATTGTCATCGGCGTCGGAGGAGCAGCCGAGCCCGCGCGGCTCGTCGCATTTCGGCTTCCAAGAGCTTAGGAATCAGGGCAGCATCTCCGCCAAGGGGGGATTGCGCGGAAAGCACGCAGACGCTCTTGGACAACAGCCTGTCACACGCCCTACAAGTACTAGGCTCATTCGCAGCTGCGGGGGGAGGATCAGAGCAGAGCAAATGCCAAGAAAGAAGTCCGATTGTAGAATCATTTCTCCGTTGCTTCGCCCTCTTCCCGATTGACAGCGCACTCGGTTACTGCCAGCGCACTCTTAGACAACAACCCAGCAAGCACAGCGTTACGCTGCACGCTATGGAAGACCTTGTGGGTATACTGCCAGAGCGAGCACCATGTGCCCCCTAGTCGGAGTCTTGATTCTGCTCATCCTGACCCCCTCGGCTCAGGCAATGCCGGAATTCTTCGCCGAAGCTATCGCCTTCGGTGCCAAGGACTGCCTCTTTTGCCACACCGAGCCCGGCGGCGGGCGCACGTGGAACGACCGCGGGCACTGGCTCATGGCCCGCAAGCAAGAGAGTGGCCAAGAGACCGTCGCCGTCAGCTGGCTGGAAGACTATGTGGCGCCGTCAGCCGCTGAAATCAGCCCCGTGGCGGGGCCGGAGGGAGTCGGCACGGGTCCGCGCAACGTCCCGGAAACCTACCATCAGGGCCCCTTCTTCGAGCCGGTCAAGAACGAAGCTGCGTTGCAGCGCTGGATCGACTCTCGGGGCAAGTACACCACCGCCGACGGCGAATGGCCGCAGTACTCGGGCGATGTCGCATCGTCGAAGTACTCCCCTCTCGATCAGATCCAAGGAGAGAATGTCACAGATCTGGAAGTCGCATGGACCTGGGACGCCTTCGACAACTCGAACTACATCAAGCCAGGGACCCCGACGAACCGCGAGCCCACCCGGGCCGAGCGGGCGAGATTTCCAGATGGTTTCAAGGCCACGCCGCTCATGGTCGGCGGCAAGCTCTTCATCCGCACAAATTTCAGCGGGGTCGCAGCCATCGATCCTGCAACAGGTGCGACCCTATGGACGCACGATCCGGGAACCTCTGCCTGGGGCCGTCCAGGGATTTTCGGATTCGCCACTCGCGGACTCGGCTATTGGAGCGACGGAGACGAAGCGCGCATACTGCTCTGCACCGGCGACAGCTACCTGGTCGCGCTAGACCCGGCGACCGGAGAACCCATCCAGAGCTTCGGCGACAACGGTCGCACCGACCTGACTGTCGGCTCGCGGCGTCCTCTGATCCGCTCGCTGATCAATTGCAGTGCTCCGCCGACCATCATTGGCGACGTGGCTGTGGTCGGAAATCAGATCGCAGACGGCCCGCCCGGAAAGAGCGCACGCAGCGGCGGCCCGAACTGGAAAGAGAATTGGCCGGTCGGTGATGTCCGCGGCTACGACATCCGCACGGGCAAGCGCTTGTGGACATTCCACACCATCCCGCAAGAAGGGGAGTTCGGCAACGACACCTGGGAGGGAGACTCGTGGAAATGGATGGGTAACACCAACGTCTGGTCCATGATGAGCGCGGACGAGGAGCGGGGCCTCGTCTATCTCCCGGTAACCGGCCCTACATTCAATTTCGCGGGAGAGTTCCGGCCCGGCGACAACCTGTTCTCGAACAGCATCGTCTGCCTCAACGCCAAGACCGGCGAGCGGGTTTGGCACTTCCAGACGATCCGTCACGACATCTGGGACTGGGATCTGCCGGCGGCTCCCAGCCTCATCGACATCACTGTGGGCGGCAAGTCCATCCCTGCACTCGCACAAGTCACCAAGACAGGCTTCGTGTTCGTGTTCGACCGGCGAACTGGAGAGCCGGTCTGGCCCATCGAAGAGCGGCCGGTGCCCCCGAGCGAGATCGAGACGGCGGCGAAGACCCAGCCGTTTCCCGTCAAGCCGCCACCATTTGAGATGCAAGGCGTCAGTGAGGACGACTTGATCGACTTCACGCCGAAGATCAAGGCGCTTGCCCTTGAGGCGGCCAAGCCGTATCGCCTCGGGCCGCTGTATGAGCCTCCATCCCGACAAGGCACGATTCAAGTACCGGGCTGGGGTGGCGGCGCAAATTGGGGCGGTAGCGGATTCGACCCTGAAACCGGTTATCTCTACCTGTCCTCGCGCCGGCAGTACATAGTCGTCGGGATGCAGCCGGTCGACGACCCCGACGTTCGCGGCTACGACAACGAGCACAAGTTCTACAGAGCGGCTGTGGATGGCCTGCAGATCGTCAAGCCGCCCTACGGAACCTTGACGGCGTACGACATGAATCGAGGAGAGATCGCCTGGCAGACGCCTCACGGAAATGGCCCGCGCCAGCATCCGCTGCTCAAGGACCTTGATCTCCCTCCGCTAGGCAACCCGAACGCCGCAGGCACGTTGGTCACTCGCACGCTGCTATTCGTGGGCGACCGCGGCCATGCGGGCGAGCCGGCCTACCTGCGGGCGTACGACAAGGCTTCCGGGAAGACCCTCTGGGAGCACGAGCTTCCCGGTCGGCATCACAACGCCCCACCGATAACCTACTTGGCCGGCGGTCGGCAGTACATTGTCATTGGTGTCGGAGGAGCAGCCGAACCGGCGCGGCTCGTAGCGTTCCGGCTTCGGCAGCCATGAGAGTCGGGGCTGTGGCCTATAGGCCACCAAGGACGGGACTGCGCAGGGGGCCGACACGAGATTGAACAGTGCGGCCTGCTACGGACTCTCGGACTAATGTTGTCACGGTCGTTGACTCAGCGCAAATGCGGCGAAGCCCCTCGCCGACCTAGCGGAGAGCTCTCCGAACTTGCGAAACCTGTGCCTCCGCCGGTACGTCAAGAGAGCCGAGTTGCTGCCAGTGCTGGCCCCACTTGCATCGAATCGACAGAAGGGCCCTTCAGCGTAATGCGATCGGAGACCCCACGTCCCAAGCTACAACCAGTCCGCAGGGTCGGGGGTGAGGCGGCGACAAGGATTGGCCTCCGAGTTGCATTCTCGATAGCAACATCGGTCTTGTTGCTATTGGCAACGATGCTATCCGCCCAGCAGGCATCGGACGATTCCAACTGGAGTCCAGAGTGCGATCAAGTCAAATCTGGCAGTTCATCGAGCAACGGTAGATCGTGTTCAGGTTCTCGCCCGGACAGCGCCACCGGCACTTCCAATACACCAACATCACCTGTTGCAGATTCCGGCACAGGCCAGCCGCCGGCAAGCGACAGAAATTCTGACCCGCAGCCCACCCATGGGTCAAGCAGAACCCGTAGGGAAGACAGTCTCGACCGAGATATATCTGTCTCGGTCCGCTTGAAGGGCCGTGTTGTGCCAACAAACGGCGAAGCCCTGTACGAGCCGGGGAAGATCGTCCTTAGGTGCGGCGGCCAGCCGATCCCGCAGGTGTACACAGACGCTGAAGGTCGGTTCGACTTCCAACCAACAAGTCTGCCGCCGCTGGCTCTATCGGACTCCAGTGTGGGCAATTTCTCCGGACACTCGGGATTCTCCCAGCCGCTGACAACTACGATCGGCCGGGTGAGGTTTCAGACCTGCGAGGCGGCTCACGGCGGATGCCAGGTGCCCGAGCTGACTTCCTTTCTCTCCGTGCAAAGCCTGACAGGCTGCGATCTGTATGCCGAGCTTCCTGGATTTCGGTCGAGCCGCATTCAGTTGGGTGCGGTCAGGTCGTCGACACGCATTGATGTTGGTCAGATCGCCTTGTACCCGCTCGACAGCTCACGCAGCGGCTCCGTAGGCGTCACAAAGCTGGTGGCCCCGCCCAAGGCTATGGAGGCCTATTGGAACGGGCTCAGAGCACTGCGCAAGCCGAAGCCCAATTTCAGGAAGGCGGCCAAGTTCTTCGAGCGCGCCGTGGAAATCCACCCGGACCAGGCCCAAGTTTGGGCCGCTCTTGGACAAGCGCGGGCCGCTCTTGAAGACTTGGACGGAGCCCAAGAAGCATTTGGACGGTCCATAGAGTCCGCCCCCCAGTGGCTGCAGCCCTACGACGCGATGATTCAGATTGCGGCGAACCGGCACAACTGGGACAAACTCGATTCCCTGACCGCGGCGTACCTCAAGCTGGCACCGGGCTCGGCCCGAGTCCGCTTCTACAGCGCAGTGGCAGCGTGGGGGCTGCACGACAGCGCACGAACAGAGTCCATCCTGAGGCAAATGCAAGAGTCTGGCGAAATGGACGAATGGCCGATGGGTTACGCCCTCATGGCAGAAGTGCGCGAGCGGCAGGCAGATTTTGAGACTGCGGCCGACTACTACGAGAAGTACATCGAGACTTCGGTCGATACGGAGAGATCTAACGTGGCTCGTAGGGCGATCTACGACTGGGGACAATTGCGGGTCATTAAGCCCCGACCCGCCACGCTGACAGACGACCTAGCAGCGGCCGAGTAAGGCCATTGGCTTTTGGGCTGCGGCAGCAATAGGCATTACGGCGACCTCTTCTCCGCTCGGGAGAGACGAAGGGATTCGTGTCTCATAAGTGAGAGACAAACGGCGTTGCGTCTCATTTCGTCCCACCTGTGAGAGGCAACTCGATTTGCTTGCCTCCGTCATGCCTGCCAGAGTGAACGCCGAGCCAAGAGAGGGGACTTGGAGGCAGTCAACACCGTCCTCTACTTCGGCCCTGCGCCAAAGTTGATTCGACGGCGGCTCGCAGGCCAAGATATAATGAGGCTTCAGGAGTCAGCTAGGAGGGCATCTGCAATGATCCAAATGACCGAAACTGCCATTTCGAAGGTGAACGAGATCCTTGGGCAGCAGCAACCCCAGCCAAAGGGACTGCGCCTATCCGTGGTCGGTGGGGGCTGTTCCGGCTTCCAGTACTCGATGGCGTTCGAGAACAACCAGCTGCCGCTGGACAAGGTCTTCAACTACGACGGCCTGCAGGTATATGTGGACCAAGCCAGCCTGCTCTACCTCGACAATTGCAGGGTCGACTACGTCGAAACGATGGAAGGCGCGGGCTTCAAGTTCGACAACCCGAACGTCACCTCGACCTGCGGCTGCGGTAGCTCCTTCAACGCCTAGGCTTCGCTCCTCTCGGAGGAGGCGACATTCAGCCGCTTCCTGTCCGCTCAATGGCATCCCGGGTTGATTGGGAGGCTAGGCACAGAACCGCCCGAGGCGTGATTCCGGACCCCGATCCATTCCTAGGCGAGGCGCTGGAGCATGTCCGGCTGGCTGCGCCAGCTGTGGCGGACGCTGTTGACATCGCGTGCGGAAGAGGACAGAACAGCCTCGCTCTGGCGGCCTATGGCCTGAAGACCGTGGCAGTGGACTACTCGTCGGAGGCCTTGCGGCTCTGTGCCGAACTGGCCGCGGAGAAAGGACTCGCGGTCGAGACTCGTTGCTTTGACTTGGAAGCCGCTGATGCGGACTGGGGCGATTCCCGCTTCGACGTGGTCGCCGTTTTCCGGTACCTGCACCGACCGCTGGTACCGTTGTTGAAGCGCATCGCCAGACCAGGCGGGATCATCATCTATAAGACCTTCACCCGCAAGCAGCTGCAGTTCGGCACGGGCCCGCGCAAGCCCGACTACCTGCTGGAGGAGAAAGAACTCCCCAAGCTTTTTGCCGACTTTCGGCACTTGCTCTATCGCGAGACATGCGACTTCGAAGCCACAGCCGCCTTGGTTGCGCAGAAGCCCTGATCGCCGCCAGCCTGGCTGCGGCTGGAGCGTTTGCAGGCCTAGCTCCTGCGCAGGTCAAGATCGGTCGCCAGCCTGACGCCAGCGTCATGTTGCCGACGGGGCAGCGAATCACGCCGGCTGGCACGCAAGTCGTGGTCAACAGCATGCCCATCGCGGCAGCAGCGTCACGTGACGGGCGTCATCTGCTTGTACTGCAGTCGGGATACGAGACGCCCTTGATCAGCGTGCTTGACACTCCGGCGCAGAGTCTGCGTGGCCGCGTCGAACTGGCCGATGCCTGGCTCGGCCTGGCATTGAGCGAGGCGGGGGATCGAATCTACGTGAGCGGCGGGGCGCGCGCGAGCGTCTGGGAGCTATCGTTCCGCTCCGGCGAACTGCGGCTCGAGCGAGAGTTTCCCATTCCGGGAGAGTGCGTCGGCAACTGCTCGTCACTGATCGGAGACGTGATCTTGGACAAGGATGATCGGACCCTCTACGCGCTGGATGTGCTGCGCGATCGGGTAATCGTTGTCAACTCGCAGTCCGGACTCGTGCTGGGCGAGTTCAAGACGGGAATTGCGCCTTATCGCGCCAGACAGACACCTGACGGCAAACACCTGCTTGTCAGCCACTGGGGAGAAGCCTCGGTCGGCCTGTACCGGCTGGCCGACCGGCGCCTGGTGGAAAGGATCCCCGTGGGCGAGCACCCCACGGACCTCCAAGTGGTGGTCGGCGAAGTTGAAGTTCCTGGCGCGGACGAGGACGAGGTGCTCACCTACCCCGCCCGGCTGTTCGTGGCGTGCGCGCATTCGGACAACCTCTGGACCTACGGCATTACGCCTAACAATCGCTTCGAATTGCTGGACGCGCGCAGCGTCGCGCCACGACCTGACTCCCCGATTGGCTCGCTGCCGTCGGCCCTTGGCGTGAGCAAGGACGAGCGCACGCTCTACATCGCCAACGCAGGGAACAACATCATCCTGGCGGTGAACATCGAAGAGGCACTTCCCGAGCCCCAAGGTGCCCTGCCTACGGGCTGGTTTCCGACCGCCGTGGTCGGGCTTGACGATGGAGCGCTGGCCTATCTCAGCGGCAAGGGGGACTTCGAAAACCCGGGGCTGGTTGGACTGTTGCCACCTCTGACGGGCGAACAGCTGGAGTTTCTGACCGCGGCAGCTGTGGAGAATCTGCCCGGTCCAGAGACGACGAGTTCCGAGCCACCAGAGGCCGTCCGGCACGTCGTGCTAGTACTGACCGATGTGCCGGCATCAGCTTGGCGGGAACCGCTGGCGGATTCCGCCTACCTCAAGGGCTATGTCCCCCCGACCCGAGAGTCACTGGGACAAGTCGCGTGGCTCACAGGCGGGATAGCGACAGACTTCTTCGTGAAGCTCGGCCCAGCAGTCCATGCGGGCCGGCTCTCGGCGCAAGATCTGGCACGCGCGGGAAGGGCTGCAGCCCCGGCCGCCGGCACGCTCTGGACTAACGCAATGCAAGCATCGATCTCCACGGAGACCTACGGGATCGGAGGCGGGCGCCCACCGAGCGCCTTCGTTGCGAACCTCGAGGCTGAAGGAAGCCTTCCAAGGCTAGCCGTGGTGCGCCTGAGCGGCTCTGGCGAACGGCAAGAGGGAGATCTGGGACGCTTGCTCTCGGGAGTGCGGGACCACGACGCGTACCCGGCAGCAGCAATCTTCGTAGTATCCACAGGCGAGCGAGCCGGAGCGGCGGCGTCCGGCGGTGCAGTGAAGGCGGAATCCATCCGTGAGGGACTTACCACGGCGCCTACGGTGCTGCGCACCATCGAGTGGCTGCTCGGCTTGCGTCCGTTGACGCAGGCTGACAGCGCAGCGCCTCCCCTCACTGAGCTGTTCGAGCGGTCTCGCTGACTCCGCGCAAGTTGGTCGTTTCTTGAGATGGGTCTCCCTTTCCTGCCAATCCGAGCGCGCGGCAGCGGTGCGAGACACTAAAAAATAGGGGATTATAACGAATAGTCACATTTGCCCTTGACGGCAGCCGCCGAATTTGTTATCCTATAGTCACATAGAGGGATACTGATGGCACGCAAGGCACCGGGCAAATCACACCGCAAGGGCTTGACCCTGCTGGAGGTTGCGGACATGTTCCGCGACGAGGACGCGGCCAAGGCGTGGATAGCAGAAAGCCGCTGGCCGGACGGCAAGGCCAAGTGCCCGCATTGCGGCACCGAGAACGTCCAGTCGAACATCAAGCACAAGACGATGACGCATCGCTGCCGCCAGTGCGAGGGCAAGCCGATGTTCTCGCTCAAGACCGGCACCGTGATGGAGGGATCGAACCTCAAGTACCGGGCGTGGGCCGTCGGGATCTACCTGTTCACGACGAACCTCAAGGGAATCTCCAGCATGAAGCTGCATCGCGAGCTGGGCATCAGCCAGAAGTCCGCGTGGTTCATGCTGCACCGCCTCCGCCTGACCTTCGAGGCGGACGCCAGCCCGTTCGAGGGGCCGGTCGAGGTCGACGAGACCTACATGGGCGGCAAGCGCAAGAACATGCCCAAGCACGTTCGCGAAGAGCTGACCGGACGCGGGCCGGTTGGCAAGACTGCCGTTGTCGGCGCGAAGGATCGCGCCACGAACCGAGTTGCGGCCGAAGTGGTCGAATCCACCGACAGGGACACGCTGCAAGACTTCGTGACCGAGAACACGGATCCGGACGCGACCGTCTACACGGACGAGGCGTCAGCCTACGAGGGGCTGTCCCGGAATCACGAAGCCGTCAAGCACTCGGTAGGAGAGTACGTGCGCGGGATGGCGTCGACGAACGGCGTGGAGTCGTTCTGGTCGATGCTCAAGCGCGGCTACGTCGGCACCTACCACAAGATGAGCCCGAAGCACCTGAACCGCTACGTCAAGGAGTTCGAGGGCAGGCACAATGTCCGCGAGAGCGATACCGCCGAGCAGATGGGCGGCGTGGTTGCGGGCATGGAGGGGAAACGCCTGAAGTACGAGACGCTGGTTCGGGATACCGGACGGGCATCGGGTGCGCGGGCAGCGTAGGTTCGCGAGAGGCAGGGATGACGCAAGAAGCGAAGATCGTGTTCGGCTTGGAGGACATCTCCAAGATTCGCGTTGTGTGTCGCAAGTGCGGAGGGGAGGTGGCGATTCCGCTGAGAAAGAACGCGCTGAAGAGGGATTACGGGATCCCCGAGAGCCAGTGTCCCTACTGCGGCACGCCGTGGAGCGCGACTGGTCGGCTGGCCGAGTTCGGGCTTGTGTTCGACATACGCGCGCTTGCAAGCCGGAAGGAGGAGAGCAGCCCCTCGCCGGTCGAGCTTCGATTCGAGATGGACGCGCCGCGGCCGTGAGCCCGAACGTCAAGAACCGCACCCTGTTCACCGGGGACAACCTCGACATCATGCGCGGGATCAACTCGGATTCCGTGGATCTGATCTACCTTGACCCGCCGTTTAACTCGAATCGCAACTACGAGGCCCCCATCGGATCGGAGGCGGCGGGAGCAGCCTTCAAGGACAGCTGGACCCTCAGCGATGTTGACCTAGCTTGGCACGGCCTGATCGCGGAGAAGGAACCGGCGCTAGCCAGCATCATCGAGGCGGCAGGATTGGCGCATGGCAAGGGGATGCAGGCCTATCTGACGATGATGGCCGTGCGACTGCTGGAGCTGCGCCGCATCCTCAAGCCCGCGGGCTCGCTGTACCTCCACTGCGACACGACCGCCAACGCCTACCTGCGGATGCTGTGCGATGCCGTGTTCGGGATAGCGAATTTTCGCAGCGAGATTGCTTGGAAGCGGCACAACGCTCGATCGACAGAAAAGCGCTGGCCCCGTGTCCACGACACAATCCTTTTCGTGTCGAAGTCAGACCGATTTCGGTTCGCCCCGACGAAGGTCCCGGGCGATATCACGAAGATCCCGCATACCCTGATCGCGGGTCCGGACGGACGGAAGTATCAGACCTATGAGCTGACCGGCCCCGGTACGACGGCGAGCGGTGAGAGCGGTCGCCCGTGGCGCGGGTACGACCCGACTGCGATGGGCCGGCACTGGGCAAACTCTCACGCCAGAATGGACGAGTGGGATCTCGCGGGCCTAATCCACTGGCCCAAGAAGAAGACGGGCTCACGAGGCGGATTTCCACGCCGTCGCGCCAGCGAGCCGTTTGCCCCGGAAGCGCGCAAGGTAACGGTCGGTGACGTGTGGACAGACATCGACAGGATCAATCAGACCGCCAAAGAGCGGCTCGGCTACCCCACGCAGAAGCCGCTCGCGCTGCTGGAGCGCATCATCAAGGCGTCGTCAAACGAGGGTGACGTAGTGCTCGATCCGTTCTGCGGATGCGCAACCGCGCTGGTGGCCGCAGAGACGCTCAACCGCCAGTGGATCGGCATCGACCTGTCCAGCCTCGCGGTCAAGCTGGTCTTGTCGAGGCTCCAGAAGGCAGCCGACGAGGGAGCGCTGTTCGACGGCGGGCGGCTGCCGGAGATCCACCACCGCACGGACGTCCCGAAGCGCGCGGACGTGGGCAAGCTGCCGCCCTATAAGACCCATCGGCACACGCTCTACGGCAAGCAGGAGGGGCATTGCGCCGGTTGCGGGCATCGCTTCCCGTTCCGCAACCTGACCGTCGATCACATCGTGCCGAAGTCCAAGGGCGGCACCGACCACCTGGGCAACCTCCAGCTGCTGTGCGGGGCCTGCAACTCCATGAAGGGGACGATTGACCAAGCCGCATTCGTCGCCAAGCTCAAAGCGCAAGGACTGCGCTAGACTGACGGACCGATACCCATGAAGCCGAAGCAACCGACCGGGACAGCGAGCCGCAGGGAGATCACCCTGCCGCCCAACGACTACCAGCCAAGCCGCGGGGAGCTGCGAGAGGAGTTCGACATGCCCGGAGCCAGCATGAAGCGAATCCGCGAGGCGTTCCTGCGACCGGTCGATGTGCGGCGGAAACCGCGCAAGAAGTGAGTCGCCCGGCGGCTGCCGTCAAGGGCAAATGTGACTATTCGTTATAATCCCCAAAAAATACTGCAGGCCCAAGCCACCATGAGCAAGCCCCGATTCCAGCGCGCCAAGCCGATTGTCGATTTCGCTGCAAGTGAACGCGAGATCAGCAAGTTCTGGGACGAGCAGCAGATCTTCGACAAGAGCCTGCAGCTCCGCGAGGGTGCCGAGCGCTTCATTTTCAACGAGGGGCCACCGACTGCAAACGGGCTGCCCCATAACGGCCACGTGCTCACGCGCGTGTTCAAGGACGTGTTCCTGCGCTACAGGACCATGGCGGGCCGCTACGTTCCGCGCAAGGCGGGATGGGACACGCACGGGCTACCGGTAGAGGTAGAAGTCGAAAAGGAACTCGGCATCCACGGCAAGGAGGCTATCGAGGACTACGGCGTAGAGGGCTTCATCCGCAAGTGCATGGACTCGGTGTTCCGGTACACCGAAGAGTGGGAGAAGATGACCCGCCGGGTGGGCTTCTGGGTTGACCTCTCCGACGCCTACGTGACATACCACAAGTCCTATGTCGAGAGCGTATGGTGGGCCCTTAGCCGGCTCTATCAACAGGGACTGCTCTACCGCGGCCACAAGATCGTCTGGTGGTGGCCCCAAGGCGGGACGGCGCTGTCCGCCGGCGAGGTAGGCCTCGGGTACAAGGCGGTGGAGGATCCGTCCGTGTACGTGGCGCTTCCGCTCGCGGACGATCCTTCCACATCGCTGCTGGTCTGGACGACCACGCCGTGGACACTGCCGGCCAACCAGTACGTCGCGGTCCGGCCCGACTACGACTACGTGAAAGTGCGGGCGGGCGACAGGGCGCTGATCCTGGCAGCAGCTCTGCGCGAGACTCTGGAGCAAAAGCTGGGCCACTCGCTGCCGGTCGAGGAATCGCTGAGTGGCGAGGCTCTGCTGGGCCTGCGCTACCACCCGCCATTCGAACATTTCAAGCAGGCTTACTGGGACAAGGACGGCGCACTGAGCGGCGGAGGACAGGAAGCCTACATGTGGAAGGTGCTCTCGGGCGACTTCGTCACGCTCGACAGCGGCACCGGCCTCGTCCACCAAGCGCCCGCATTCGGCGAGGTGGACTACGAGGTGCACAAGGAGACCGCCAATCGCTATTTGGATCCGTCTAAGGTTCCCCTGCTTTGTCCGGTCCGGCCCGACGGCACATTTGATGACGACGTCACGGAAGTTGCGGGCCAGTGGGTGAAGCAGGCCGACCGAACGCTGATCCGGATGCTCCGGGACAGCGGCCATCTCGTCCACCGCGAGAACTACCGCCACGACTATCCGTTCTGTTGGCGCGCAGACGAGGATCCCTTGATTCAGTACGCGCGCCCGGCATGGTTCGTCAAGACCACTGCCCGCAACAGGCAGGTCTTGGCAAACAACGACAAGATCAACTGGCTCCCCGAGCACATCGGGACCGGCCGGTTCGGAGACTTTCTGCGCAACAACGTCGACTGGGCGTTGTCACGAGAGCGCTACTGGGGGACCCCCCTCAACGTCTGGATCAACGATGTCACCGGCGCGATGGCAGTTCCCGCGTCTTCCGCCGAGATCCTCGCCAAGAGCCCAGCGGCCTTCGACCACTTTCACCGCGCCAAGGCCGCCGATCCGTCGTTGTCCGACCATCTGATGGTTCACAAGCCTTGGATCGACGAAGTCACCTGGAGCGAGCCCGGAGAGGACGGGGTCTACCGGCGCGTGCCGGAAGTCATTGACTGCTGGTTCGATTCCGGGTGCATGCCCTTCGCGCAGTTCGGCTATCCGCACGAGGGGCGGCGGGAATTCGAGTCGCGCTTCCCCGCGGACTACATCACTGAGGCCATCGACCAGACGCGCGGCTGGTTCTACTCGCAATTGATGGTATCCACGCTGGTCTTCGACGAGCAGTGCAGCAAAGATCTGGGCATAGAGCCGGCGGCTTACCCGCATCCGTTCCGCAATTGCATCGTGCTTGGCCACGTGGCCGACGCCACTGGCAAGAAGGAGTCCAAGTCCTTGGGCAACTACACGCCCCCGGAAGTGATCTTCGACGGAGTGGCCCAAGACTTCGCGGTGATGTCCGCATCGGATGTCCCGAAGCAGCCAGCGGATGGGGAAGTCCTAATCTCGAGGCAGGATCTCGATGCACTTGATCTGAAGGCGGGTGACAAGGTCACGCTGGCGGCGTGCGACTCCGACACGAAGCGCACACATGTGAAAGTGCAACCCGCAAAGTTCGTGCCGCGACGGTCTCTGCTGCTGTCGGCCCGCGACTTGGAGTCCATCGGCGCGAGGGTCGCCCGGGATGGCAAGGTCGCGCCGAATGATGTTCCGCGCCTGCCCGCAAGCGAGCGCGTGACGCTGACAGCGCCCACGCCCGCGCCCGGCGCGGATGCGTTCCGCTGGTTCTTCTTGGCCGGCAACCCGCCATGGTCGCCGACGCGCCACTCGCTGGCGAACGTTCGCATGATCCAGAAGGAGTTTCCGCTCAAGCTCAGGAACGTTTACTCCTTCTTCACCATCTACGCCGAGATCGACGGCTTCGATCCCAGAACAATGCCGGGCCGCCCAGCCGCGGAACGAGCCCTGCTGGACCGCTGGATCCTGTCCGAGCTCGACATCTTGGCGGGCCGGGTGCGGGAGAACATGGATGCCTTCCTCGCGTACGAAGCCGCAGCGGAACTCGGCAAGTTCGTCGACGCGCTCTCCAACTGGTACGTGCGCCGCAGCCGCCAGCGTTTCTGGAAGGGCGAGTTCGACGCTGACAAGTCGGATGCGTACGCGACGCTCTATGAGTGCTTGGTGAGCGTAGCCAAGCTCAGCGCCGCCTTCACGCCGTTCATGGCGGAAGAGATCTACCAAAACATCGTGCGAGGAGCGGGCGTGGCAGGACGGGAGAGCGTACACCTGTGCGACCTGCCCGTCAGTTTGGGTCGCGTCGATCAGAGCCTCTCCGAAGAAATGGCCGCGGTGCGCGGGATCGTCTCGCTGGGCCTGAGGGTGCGGACGGACCACCAGCTGAAGGTGCGACAGCCGCTGCGCAGGGCGGAGGTCGTGATCGCCGATCCGGACCTGCGCGAGCGCGTCAAGCCGTACTCCGCCTTGGTGGAGGACGAGCTGAACGTCCACGAGGCTGCCTTTGTGGACGGCGGCCAGGCCCATGTCAGATACGTGGTCAAGCCAAACTTTCGGCGGCTCGGCCCGAGGCTGGGACCGAAGATGAAGCAGGCCAAGCGGATCTTCGAGGAGCTTGACGCTGCCAGGCTCCGGGCGAGCCTGCTTGCCAACGGGAAAACCAGCATCGACTTTGATGGCGAGGATCTAGTCCTTGACAGCGAGGATGTCCAAGTGAGTGTCGAGGCTGAGGAGAGCTTCGCGGCTGCGGGTGACTCGACGATGGTTGCGGTGCTGAGCACCGAACTCGACGAAGAGCTGCTCGACGAGGGATTCTATCGCGAGCTCCTGCACCGCGTGCAGAATCTGCGCAAGACCGCGGACATCGAGTACACGCGGCGCATCGGACTCTTCGTAGAGGGAGCGGACCGGACGGCCCGGATCGTGGCGCAAAACCGGGAGCACCTGATGGCCGAGACTCTTTGCACGAAGCTGGCCGAATCGCCTATCAGCGAGGCGGACGCCATCAGGGAAGCCTTTCAAATCGATGGCGAGCAGATCCGATTGGAGATGCTGCCGCTGTGATGGCGCGTGCGGGAATCCAAGCAGGCATGGTGAAGCGTGGAAGCACCGGCGCATACACACCTAGTCGGGCAGGACCTTGACGAGCTCAGCGATCTGATTCGATCGCTCGGCGAAGCCCCATACCGGGCCCGTCAGATCTACCAAGGCCTGTACCGGGATCAAGTCGGAACCGCTTCTGCGATTTCGACGCTGCCGTTGAGCTTGCGGGAGGCCTTGGAGCGGGATCACGGCAGCGGACAGCCCGCCGTCCATTCCCGCTTTATGTCGACCGACGGCACCGTGCGTTACCTTCTCCGCCTGGCGGACGAACGCACCGTCGAAGCGGTCTTCATTCCCGAAGCCGACCGCGACACGCTCTGCATTTCCAGCCAGGTCGGCTGCGCGGTGGACTGCAAGTTCTGCCTCACGGCACTGATGGGACTGGAGCGCAACCTAACCGCGGGGGAGATCGTCGGGCAGGTACTGGCAATATCGATGGACCAAGGGCTCGACGCTCGGAAACGGCCGATCAACATCGTGATGATGGGCATGGGCGAGCCGCTGCTCAACCTCGGCTCGGTGATGAAGGCCACACGCCTGCTGGCGGATCCCGATGGCGTGGGCATTCCGCAGCGCAGGATCACGGTCTCGACCGCAGGCATCGTGCCCAAGATCGCGGAGTTCGGAAGCCACCCGGTGCGGGGCAAGCTCGCGATCTCATTGAACGCTTCCAATCAGCAGCAGCGCACGGAGATCATGCCGGTGACGGCCAAGTACCGATTGGAGGATCTGCTGCAGGCCTGCCACGAATACCCGCTGAGGCCGTGGGAGAAGCTCACTTTCGAGTACGTACTGTTGCGGGATGTCAACGATTCGGACGACGATGCGCGGCGCGTGCTGAGTTTGGTGGCGGGACTGAAGTGCTCGGTCAACCTGATCGCACTCAATCCCGGCGAGGGCATCCCCTACGAGACTCCCGAGGATCGGCGCGTCCGGGCCTTTCGGGCGATCTTGCACCCGCGTGTTCCCTGCTTTGTGCGCAGACCGCGAGGACGCGACATCTTCGCCGCTTGCGGTCAGCTGCGCCGGACCAGCGAAGCGGCACCGGACCAGACCTCACCAGCGTAGGCAGTGCCGCAGTGGGTGGCTCGCCAGTGTTATGGCGCACCGAGCGAGGCCTGCACGCTAGCGGACCCCGCATGCATCCGCGTCCAGGGCGCGCTCGTATAATCGCGATATGGCAATTCAGACTACCGTCGTGGGCAGCTACCCGATCCCGCTATGGCTGTACGGCGACAGCTCGAAGGGCACGCTGCGCGACGCGGTGTCGGTAGTCCTGCACACGCAAGAGCGCATCGGCATCGACGTGGTGGCCGATGGCGAATTGAACCGTTTCGATCCCTCGCATCCCGAAACGAACGGGATGATCGACTACTTCGTAAGCCAATTCTCTGGCGTTCGCACAGAGTACTCGATCAGCGATCTGGATCTGTTCCAGGCTGAGGTCGGCATGGCCTTTAGGACGGCCCCTGCGGGGGTCGTCACCGAGCAGATCGGAGAAGGGACCCTCAACCTGCCAGCTGACTATGAGTTCGTGCGGGATCTTGCGACCAAGCCGTTGAAGTTCACCTGCACGGGGCCGCACATGCTCACCAAGACGCTGACCGATCGCCACTACGGAAGCCGCGAGGAACTCTGCATGGCGGTCGCCGGCGTCCTGCGCTCGCAGCTGGAGCGAATTCCGGCGGAGGTCATCCAACTCGACGAGGCGAACATCACCGGCCACCCGGAAGAGTCGGAATGGGCTGCTGCGGCCCTCAATCATGTGCTCGACGGAGTCAGCGAGCGAAAGGGAGTGCATCTGTGCTTCGGCAACTACGGCGGGCAGCAGATCCAAACCGGGATTTGGAATGACTTGCTGCCCTACCTCAACGCCCTGCGCTGTGACTTCTTCCTTCTCGAATTCGCTAGGCGAGGGTACGAAGAACTCCACGTTCTCAAGGACCTCAAACCGTCAGCCGGGCTCGGGCTCAGCGTCATCGATATCAAGGACAACGAGGTCGAGACCCCGGATCTGATCGCGTCGCGCATCGAACAGGCCTCTGAGATTCTGGGCGAGGAACGTATCCATTTCATCAATCCCGACTGCGGGCTCTGGATGCTCTCCCGCAGCGTGGCCGATCGCAAGATGCAGGCTCTGGTGGCCGGTCGGGACTTGTATCAGGGCTCGTGCTGAGCGCAGTTGAACGATCGCTGCTTGGACATCCCTAACGAGGTACTCCTCGCTGACATGTCAAGACCGCTAATACGTCAGGCTTGTCGTAGAAAGAAATCCGCAGAATCTTGACAGGTCGCTGCTGACGTGTCAAGGCAGTTGACACGTCAGGCCCACAATGGAAAGAGATCGCCAAGACCTTGACACGTTGGAGACGATATGGCAACCAGTACCAACACTATTCAACAGAGCGCGGAGATGCTCCCATCAACCTACGAAGTTCCGTTGCTGCCACTGCCGAACTCAATCGAGACCCCCGCGGTCCTTAGGGCGTCTGCTCGAGCCCATAGACATCTAGCTGAACTGAAGGGCCGAGCGGCCTCCGCTCCCAGCCCAACGATACTACTGGACACGCTGACCCTGCAGGAGGCCCGCGCAAGCTGCGAGGTCGAAAACATCGTCACTACCCAAGACTGGCTGTACCGAGCAGACTTGTTCCCCGACTCAGCGATAGATCCGGCAGCCAAAGAAGTCGCTCGATATCGAACCGCGGTAAAGCGAGGCTTCGATTGGCTTCGGTCGGAGAACAGCCGATTGACCAGCGACCTCTTGATTGAGCTCTACCAGCTAGTGACGTCTCGCGCCGATGGCTTCCGCACCGAGCCCGGGACGGTCATCGGGAACGCTTGCACTGGCGAGATCGTTCATGTGCCACCCCAAGACCCAAACGACGTTGCCGCAAGGATGACGGAGCTGGAGCGATTCACTAACGACGACGAGCTGTCTTCGTTGGATCCGTTAGTCAAGATGGCCGTGATACACCATCAGTTCGAGAGCATCCATCCGTTCAAAGACGGAAACGGCAGGGTTGGGCGGATCGTTAACGTCCTGTACCTAGTGCGTAGCGGTCTGCTGGAATCCCCGATCCTTTGCCTGAGCGAATTCATCGCGCGAAATAGAGCTGACTACTACCGAGCCCTTCAAGGGGTTCGCGATGAGGGGCATTGGGAAGGTTGGCTGCTGTACATGTTGCATGCTGTGTCGGAGACAGCTCGCCGAACCCTAGTCATCGTGGAACGAATTTGCGAACTGAGGGCGGAATACAAGCATGCGATCCGCTCGAAGCTCCCGAGGGTCTATTCACACAAGTTGGTGAACGATATTTTCCGCAACCCCTATACCAAGATCGACTTCGTTCGGCGCGAAGTGCAGGTATCCCGACCCACAGCCGCTCGCTACCTCGAAGCCCTGACCGAGGAGGGCTTCCTTAGCAAGAGATCTGCGGGCAGGGGGAACTACTACGTCAATACTCGGTTGGTGGATCTCTTCTCGGAGGCCGACGGGAACACCAACTGGCACTAGGCGTAGGTCCGGGCATTGCAGAGCAGCTCTTGCTGCTTGGGTCAGCCGGGAACCGCGCAGATCTCTGTTCGCCATCAGCCAAATCGAAGCCATCAACTGCCAGCCGAGTCCCCGCTCCACGATTGCGGCTGCTGTCGCTCTGAGGACGCGCTCAGACTCGGCAGGTAGCGTTGCGTTTCTACGAGTGCCGGCGGAACTCGTTCGGGCTCTCCCGGCAACTCCGAACACAGCCACTTCACCGTCTCTGGCTCCATAATGCTCGGCTAATCGGCGCTCCGTCATTCGCTACGATTAGGGGTCTAGGCGCGCTCGAATTCCGGCGGCCTTTCGCGGATAGCTTGATGAAGGCGGTAGTTCTCGCAGCGGGCCGGGGCACGCGCATGAAGGCCCTGACCGCCGACTGCCCCAAGCCCATGCTGCCGCTGGCCGGCCGCCCCATGCTGGCCCATCAGCTGGAACGGTTCGCAACTGCCGGAGTCGGGGAAGCCTGTATCGTGATCGGCTACAAGGGCGAGATGATCCGCGAGTACTTCGCGGCTAACCCGCCCTCTGGTATCAAGCTGAGCTACGTCGTTCAGCACGAGCCGAACGGCACCGGCAGCGCCGCTCTTCTCGCGAAGGACTTCGTCGGTGAGGGTTCATTCTTGCTCACGTTTGGAGACATCATCGTTGATCCGCAGGTCTACAGCGAGTTGATCGAACGCGGACCTGGCGCGGAGATGGTCTTGGCGCTGACCTATGTCGACGATCCCTATAGGGGAGGGGCGGTATATGTGGAAGCGGACCGGGTCGTGAAGATCGTGGAGAAGCCCCCGAAGGGTACGTCGACGACCAATTTCTTGTGCGCCGGGGTCTACCTGTTCCGTGATCGCTTCTTCGAGTCCTTGGCCGGATTGGGCCTTTCTGCTCGCGGGGAATATGACCTGACAGACGCGATTTCTCAGGTCGTGAGTTCGGGAAAGACTGTGCGTTTCTTCGAGGTTCCCGGTTTCTGGCGCGACGTAGGCCGCCCCGAAGATCTCGAGCCAGCCAGCCGCCACGTGAGTCAACCATGAGCACAGACCTTGACAGCCTCCTCGCCCGAGCCAGGCAGGGCGTGGAGTCGATCAACCTGCCTGAGGAGATCAAGCACTCGGCGCTGGCAAATTTCGAGGACTGGCTCGGAACGGACAAGCTCGCTGGGTTAGTCCCGCGCAGCGACTACGGCGCGATCCTGCGCTGGATGGTCGAGACAGAGAAGTTCGACCTCTTGATCGACAGCTTCTACCAAGTGATCCCTTTCGGAACTGGCGGGCGGCGCGGACCCGTCGGAGTGGGCCCGAATCGCATCAATCCCTACACGATCGCCTCGTCGGTGCAAGGCCACGTCGAATACCTCCGCCAGCGCTTCGGCGAGGCGGAGAGGCTGAGGGTCGTCATCGCGAACGACGTGCGCGCCTTCCATGACATCCGCGGGACTTACCCGAACGACTTGGAGAATCCATTGCTGGGGTTGAGTTCCAGGGACTTCGCACGCATCGCCGCTACGGTGTACTCCTCGGCCGGGGTCGAGGTCTATGCCCTGCCCTCGAGTGACGGAGGCTACATTTCTACGCCAGAGCTGTCCTTCCTGATCCGCTGGGTCGGTGCCCAGGGTGGGATTAACGTCAGCGCGTCGCACAACCATCCCGATGACAACGGCAGCAAGTTTTACAACGCCGAGGGGGGCCAAGAGATCCCACCTGACGATGAGAGACTGGCAGCCATCGTCGAGCGCGTCAAGGAGATCAACATCCCTGCAGAGGCTGGAGCCCGCAACTCCCACCTGATTCACGCGATTCCTCCCGAGGCGAGGCAGGCATTCATTGACATGAACCTTGCGTTGCGCTTGCGGAGGCCTGGGGGCGCAGGAAAGTTTGTCTTTACTAGCTTGCACGGCACTGGGGTCGACACGGTTGGGCGCTGCTTAGAGGAAATGGGCTACGCCAAAGGGCGTCAGCTCTTCTACGTCGATCAACAGTGCAAGATTCGCAGCGACTTCAAGCACGTCACATTCCGCAGCCCAAACCCGGAAGTGCCCGAGTCCCTACAGATGGGCATCGAGTTGGCTGATAAGGTCGGCGGCGATTTGCTCTTGGCGACCGATCCCGACGCAGATCGCTTGGGCGGAGCGACCCGCTGCGGAGACGGCTACGCCTTTCTGACCGGCAACGAGTTCGCCGCGATTCTAGCCCGGTATAGGCTGGACGCGCTGGAAGCTACAGGAGGTCTTCCCGAGCGGCCCTTGGGCATCAAGACCGAGGTCACCACCGACCTGATCCGGCGGCTCATTGAGTCGCGTAACGGTGTCGTGATCGGTGACTTGCTGGTGGGATTCAAGTACGTTGCCGCGGTGTTGGGATCGCTGGAACGTACCGGGCAATACCGCGACATTCGAGCGTCGCTTGACGACTTCGTGCTCGCCGCCGAAGAGAGCCACGGATTCATGCTCACGCCCGAAGTCCGCGACAAGGACGCCGCCGGCGCGGCGGTGGTGCTGGCCGAGCTGACATCGGAATTGGCTGAGCGCGGAGAGACGGTCTACGACTACTTGGTGGACACCTACAAGCGGTACGGATACCACGCCAACACCGTGCGGTCGACCGTGATGCAGGGGGCCAAGGGCTCGGCCGACATCCGCAAGATTCAGCAGCTGCTGCGCAGCGATCCTCCGAAAGTACTTGGAGGGCGCGCGGTCTTGAGCGTCAACGACTACTGGGATGAGGTCAAGTATGGACCGTTCCTTTCGGAGACCGACAAGAGTTCGCGCAACCTGATCAGCTACACCGTGGAAGGGGGAATCAAGGCAACGATCCGCCCGTCGGGCACTGAGCCGAAGAACAAGCTCTATCTCGAGCTGGCGGCCGCTCCGCTGGGCCCAGACGCCTCACTGGAGGAGTTCAACGAACACCGCCAGGCGGTGGACCGGGAAGTCAAGGAGTTTTCAAACAAGTTCCTTGCCCAGATGCTCGCTCTGATTGGCGTGTCGGTACCAGAGTACGCGTTTGAGATTTCCGATCTTGTACCGCTGCAATACAAGGTGGACTTCTGCGACCGGTTCCTGCCGGAGTTTCGGACGCGGGCCGAAGCGGTCGCGGAGAACTCCTCTTCGGAACGGGATCTCAGCACGTGGGTCGACGAAACCTTGCGGCCGTACGGGCCAGATGCCCGCATCTTGGTGCGACGAGCCTTCCATGCGTATGCCGCGACATGTGCCGAGTCCGAAATTCTCGCGGTGCAGCAACGAGTGTTCTCCGACGCGTAGTGGGTCGCGACCACGGCGACACGGTGCGACGCAATGGGCCCAAAGAGATCGTTACAATGAGTGAGCGGGCGAAAGATCTCGCCTAGCCCTCGTTGCGGAGAGGTGGCCGAGTGGCTTAAGGCGCACGCTTGGAAAGCGTGTTTAGGGGTAACTCTAACGAGGGTTCGAATCCCTCCCTCTCCGCCACGATGTCAACATAAGTTGTTAAAAACAAATGACTTAAAAGTAGAGAATCCGCATTCCTTCTCACACAACAAACATCGGTCTTGCGCAATCAAATACGAGTGCAGAGTAAACAGTCACCGCCACCGTGCGCAGTCGGCCGTCGGGTGGCTAGCGACGGCCTTGATAGTCGAGTTCCCCGGCCTCGATTCGGACCTGCAGCCGGTTTTCCGGCGGCGGGAGCGGGCAAGTCGTGTATGGATTGAACGCGCAAGGCGGATTGTAGGCTTGGTTGAAGTCGACGGTAGTCCTTCCGTCGAGGTCAGGCATGTCGGCATAAAGAAACCTCGCGGAGGGATAGGTTTCGCTTCCGCTAGTCCGGTCGCTGAAGACGAACCATAGGCGGTCGTCGTAATCGATTGCGGTCAGACGGAGCACCTCGCCCTTGACAGTCAGCGCAACTGATCCGCTTGTGCGTAGGGTCAGGACATCGCCGAGGTTGTTGACCACTTCCATGGTGCGCGGTTTGTCGTGTGGGACGTAGCGTCCGCGAATCTGGAACGACTCGTCTACTGGGTACCAGCGCAGCTTCGTGAATTCGCGTCTGATTTCACTCTGCAAATCTCTCAAACGCATTGCCAAGCGGTCGCCACTCTCATGACAGAACAGCGAGAGGGGACCAAGGGTGATGGTCGGTCGATCAGGGCCCTCGTAGGGCCATAGTTGTGCCGCATCGACCCTGCGCCCATCGACCACCAGGGTCTGTCCTTCGACTGCTCGGACGCCGACCCTACCGTCCCGCAGCGTGATGATTCCGGCCCGCTCGGGCCCGGCCCGCAATTTGATGTCGTTCTGCGGCGACGAACCGAAGCTATTGTCACCCTCGTTGAGAAAGAAGAGTCCGGTCAGCGTCAGCCAGCCGTCGTCAGCCTTGAGCCGAGCCTCGCGTTCGGTGCGCCATGCTTCGATTTCTGCCGCGTAATCGTTGGGGGGCGGCGTCCCGCATGCCACTAGCATCGCAAGAAATGAGATAGCCGCTGTAGACAGTCTGGCCGTCATTTGCGGTCGCTGCCTCCATTGGGTTGGCTATCGATCCGAAGTCCCAATTAGCCTCCAGCCGCAACCCGACGGCACCTCCGTTCACTAGATTCTAGTTGAACGGTGACGTTCCGGACCAAAGACGCCACCCTCCTCCGGGCTCGTGGCGGCCGATGCAGCCATGACCGTTCGACCGCGCGCATCTCCGGGGCGTGGCGGATGGCGAAACCGGGCGGCTGAGCTTGAAAGGATCGCTGCTTCCGGAGCCGTTGGTTGGTATCTCAACCTAACCTACGGCTACAAGGCGTTGTAGTAGTCTCGCCAAGATTCGATGACGAACTCAGCGGCTCTGAGCGTGTCTAGGATCCCACCATTGCAGAGCCCCTCACCCTACCGAATGCGCCGGGATTAGCGCATGGTCACTCGAGAGCCTCGAGAGCTTCGATAGCCCTGTGGGGCCGCCGGCTGACGACCAGCAAATTCAGCCGGCCTTCGGCGTGACGGCTCCGGTCGTCACCGGGAGGGAACGCGAAACACCCACGTCACTGCGTTTGCGACTTGTCCGCCCACTCTGATCTCGGATTGCCTAAGTTGAATCACCCGCCCCGGCATCGGATGGTCCTTCGAGAATGTCAGCCCTGACACCGCGACTGTTCCATCGGAACCCACGTCAAGGCCTTCCAGGATGTCCCTTCCTGATCCGCCGCTATACGTGCCAAACCGAAGATCCGTAAGTCCGCGGGAGAAGGCTGCAACAAAGCCATCTGTCCCGCCGCCGTAGCTCTTCTGCAGTGCGTTGAAAACGGGCAGGTCAGCGGACGATGTGAGACCCACCAGCCAGACTCTGCCGCTCGCATCCACCTTGATGTCCTCTCCATCAAAACCACTCGAATCATCCTGCGAGCCGCCGTAGTAGGTCAGCCGAACCGTACTGAATGCAGGGCCGTCAAGGCTTGCGACAAACGCATCTAACCCTCCCTGGGGCGTCGGTTGAAAGGCGTCGTCGCTTACCGGCAGGTCCTGGGAATCGGTGATTCCGGCTACGACTGGAGCACCGCGTTCGTCGACTGCCACCCCCCAGCCTGAATCGTCACCCGAGCCGCCAAGGTACGTCGAGAACGAAATCGCGAGACTTGACACTTGCAGACGGGTCAGGAACAGGTCGCTGACACCGCGCAGATTTGGTTGGACAGGGCCATGGGTCGGGAAATCGTCTGACTTGGTGTAGCCAACGGCAAAGACTCCTCCCCTTCCATCTAGCGCGATTCCAGTCAGCTTCTCTTCTGACGAGCCACCGAACACAACTGAATGGGGTGGTGCCGTATCCGAGAGTCGCCATGAGGAGATGAAGGCATCGGCGTTCCCTCTGCCGGAACTGCCCTGGCCCGGGAAGTCAGCCGAAGTTGTTGTACCGCCCACTAGCACTCGCCCGTTCCCGTCCAGTGCCAACGCATTTCCAACATCGTCTCCCTCACCGCCGAGGAACGTGCCGTACAAGATCTGGCCGTCAGGAGCGATGGAGACTAGGAAGGCATCGCTTTCGCCTCCCCCAAATCGCGGCTGCACGGCATCGTCCGTCACCGGCAGCCCAGGGCTCTTCGTCAGGCCGGTCACGAACGCACGACCCTTCTTGTCTACCTTGATCCGGAGTGCCGCTGTCAGGGCGTCCGCCCCGACCCGCGTGGCATACACGAGCTTCCCTCGGTTCAAATCCAAGCGGAGCACGTACGCGGCCATCATGCCCTGCCGACCCCGCGATTCCGTTACTTGAACAGGAAGGCTACTCTCCGGCGAATGGCATGCGAGGAACAAGTCTCACTGCGATAGGGCTAAGTCATCGCAGTCCGCTACCCCGAGATAGGTGCTCCAAGACACTAATGGCTTGACCGGGGAGGCTGCCGCGGTCATCGCGACGCAGCACAACAAGATTGTCCAGCGCGGAACTTGCAATTTGTCCTACTTCATTCTCGGTGCACCCGGTCCGCAGGCATAGAGGCCCCGGGGTGAGGCCCCCAGAACATTGCGAGAGCTTCCGGGACAGGTCCTAGTTACGGGCATATCTCGCCTCCATCCGCGCCTCCGGCCGTTCCTTCTTGCCAATGAGGCACCGGACGCACTTGCCTGACTGCCCGGTTAGGGAAACCCCAAGACGACTGCCTTCTGATCCCTAACTGTACTATTATACCTAGTACAGCAATGCTGCCCTTCACTGTTGAGTTGCGAACGGGCGCGTCGGTCTACGAGCAGTTGGTCTACGCGGTGCAGCGAGCGATCATTTCCAACCAGCTGTCACCGGGCGATCGGTTCCCATCCATCAGAACTCTGAGCCAGGAACTACGCATCAATCCCAACACCGCGCAAAAGGTGGTGACACGGCTCGTGGATCAGGGACTGCTGGTTGTCCAGCCAGGAGTTGGAACTCTCGTTGCGCGGCTTCCGGAACCATCCCGGAAGGAGCGATCCGAACTATTGCTCCGTGAAGTTGAGCAGCTCGTGGTCGAAGCGAGGAGGCTGTCTCTGACCTTGGACCAAGTAATCGAGGCGGTCCAGAGCCACTGGATTCGTCTGTCCGAGGTGCCGCCAGCGCATGAGCGGGAGCACGTGGCAGTCGGGGAGGCCGTTAGCGAATGAACGCGATCATCCAGACCAGAGAGCTCTCGCGGCGCTTTGGCCGAACCGAAGCCGTCAGGAGCTTGTCCCTAGACGTTCCGAGAGGGAGCATCTTCGCCCTGATGGGGCCGAACGGCGCCGGCAAGACCACCACGATCAAGATGCTCTTAAACATGGTCCGGCCGACGGGCGGTCGGGCCACTGTCCTAGGAACCGAGTCAACCCGCCTAGGCCCCTCGGAATTCACCCGCATCGGCTACGTTTCCGAGAATCAGGAATTGCCAGATTGGATGAGCGTTCAGGACCTGATCGACTTCTGCCGGCCAATGTACCCCTCGTGGGATCAGGACCTGTGCCACCAGTTGACCCAGCAGTTCGACCTGCCACTCTCGCAGAAGATCAAGAGCTTCTCGCGCGGCATGCGAATTAAGGCAGCCTTGCTGGTTTCGCTCGCGTACCGGCCGGAGTTAGTTGTCCTGGATGAGCCGTTCAGCGGATTAGACGCCCTCGTGAGGGACGAGTTCATGCGAGGCCTGCTAGAACTCAGCGATCGGACCGAGTGGACTGTGCTGGTGTCATCTCATGACATCGACGAGGTAGAGCGGCTAGTGGACTGGGTGGGTGTGATTGACAGGGGGTCGCTACGGGTCTCGGAGTGCACAGCGTCGCTCGAAGGACGATTCCGCTCTTGCCAGTTGACTCTGGAATCGGGCGGTCGGCTGCCGGATGTGCTGCCGGATTCGTGGCTGCTACCGGAGACGGTGGGACGAACAGTCCGGTTCGTCGACAGCGCGTACAAGGAGGGGACAGGCGACGACTTCATTCGGAGCGTCATCCCAGAAGTGAGACAGGTCACCGTAAGCCGCATGTCCCTCAAGGAAATCTTCATGGCACTCGCCCGGACCTACCGGTCCCAAGGGAGGGAACTGGAATGAGTCTGATTCTTCACTTGGTCCGAAAAGACTTCCGCCGCGTGAGTTGGATCCTCGCGGCTTGGTACCCGATCCTGATCACTTCTGTCGTCTTGGACGCAAGGATCGAGCTGTTCCTCGAGGGACGCGGGCCAGTTCAGGAAGTCGTCACCCCAAGCACCGCCGAGTACGATGTCGCTGTCGATCTCGTGCTCGCAGGCCTACTAGTCGTCTTCCTCGACCTTTTCATGCGAGCAGCCATTGTCTCGAAGCTGGTGCATGATGACGCCACGGTGGGAAGCACGGCGTTCTGGCTGAGTCGGCCCATTACCGGTGGGACGCTTCTGGCCAGCAAGGCGATCCTCTTGTCCGTATCAATGATTCCCGCGGAGATTGTTGCGCAATCGGCAGTCTCAAGCCACCTGTCGGGTGAGCCATCGACCTCCTCGGAAGTCTACCTTGTGCCCGTCATTTCGACAGCTGTCTTCATGATGTTGGCGGTCTTGACGCCGAGCCTGACACGAATGGCGGTCCTGGGGGGAATCATGGCGGGCGTCACTTGGGGAGCGTTCCTTGTCCTGAGCTGGCTGGCAATGCCTCTGGTCGGCGGAGAGGGCATAGCAGAACTTGCGGCGCGCGCGGTGACGCAGAACTCGTCCTGGCTGCTGCTTCTCGGTGTTTGTGTCGGGGTGATCTGCCACCAGTACCTGACTCGCCGAACCAAGCGAAGCCTTGTCATTGCTTTCTCCGGGATCCCGGTCTTCCTTCTTTTCCTAGCCGTGGGATGGTTCTAGAGTGCCGTTCGAAACTTCCGGGCCGACTCGAGTTGTTCCCGGCCAGTCGTCGCGCGAGAACGCGGGCCCATTGGGCGAGGTCGGATAGCGGACCTGAGGCGGCACCGATGCAGTTGACCTCGTGGCGTCGTCCGCTGACGACTGGCGGGCTCGCAACGATCTCCCTGATATTGACCGTGAGCCTTCTTTCTGCGGCGTCTGACCCGGTCAAGCCGTCAACGCTCGAAGAGCTTCGCGCGGCAATCCAAAGGGAACTAGATGAAGTTGGCCAAGGATCTATAGGAGTGGCTCTCGTATCGAAGGACGAGACGATCTGGGCAGCCGGCATTGGGATGGCCGACCCCAACACCCGCCTCGAAGCCGACGAGAACACCTATTGGCGCCTTGGCTCCATCACCAAGAGCTTCGTTGGCCTCGCCGCGCTCATCCTTCAAGAGCGCGGAATGCTGCAGTTGACAGACACCGTCGCTGAACTAGCGCCGGAGATTGGAATTCGTAACGGGTGGGACAGCGAGGCCCCGGTGCGTCTAGTCCACCTGCTCGAGCACACGGCCGGGTTCGATGACCTGAGGTACAAGGACTATGCAAGCGACGACCCGACGCCCCTCCCCCTACGGCAGGGGATCGATCACATTCGAGGGTCACTGTATTGCCGATGGCCTCCGGGTCTCCATTTCTCGTATTCGAACGCCGGCCCGGCGGCCGCGGCGTACGTCATGCAGGAACTCGACGGACGCCCGTTTGAAGAGTTCCTCAAACACGAAATCCTCGAGCCACTGGAGATGACCGGAGCCGGACTACTGCTGACGGACGACCTCCAAGCACGGCTGGCAACGGGGTACAACGCTGAAGGGATACGGGTTCCTTATCAGCACATTGTCGTACGCCCCTCGGGCGCATTGAGCGCAACACCGCGGCAGATGGCGAACTTCGTCAGGATGCCCCTCAACCGAGGCCGTTTCGCCGGTCGCCAGCTGGTCTCACCCGATTCAATTGCACGCATGGAAAGGTCGGAGACAACTCTGTCAGCCCATCTGCAGCCCGGCTACGGCTTGGGCAACTTTCCGAGTTCCGAGCATGGCTTCCTCTTCCGAGGACACAACGGCAGCATGCCGGGTTACCACGCGCGGTATGCGTACTCGCCAGACCAAGGTCTCGGATATTGCCTGATGGTCGCGGTGTCGAACAACAGGCTCGTCAGACGTGCCGATGATCTCGTCAGCGAGTATCTCGTCCGCAACATCGACAAGCCCAGTGCGGCGGTCTTCAAAGAAGTCGCTTCTGACATTGACGAATGGACCGGCTACTACCGGCCGGTTACGTCCCGAAACCAGTCGATGCGCTTCGTAGAGAGGTTGACTGGTATCGCACATGTTTCGCGAGCCGATAACGTCCTGACTGTCAGGATGGGTGGGCGGCCCATCGAGTTCCATCCGATCAGCAAGCGCGTGTTTAGGCACGAGTCGCGGCCAGCAACGACGCTGGCCCTAGTGCAGGACCCCGACGGGACGAAATACGTGCAGGGAGAAATCGGGAGTCTGCGCATGGTGCCCGGAGCGGTTGTATGGTTCGAGCGACTGGTGGCTGGGATTGCAGCGCTGCTGATGGTCAGTAGCCCGCTTTGGGCCGCCGCATGGCTTCCCTTGAAACTGGCCGGGAAGCTCAAGTATCGTCTCGTTGCGGCAAGGGTCTGGCCGTTGCTCGCGGTGATGGCCTTTTCGATGGCGATCGCCGTATGGATCGGGAGTACCGGATGGGGGGACTTTGCCAGGGTAGTCGATCAGCTCGGACGACCAACGCTGGCCGCAATTGGCTTTGTCGTTCTGTCGTGGATATTCGTGCTCCTGGCCCTGCAAGGTCTGATTAGTTCGTTGAGGAGCGGTCCCGAGCGGACGGGCCGCTTCGCCCGGATACACTCGATTGCGGTGTCGGCAGCATGCTTGGTAGCGGCAGCGTACCTGCTGTACTTCCGAGCAATCGGGTTTCCAACCTGGTGGTAGGGTCGCGTCGAGCGAGTTCGCGGAGCGGATAGACCGGCTTCGATCAGCCGCGTCGGAGCTTCGAAAAACGTCCCGCGACGTCAAGCGCTTGGGGAGACCGACGCGGGCGAAGCGTGCTCGTCGCGAACCATCCGGGCCAAGTCTACTGACGTGCCACCGTTCGCCGGCCTACCCTTGCACTTCGACAGGAAACGCTCTTAAGATAGACCTGTAGAAGTGAGAGGGGTCTTTGTGGCGCGCACAGATTTTCTGCAGGGCAGTTTGGACCCGCTGACTCTCAAGGCCTTGACAATTGAGCCGGAGCACGGCTGGAGTGTTTCGGAACGAATCCGACAGGTTTCTGGAGAGCTCTTGCAGGTCCGCCAAGCCGAGCTATACCTGGCGTCCCAGCGGCTGGGACGTGACCGTTGGACCTGCTTGAGGTGGGGCGCATCCGACAACAACCGGCGAGCCAAGTCATACGAATTGACCCAGTTCTCGAGGAATCAATTCGACAGAGAACCCGAATCGCGGTGCACGTTGCCGATTGCAGTGGACAGCATCCTTGACATGGCTTGAGGGAGGGGGACTTGCTAGGCGACCTGCTCTATCGGGTGCGCGCGCTGTTCCAGCGCAAGCTCTTTGAGGACGATCTCGACGCTGAGTTGCAGTTCCACCTCGAACGGCTGACCGAAAAGCATGTCCAAGCCGGAATAGCGCCAGCCGAAGCCTCCCGCCTAGCAAGGATCGAGCTGGGCGGCCTCGAGCAGGTCAAGGAGGAATGTCGTCAGTCGTGGGGGCTCGGCTGGATCGACACCCTAGTCAGAGACTCCCGCTATGCCTTCGCCCGCATGAGCAGATATCCTCGCTCGGCCGTGGTGATAGGAACCAGCCTGGCACTCGGAATCACCGCAAACACGTTGATGTTCAGCATCTTCGATGCCTCCCACGATTCCACTCACTTCGAGAGGGTCCACGAACTTGTTCAGATCTACGAGTCGGACCGCCTGGGTCGTAGGAGTCCCGCGTCCGCGCCGTACTTTCGGGCGCTGAAGGAACGGCAACGGTCTCTGGCCGCAGTCGCTGCCTACGGGACGCGAGTCTTCAGCATTTCAGACCGTCCACCCCACCCAGAACTGGTGGACGGCGTGCTGGTCAGCTCAGATCTGTTCGGGGTGCTTGGCATCCAGCCCGTTCTGGGTCGGACGTTCGAAGAGGGCGAGTTCAACGTGGGTGGACCGGGCGCGGTGATCGTTTCTCACAGTTTCTGGCAGTCGCGGCTATCGGGTCTAGACGACGTACTTGGCCGGGCGCTAACGATCAACGGCAACTCGCACGCGATCGTTGGGGTCATGCCGAGCGGGTTTCGATTCCCGTTTGCTTCCGATGTATGGCTTCCCTGGACGGAGCTCTCGGAGGAGAACCGTCGCCTCACCCGAAACCTTCAGGTTGTTGGCCGACTGTCAGTGGGAGCCACGGCGGAGGGCGTCGAGGCCGAACTCGGCGAAATCCTTGCGCGCTCCGAGCAGGAACGCGGCGTGGTCATAATGCCCCTGACCGATGCCCTGACTGGCGGTGTCCGAATGAGGCGAATCATCTCGTTCCTGCTCGTGACGGCCGGTTTTCTCTTGCTGGTGGTCTGCCTGAATGTCGCGAGCATTCGTTCCGCAGACTTCGTGTCTCGACAACGCGAGACCGCCACGTACCTGGCGCTTGGGGCTTCCCGGCGCGACGTGGTTCAGCGATTCCTGACGGAAAGCGTTCTCGTCGCCTTGGCGGGAGGAGCGGCCGGTGTGATCGGAGCCCATTGGGCGATCCGGTACACCACAGCGAAGTTCGCGTCGGATATCCCGTACTGGATGGAAATACGGCTCGACGAGGCGGCACTCTCGTATTCCTTTGGGCTTTCGGTGCTTGTCGGAATCATTTCCGGCCTGCAACCCGCTCTGCGATCGTCACGCACACCGCTCAGGGCACTGCAGGAAAGCCAAGGCGGGAGCCAAAGGACGGCGAACCTACTAAAGCTTCTTGTGTTGGTCCAAGTAGCCGCTGCCGTCGTGCTGCTCGTGGGAACGAAGACGGCGATTGACGGCCTGGGGGAATTGCAAAGCAGAGACCTTGGATTTTCGCTTGACGGAACGCTCACGACGTCGGTGCCGCTCTTGTCGGACCGATACTCGTCGGCCCAGTCTCAAAGGACTGTTGCTACGGAGCTGATCGAGAGTGCTCGCTCAATTCCCGGTGTGAGTCAAGTGGCCGCCGTCAATCCGATGCCCATGAAGGACGGTTGGAATACGACACTCGTCAACGTTCCCGGTGGTCACGCAGCTTCAGGCGACACAGAGCAGATCCTAGTGGCAGACTACCGATGCACACCGAACTACTTCTCGGTCACCGAAATCCGGCTGTTGGCGGGGAAGTCCTTTCGCGAAGCTGGAGGCGCGGCCGGCCGTCGTGAGGCGATCATCAACAGAAGGCTGGCGCGCTCTCTCTGGGGAGACGATCCGCTTGCGGCAATAGGACGATCAATCACAGTCGTCGGGCAGCCTTACCTAGTGATCGGAGTCGTTGAAGACTCCTACCACGACCCCAGGGCAAACGAACCACCACAGGCGCTGTACCGACAGCTCGCTGCCGCGCCCACTCGGCGACTCTCGCTGCTCGTTCAGTCGAAGCTGCCGGCAGAAGCGCTCCAGCGCCCGCTTGCAGTTGCCGTCCAGAGATCCGACCCGACCCTCGCCATCTCGAATCTCATTTCGATGCGTTCGCTTTTCGCCGAATCCATCTCAAAATCCCGAGCGTCCACCCACACACTGGCGGTAGTCTCAGTCGTGGCTCTGATCTTGGCACTGGCGGGAATCTACGGAATGGCCGCGTCGCTGGTGAAGGGGCAGGCCTGCGAACTGTCAATCAGACGAGCACTGGGAAGCTCGAACGGGGGAGCACTCTCGCTCGTCTTGAAGCAGACGTCCCTCTTGACCGCTACAGGAGTGCTGGCAGGAACGGCCCTGACGATTCCGATGCTTGGGCTGCTCCGGAGTGAGTTCTTCGGCATTGCAGATTATCCGGTCACGTCCTATGGCGCCGCTTGGCTCGCTGTCGGAGCCACTAGTCTCGCGGCGGCAACCTTGGCTGCTTATAGAGACGTTCGGAGGGAGCCCGTTGAAGGTCTTGGCCAGCAGGGCGGAATCTAGCAATGCAGCCTGGCCCCGTAGTTGGTTGAACGGATGCTAGAGGGCTTTCTTTATCGCGCGCAGGTCCTGTTCCGGCGCAAGCGTGCGGAAGGGGATCTTGATGCGGAACTGCAGTTTCACCTCGACAAGCTGACAGAAAAGCACATTGAAGACGGAATGGACCCTTGTGAAGCCGCCCGGCTTGCGCGTGTGCGCCTTGGCGGCCTGTCCGGAGTCAAGGAAGAATGTCGCGAGTCTTGGGGATTCAGCCGGATCGAAGCCCTGCTCGGAGACATCACTTACGGACTGCGCAAGCTAGGCACGAGCCCCGTCTTCACCGTGACGGCCATCTGTGTTCTGGCGCTCAGCATTGGCGGCGCCACTTTGCTCTTCGCGCTGCTACGCTCCGTTGTCCTTGCACCGCTGCCTTACCGCAGTCCGGAAGAACTGGTGGTCTTGTCGCTAGACAACCCGGTCACCAGCACGCTTGACCAACACTTCACGGTGCGGAGGGTCGAACACACACGAGACCACGCGGAGTCATTCAGCACAATTGGAGCGTTTCTCAAGTGGCCGGAAGTCATGACACTCTCATCGGCCGGTGATCCCGAAGCGCTTGTGACGGCGCGGGTCTCTTCGAGCGTTCTCGAGGTAGTGGGAATTCAGCCGATCGTAGGGCGCGGCTTCGTCCCGGAAGAAGATCATCCATCGGGTCGGTCGGCAGCCCTCCTCAGCGAGGGCTTATGGAAGCGCCGTTTCGGTGCGGACCCGCAGTTGCCAGGACGGGTTCTGTTGCTTGACGCGCAGCCATACACAGTCGTAGGAGTTCTGCCCGAAGGATTCGACTTCCCATTCCCCGAAGTCGACGTTTGGGTCACACGCCCGTCTCACACCTCTCAGATGCCGTCTAGGTTTTGGCAATTCGTGATGACACAGGACGTCATCGCTCGCCTCAAGCCGGGAACAACTCTCGCCCAAGCCCAGAGCGAGATGGACTCGTTGAACCAGAGCTACCTGTCGCGGCATCCCAAGAGCATGGACTCCAAGCCCGAAGTCACTGTGCGAGTCCAGCCCCTCAAGACGCGCGTAGTTTCCGACGTGCGCTCCGTCCTGTGGATACTCTTCGGGGCCGTTTGCGTCTTGCTTTTGATCGCTTGCACGAACGTATCCGGACTTGTCTTGACCAGAGCTTCGGCGCGATCTCACGAGTTCGCCACGCTCGCCGCCCTAGGGGCCGGCACCTCCAGGCTGATGTCCAGGCTCTTGGTCGAGAGCGCCACGGTCGTGGTGTTGGGCAGCGGCCTAGCGATCATCCTTGCAGCCGCTGTGATTCGCATTCTGCCCCGTTTGCACATACCTCACCTGCCCCGTTTCGACCAAGTCCAGTTGGATGGTGGTGTGCTGGTGTTCACCGCGGGCGTTGCAGCCCTGACCAGTTTGGTGGTCGGTTTCTTCCCTGCCCTGGAAGTCGCCAGGAGTCGTATCGCGAGCCTCTTGACCGGTCACGCCAGTTCGGCGAATCGGATATCCACGGGGTGGGGCAAGCGTTTCGTTGGAATCACACGGCAGGAGCAATTGGTCGTCGGCCAAGTCACCCTCTCGTTCGTGCTGATGTTCGGAGCTGGCCTGCTAGTCCAGAGCTTCGCCAAATTGCAGTCCGTAGACCTGGGATTCAATCCAGAGCGGCTGCTCACGCTGAAAGTTCCGTTGCCAACTACTAGCGAGGCTTTGCCTCAGACCGACGAGACTCGGTTCGAAGCTGCTTAGCCATACCCGGGGTGGAGTGCGGGCTCCGGGCGCTGCTCCGCTCTGCGGCCGGGGCCGCCGTGTGGTCGCCTAGGCGACAGTGCCCGTATC
>JAJEHF010000064.1 GCA_022823865.1 Bryobacterales bacterium
GCCGGTCCGGCTGCTCGCAGCCTCCCTGCCCATCGCCCGGCCGTGCCACCTCTAACTCTTACGCTTCGTCCCCTTCTCGGCCCCTTGCTGACCGGCCAGAATTTCCGGAAATCAGAGGCCAGAATTTCCGGAACCCACACAACGGAACTGGGGGCTTCTAGTCTCGCTGCTGGTGTGTCGTGACCAAGCAGCACGTGTTCCCAGCAATCCACCCCTTCTAATGCCGACACCGCCTACGTCCGGATTCCGCTCGCGCTTTCTCGCCATGTTCGCGCTTGTGTTCGGCGGCGAGATGATCTTCAGCCTGCCCTATCACCTGCCGCGGTACTACCGGCCGACGGTCCTTGACGTGTTCGGGCTTTCCAACGCCGACCTTGGGGACGCCTTCGTCTTCTACGGCGTCCTGGCCATGATTGGGTATTTCCCCGGTGGTGTGCTAGCCGACCATTTCTCGGCGCGCAAGCTCATGACCCTGTCGCTGGCCACAACCGCTGCGGGCGGCGTGTACTTGATGTCCTTCCCTGGGTTCGCAGGCCTGTCGTTTCTGTATGCCTTCTGGGGCGTTACCTCCGTTTTCCTGTACTGGGGAGCCCTGATCAGGGCGACCAGATCGTGGGGTGGAACGGTCTCGCAAGGGCGAGGTTTCGGCTGGCTGGACGGGGGCCGAGGCCTTGTGGCAGCGTGTTTCGCAAGCCTCGGCGTGATGCTGCTGCGGGCCGGTCTCGGCGGTGACCCGGCGCTGGCCGACGCAGCGACCCGAGCAGACGCACTGCAGACAGTCATCGTCCAATACACGGTCGCCACCCTAGCGGCGGGAATTGTCGCTTGGGTGTGCATCCCTGATTCCTCGGCTGAAGAACTCGAGCCTAGCCCGAACACTTGGCCGGCGATACGAACTGTGTTCGGGATGCGCCCGGTCTGGCTGACAGCGGTCATCGTGACCTGCGCGTATTCAGGTTACAAAGGGCTCGACTACTATTCCGGGTACGCCTACGACGTCCTCGGCATGAACGAAGCTGATGCGGCGGGCTTCACGGCCAATGCGGGCTACCTCCGCCTCGTTGGTGCACTGGGGGCGGGCCTGCTGGGGGATAGGTTCGGGATCGCGCGCATGGTCTGGATCTCGTTCGGAGCGCTGGCGGGCTGCTGGGCTATCTTGGATCTCCTCGACGCGAGCCCGGAAGTCCTAGCAATCGTGTACACCAACCTCGTGATCACGTATTTCGGCGTCTACGGGCTGAGGGGCCTCTACTTCGCGCTGCTCGAGCAGACCCGCGTGCCACACACGGTGACCGGAGTAGCCGTCGGCCTGATCTCGCTGATCGGGTATACGCCGGACATCTTCATCGGGCCGATCGCGGGCCGGTTGCTGGACAACTTTCCGGGCGTCGCGGGCTACCAGTACTTCTTCTTGCTGCTGTGCGGAATCTCAACGATCGGAATGATCACTGCTGCTGTTGTGAGCAGAGCAGCCTCACGCCTAGAACCGGCACCAGGTGTCGCATAGACAGGACTGCCGACCAACGCGGCCACGCCCGCGCGCCGGGTGCAATGGTCGCCCGTGCCTATTGCTGGTGCCCGGCCCGCAGGCCACGTGGAGTGGCTCAGGACGCGGGTGCAGGTAGGCTGGGAGATACGAGAAAGCGATGGCGGGGAAGATCGACATCAAGAAACAGTACAGGCAGCTGTTCGCTCCAAAGCGCGAGCCGCACTTGGTCGAGGTGCCGAAGTTTCGATACCTCATGATCGACGGTGAGGGGGCACCGCAGGGGGAGGCGTTTCAAGACGCTATTGGCGCGCTGTATTCGACGGCGTACACGACCAAGTTTCGCTTGAAGGCCGCCGGGCGGGACGACTTCGTCGTCCCGCCACTCGAAGCGCTCTGGTGGGCGGATGACGAGTCTGCGTTCGAAGAGAATCGCCGCGATGAGTGGCAGTGGACGCTGATGCTCATCCAGCCTGATCATGTCTCCGACGAAGATGTCGCGGACGCCTTGGGCGCATTGGACAAGAAGGGGAAGATCACCGCCGCCCATCGGAACATGAGAACGGAACCGATGGAAGAGGGCAAAGCCGTGCAGTGCCTATACGTCGGCGCTTACGACTCCATGGGAGGGGCGATCTCCGCCATGCAAGCATTCGCGGAATCGAACGGACTTGAGCTAGCCGGCAAGCACCATGATGTTTATCTGTCGGATCCGAGGCGCACAGCACCGGAAAAGCTAAAGACCGTGCTACGTCGCCCTGTACGCTGACGCAGCCGTCGTGCTGTCCAGCCGGATGCTCGTTGGGCGACGTCGGCTGATTCAGGCCAAGGCCTGAATCATATGCCGTCTGGCGTGCGCGCTCGACGGTGCGAGGCTACTACTCAATTGAGGCATCGTCAGACTGGCCTGCTTGCAGAGACGGTGCATCTGGGCAGTGCCCCTGCTAGCAATCTCCCTCGCCCGAATTGGCCAAGGTCCGTTCCCTCCCGTCTGCGACGACTCGCATTCGGAAGAGATCTCGGTGACTGTAGTTGCTCTTCCACAGTTGTAGAGCGCACATCCTATTGAATTTGGCCTGCCATTGCTCCGTTTCACCCAACCCATTTCGTGCCGTCGCAGTTCCAGCCCTTTTGGACTAGCACATCCGCCGCCAACCCGATCTGTTGGGGCCAGAAGCGTTTCTTGCGGTCGTTCCATGCATAGACCTGCTCGATGAGGTCCTCACGGGATTCGGGGCTGTCGTATTCAAGGGTCCAATGGACTGTTGACAGCAGTTCAAGACCGAAAGACGACTCGAACCCGTCGACGAGGTCAACCACTCTGTCAAAGCGCTCTCGCGTTCTAGGCGAGCGACCCAAAACCGCATGAGCATCTTCGACAGCGCCGGGAAGGATCTCCAACTGCTTGTTGGGTGCGTCGCCCCCATCGGCGTAGCCCAATATGAAATGTCCTTCGATGGCATGCAGGACACGGCGCAGGTTCTCCGCATAGGGTCCGTAAGGAGCCTTCGTGAATCTCAATCTCAGGGGCTCTCCCGCGGCCTGCATGAAGTAAAGGAGCTTGTGAACCTCCAAGAGCGTAACGAACGGGTCGAGCAAGCCGCGCAAATAACGGTGCATCAGCCCGACGAGCGCCGCTCGGCCCGAGGTCATCTTGGGAACTTGAGGGTTGCGCACGATCCGGTCCGCAGAAGGCGCGCTAGGCTCGAAAATTACGGCCTGCAAGTCATCGCAGCGAGTAAGCGCTTCCTCAATGCGCGGACGCACGACAGACCATTCGAGACCGCCGAGGCCACTGCCGAGCGCTGGAACAGCGATTGAGCGGATACCCCGTTCACGGATCAGTTCGCCCAGTGCGTTTAACCCAGCCTCGACATCCTCAATGCGGCTCCTGCCGCGCCAATGCCGCTTGGTCGGAAAGTTGATGATGTAGCGGGGATTGGTGATCGCTCCCGTTTCGAACACGAACATGTTCCCAGGCCGGACATCGCCTCGATTGCAGGCATCGGCGTAGGCGCGGAAGTTCTCGGGGAACGCCCGCTTGAACTGGAGAGCAATGCCGCGTCCCATTACTCCGACGCAGTTCACCGTGTTGACCAGCGCTTCGGCGTCTTCCGTAATAATGTCGCCGACCTTAAATCGAATCATCGGCACTAATCCCGCATTAATAGTACCAATCGTGCTTGATCTCGATGGTGGGTTGGTGAGCAGTTGCGCGCATGGCGTTATGCGCCTGCTCGAGTACCTTCGCCGAGTGTACACCGACCCGCCGGACCAAGGACCACGGGAACGACTGTTCGACCAAGAACTCCGCTTGCTTTTTCTCTTTGAGATCCCGCCAGTCGCTGGCTCCGACGGCTTTCCAATCGATCTCATCCAGCTGCGCCAACTCACAGCGATCTTGGAAATACGAGGAGCCAGCATTGGAGAGGGTGAAGGCCCATCGCCGACTGCTACTGTCGGCCCACTTGACTGTCTCGTAGAGATCGGCTTCGAGATGCGCGATGGGGCGTTGTCCACCGCGATACGTGAGTTCTGGGTGATTAGCCTTATGGATCACGAAGAGCATGACTGAGCGAGGACAAAAGTAGAACGGAACGCAGTCGCCCACAGCGAGGTTGGGCCAACAGTCGAGGTGGTTGCGCAGGCGGCGATTCTTGATGTTGCTCATGCCGATGGTCGTTCCCGGACTCACGCGCTGCTGTACCTCTGCATCGCACCAGAGCTCACCGTCTGCGACTACCGATGCCAGCCGGTCCACATGAATGATGTGATAGAGCTTGGGCTCAGAGGGTGGCGGCATGGTCGACTCTCAACCCCTATCCCTCATTGGTTGCAACAGAATACGGGCTTATCGTCCGTATCGAAACGAGCATCCGACTCAGGTATCGGGGATGTCACCTCGCACACATCTTACTTGGCCGTCACGATATCGCACCAACCTCCAGGACGGCGAACCACGGCCATGGATGCCCTCCGCATCGCCATATAGTCGCTTCGGCTGTCCGCGAGCGCATGCACCGTGGATCGTTGCTAGAGCATCAGGTCGATGTCCTGATCGCGGTCCAACCACGAGACGGTCAAGCCATGCCGCTCGATTACCAGGCTGCGAGCACTCTCGCCTACTAGCGGCCGTCTTCTCAGATCCTTATCATCTGTAGGCCAAGATTCTTGGCCAAATACTCGCGGGAAGGGCCACCGTCCGTGCATGATGTTTCGGTAGTAGCTGTCCGAGAACGATGCCACCTCCACCGGTGCCCCAGTCTTGAGACTCTCGCGGACCATCTCAAGGTCGTCTTGGTTTCGTAGAGGCTGCTGCCCGAATGGGCCAAGCGCCGCTGAGTAGCTCGGATCGAGAGTCAGCCCACCTATCCGAATGGGAAGCGGGACCGGGCTGTCTCGAGATGATTCAGACCCTCCGACTGTCGAAGCCGTCAGGCCATTGGCCGACGACCATTACTTTGGCCGCCGTGTTGCCTCATTTCCGGATGTTACCCACCGTCCTCACAAAGATGCTACCGCCTCTCCGCTGAGGGTTGCAGCGACCGGAACCTCTGTTGGTGGTTCGTGGCCAGCCCTCCCCAAGGGACGGAGCAGTGGCGGGGGGGGGGGGGGGGGCCCCCCCCCCCCAAAAACAAAAAC
>JAJEHF010000205.1 GCA_022823865.1 Bryobacterales bacterium
GGAGGCCCAGAAAGATTCCAAATAACTCAATCTAAAGGTGTTGCAATCGAAGTTGACGTTCTGACGCCTGATTGTGCAAGCCGGAATTAGGGTCTAATTGGAAATGAAAATCGGTGGTTATTGGAGTGCAGCGGGTATTCCAGCCACTCCACGACGCTCTCGTCCCAGCAAACCCCCAGCTGGGCGGCCGCAATCACTTCCAAGAGTGTCCCCCAGCTATGGAAAGCGAAGCGGATGCCTTGCCGTTCAGCGCACGCGAACACTCGCTGGCCCATGGCAAAGCCTCCTTGGCAGCAAACGTCCATTTGCACGAAGTCGACACCGCCGGACTCGATCAGGTCTTGAAACGACGCCTCGTCGGGCTCGTGTTCCCCGGATGCGACCGGTAGCCGCTGGCTGTCGTGCAAGCGCTTGTAGCCCGCGTGATCGTCCGGTGGCAGGGGCTCTTCGACCCAGTAGGGCCTGAGCGGCTCGAGGTCTTCGCACAGCTGTCGGATCGTTTCCGGGGAATAGCTGCGGTCGCCCATCCGCCACCAGGCGTGGCAGTCCAGCATGATCCCGAAGTCCGGCCCGGTCGCACTCCGAATCGCCTCGGTCGTGCGCATGTCGCCCTCCGGTCCTGCCGCGGGCCGGAGCTTGTAGGCGGGAAACCCCAGAGCCTGAACAGCCGCAGCCTCGGCGGCGTAGCCTGCGGGCGGCATGTACATGCCCGCCGACCCGTAGCACTTGATGCGATCGCGCTTGGCGCCGCCGAGCAGCGATGACATCGGCACGCCCTCGGCCTTGGCGGCTGCGTCGATGACCGCGACCTCTACCGCGTGGTACGTCTTCTGAGTGTCGAGGCCCGCCGAGAATCCGTAGTCGCGCCAGACTAGGGGATCGCGCCCCTCCAGGTACGGGCCGATCGTGCCGTCGATTTCGCGCACGGCGCGCACATGCGCCGGTCCGGGCGCGAACCCCACGATGCCCGCATCGGTGTGGACCCGAATCAGCATCGCGTCGCGCTTGAGAATGGTGCGCAGCCCGCCGTGGAACGGCAGGCGAATCGGTTTTTCGAAGGGGCAGGACATCAGCAGCCCCTCAACCTTGGTGATTTTCACGTCATCTCCTTGATTGCCGGCCTACCCCACACACGCCGGCTAGCTTGGGACGAGTCCCTAGGTCCATCGTAAGAGTTCGGGCCGCTTGCCTCGGGACCGGGGCACGGCATAGGCTGAGCGCATGCGGATCCTACTGGTATTCTTCACCGTCGCCATGTGCCTGCCTGCCCAAACTGTCCCGTGCGCGGCCTCGGACGAACTCCGGGAGATCTTCGTTGCCGATCAGGACGACCGCAAGGAGAGCCCGATCGACTGGAGCATCGTGGGCAGGCGGGACAGCGAGCGCCGCGAACGAGTGACGGAACTGATCGCCGCCGGGGAGGTGCGATGTCCCGTGGACTTGTACCGGGCAGGAATGGTCTACCAGCACGGACACTCGCCTAGGCACTACCTGCTGGCCCACATCCTTGCTACGGCCGCAGCATTTCAGGGGCACGAACCGGCGATCAAGCTCTCGGCCTCGACGCTTGACCGATATCTGCGCAGAATTGGGCGACCGCAGGTCCTCGGCACGCAATTGGGCAAGTTCCCCGGGTACGACCAGTGGTCGCCTGAACCATTCGATCGCGAAATGTTGCCTGACTTCGTTCGCCAGCTGTACAACGTTCCAAGTCTGGCCGATCTGGACGCGCGTCTTGAGCGCATGAACCAAGCCGACCAGCCGTAGTTCGCTGCCGGACATCCAGTCGGCGCGGATTCAAGGTTGCGCTCGGGTCGCAACGACTCGGTCGATGCCGGCCAGGTCGGGCAGGAAGTCCGGACGCTGCCACTGGGATTTGTCGAACAGCGCCGCGACCGCTCCTGTGGTGCCAAACCCAATCTCGGCCAGCAGCCAGCCCCCGGGCTTGAGGACGCGGCAGGCGTCAGCGACCAGCCGCCGGAAGACTCCCAGGCCGTCCTCTCCGCCGAAGAGCGCGACGGGCGGTTCATGCCGCAGCTCGGCTTGCAGTCCCGGCGCGTCCCTGAGCGGCACGTAGGGTAGGTTCGACACGAGCACATCGACTTGATCGCCGCGGATTGCATCGGTAAGGTCACCCAAGAAAAATTCGACGTTGGCACCTAGGTGTTCGGCGTTGGACTTGGCCACTCTCGCCGCTGCCGGCGAGATGTCGCTGGCCAGTACCGATGCGCTCGGGGCGTGCTTGGCCAGGCTCACTGCGATGGCGCCTGATCCTGTGCCGACATCCATGACAAGGTCGCCCGGCCGGATGCGCTCGAGTGCGGCCTCGACCAAGTGCTCTGTTTCCGGGCGCGGGATCAAAACATCCGGATTCACACGGAAATCAAGGCCGTAGAACTCCTGCAGCTCCCGGATGTACTGCATGGGAACGCCGTCGCAGCGCCTTTGCACCGCCTCTTCGTAGCGCTCGCCGAGGACGTGTTCGAGCTCCTCGTCCGAATGCGCTACCAGCCAGGCTTGATCACGGCTGAGGAGATCCGCCAACAGCACTCGGGCTGTTAGGTCTGGCGCATGAACGTGCCGCGCCCGCAGGTGCCGCGCTGCTTTACGTAGTGTGGTTGCAATATTCACCTGATGACCGGGAGTTTGGCTCGCTTGGCAGGCGCTCTTAGCTCCCCTCTCTCGGAACCAGCACCGAATCGCGTGGCGATGAACATGATTCGGCTAATCCAGCGCAATCACGACATTGACGTTGGGCAACGCCCTCCAGGTTATTTGCCCAGCGCCCTAGCGAGGGCCAGAACGTCGTCATCGATCGTTACCGTCACGTGCATAATCGCATCGTACTATCGCGGCACGGCGACCCCCGACGCAACCGCTGGCCCGGCCGCCGGGCCGGCGGAGCGGGTCCGGGCGTCCCCCCGGAACCCCGGGGTCGTCGAGGTCGACGCCGGCGAGTCTTCTGTCGATCGGGCACTGCGAGAAGCGGCAGCCGAGAAGCCATGGGATGCCGTTCCGCTGGCCGCGCTGATGCGGAATCTGCAGCGCGAGAAGTGTCACCCGCACCCGGGTCGGACCCCACGGCGCATTCACGATGCCCGGGCGCATCGAGGCGCGCCCCTAAATCATCCATTGACGGGCAATCTGATCATTCTCATCCGCCGTGATCAGCCAGTCGAGCAGTTGCGCCTTCAAGTCCCGGACGATTCCTCCGTAAGCCGGGTCGTCGAAGAGGTTCGTCAATTCGCCCGGATCGTCCTCCAGGTCGTACAGTTCCCCGCCGTGGCCGACGTAGTAGTTCATTTTCCACCGGTGGGTGCGAATCATCTTGGCGTCGGGATGGCGCACTCCGCCCACACCCTTGCCAGGAGTGAAGAAGTACCCCTCGTCACCGTTCGTGATGACTTCGGGCATGATGTTCTCGGAGAACTGGGCCTTGCGGGGCTCGTAGTGGCTTCTCTCGCCTGCCACAAGGGGGGCGAAGCTTCGCCCCTGAACGTGATCCGGGACGGTCAATCCACACAGCTCTAGGATGCTCGGCAGAACGTCCACCGTCTCTACCAGGTCCGAGTACACGCCGGGCCGGATTCTTCCGGGCCAGCTCACCAGCAGGGGGATCCGGACGGAGTCCTCGAAGAAGACGTTTTTCCCGAACAGCCCGTGATCCAGCATCTGATCGCCGTGGTCGGTGGTCAGGATGACGATGGTGTTCTCTGCCTGGCCGGTGCGTTCGAGTTCCTCCAACGTCGCCCCCACCTCTTCATCGAGCCAGGTCATATCCCCGTAGTAGCTGCGGTACATCCACAGGAGACGCTGACGGTCCATGTCGTACCGAGGCGTTCCGCGCAGGACCATCTTCTGCACCGGGAGGGGAAGCCGCTGGATGTAATCCAGCCCCACAGCCTTCGGTAGCGGAATCTCCACATCGTTGTAAAGGGCGTCGTATGGCTCCGGGATGGTGTGCGGCGAATGCGGCTTGAAGTACGACGAGAAAAGAAAGAAGGGCCGATCGGAGGACACCAGGGATCGCAGAACGTTCCGCGTCTCGCGACCGGTCCAAGCTGTCGGCGTGTACTCTTTCGCAACCACCGCCCGAAACGGATTCGTGCCAGCTGGCACATCGCCGGCCGTCGTCTGGTAGTGAGCGTCTGCATTCGGATCAGCGCCGTTCCTCCACCGGACATAGTCGGAATACTGGTCGGTGCGACGGATGCCATCGTCGAGGAGGACTCTGTCGAATCCGGTGGATCGCGCGTGTTCCGCCGTTGGCGGATTGAAGTGCAGCTTGCCAACGGAGCCGGTGGCGTAACCGGCCTCTTGGAGCAAGCGCTGGACCATGGGCTCCGGCTGCTGGTAGGGCGTGTAGTTGACCCGATTCTTGTGCGAGTGTGGATAGCGTCCCGTGAAGAAGCTCAGGCGCGGTAACTACTCAGGCCCTTTTTTGACTATGTGTCTTGTCGCCTGAGCTCACGCGCAGCAATGCTTGCGCTGGTTGGGGCCGGGTAGGTTTCGAACGGTTGCTCGTGGCGGGGTCCTGTCTCTGAGCGGGAACCGTTGT
>JAJEHF010000170.1 GCA_022823865.1 Bryobacterales bacterium
GATGGAGGAGGCGCTCGGGATCCGCTTCGAGGGTGAGCGCGGTGAGCGATTCTTCCGTTCGACCCTGATCCAGACGCTGTTCTACGGCATCTTCTCCGCATGGGTGCTGTGGTCCCGCCACGAGCAGAAGAAGAACGGCCCTCTGTTCGAGGACCATTACAGCCCGCGCCGATTCCGGTGGCGCGAGGAGGTCTGGCACCTTCGCGCACCCGTACTGCGAGCCTTGTTCATGCAGTTGGCCGACCCGGGACGGTTGAAGCCGCTTGGCTTGGTCGAAGTGCTGGACTGGACTTCGGCCGCGCTCGACCGAGTGGACCGGACGGCGTTCTTCTCGCGGTTCAACGAGGGCGAAGCGGTGCCGTACTTCTACGAGCCGTTCCTCGAAGCGTTCGACCCGGCGCTCCGCAAACAGTTGGGCGTGTGGTACACGCCGACCGAGGTGGTCCGCTACATGGTGGCCCGCGTTGACAAGGCGCTGAAGGATGATCTGGCCATCGCGATCGGGCTCGCGGCGGAGAACGTCTATGTGCTGGACCCGTGTTGCGGAACGGGGGCCTATCTGGCGGAGGTGCTTCGCCGGATCGCGGGCAATCTCGGCGAGCAGGGCCTTGGGGCGCTCGCGGGCGCGGCGGTCAGGAGGGCGGCAACCGAGCGGGTGTTCGGGTTCGAGATCATGCCCGCGCCTTTCGTGGTCGCCCACTTGCAGGTTGGCCTCACGATGCAGAATCTGGGCGCGCCGCTGGCGGAGGACGGATCGGAGCGCGCCGGGGTGTTTCTCACCAACGCGCTGACCGGTTGGGAGCCGCGCACGACCAAGCCCCTGCCGTTCCCGGAACTCGAAGAGGAGCGCGACCTCGCCGAATCGGTGAAGCAGGACATCCCAGTCCTCGTGATCCTCGGAAACCCGCCCTACAACGGGTTCGCGGGAATGGCGGTGGACGAGGAACGTGAACTCTCGGTAGCCTACCGCACCACGAAGGAGGTGCGGAAGCCCGAAGGCCAAGGCCTGAACGATCTCTACGTCCGGTTCTTCCGAATGGCGGAGCGGCGCATCGCCGAGAAGACCGGACAGGGCGTGGTCTGCTTCATCTCCAACTACTCGTGGCTCGACGGGCTTTCCTTCACCGGGATGCGGGAGCGCTATCTCGAAGCATTCGACGCGATCCGGATCGACTGTCTGAACGGCGACAAGTACAAGACGGGCAAGGTCGCGCCGGACGGATCGCCGGACCCGAGCATCTTTTCGACCGAAGGAGATCCGGTTGGCATCCAAGTGGGCACTGCCATAGCAACGCTGGTGCGCAAGGTGGACCACGAACCCGCCGAAGCGGTCGGGTTCCGGCACTTGTGGGGACAGTCCAAACCGAAGGAGTTGACCGCCACGGCGGACGCGGAACCGGACGTGCTCTACTCCGAAGTCGCACCGCTGCTGCCGCTGGGCCTGCCGTTCGCGGAGACTGCGGTGAGCCCCAAATGGTTCGATTGGCCCGCGCTGCCCGACCTGTTTCCGGTTTCGTTTCCGGGGGTCAAGACGAGCCGTGACGGGTTCTTGGTGGACACCGACCTCGACCGCCTCCGGGCGCGTGTCGGCGACTACTTCGACCCGGCCCTGAGTCATGAGGAGATCGCGCGACGCCATCCGAGGGTCATGAAGTCCACGGCGCGGTTCGATGCCCGAGTGGTGCGCGACGCGCTGCTCAGGCGTGGCGGGCCGGACGAGTCCGGGTTCATCCGCTTCGCCTACCGGCCGTTCGACACCCGGTGGCTCTACTGGGAGAAGGACACGAAGCTGCTCGACGAGAAGAGGGCCGACTACCGACCCCATGTGTTCGAGGGGAACCGGTGGCTTGAGGCTCGCGAGAGGGAAGCCAAAGAGGACTTCTCACGCGGAACCCTGGTCAGCGCTCTCGCGGACAACTTCGGTAATGGGCTGTCAAGCTGGTATCCGGCCTGGTTGCGTGAAGACGGACTGGCGGCTAACGACCATGAAGGAAGGCGTGCGAACCTCACGGATCCAGCGGAGCGGTATCTCGTTCGCCTCGGCTTTGGTGTCGAGGATCTGTTCCACCATGCGCTGGCCACGCTGCACGATCCGGCATATCGAGAGGCCAACGCGGGTGCGCTGCGCATGGAATGGCCGCGCATCCCGCTCCCCGGATGGCCGGACGGCGATGCCGAGGGAGCGTCTCACGCGCTCGCTCGCTCGGCGGCGCATGGGCGCTTTCTGGCCGCACTCCTCGATTCGGAACAGCCCGTGTCAAGCGGGACCGGGCCACCGATGTCCCCTGAGATCGCCGTGCCGAGCACGGTCGCGGGACGCTACATGGCGGGCGACGACTTCGCCGTCACTGCGGGCTGGGGCCATTTCGGAACGGGCGACGCCGTTATGCCGGGAAGGGGCCGCATCGTCGAACGTGCCTATCGACCGGGGGAGCGCGCAGCGTTGGCGGAACACGTTGCCACCCTTGGTGAGACGACCTTCGATGTCCACCTGAACGGGGAGGCGTACTGGCGCAACGTCCCCTCGGCCATCTGGGGCTACCGGCTTGGCGGCTACCAAGTGCTCAAGAAATGGCTGTCCTACCGGGAGCACAGGGTCTTGGACAGGAGACTTCGTGCCGAAGAGGTTCAGCACTTCACCGACACCGCACGGCGCATTGGCGCGCTGCTGCTGGCGTCGTCGGGCGGACCCGAGAGGAGACCGCAATGACCGAGAAACTCATCGACAGAAACCCCGACGTGTTGGGCGGCACGCCCGTGTTCTCGGGGACCAGAGTTCCCGTGCGCATCCTGATGGAGCATCTAGAGGCGGGCGACCGGCTCGACGACTTTCTGGACGACTACCCCACGGTGACGAGGGAGCAGGCCGTCGGAGTGCTCGAACGGGCGACGGCGCAGCTGGTGGGCGATGCCCGATGAAGGTGCTGTTGGACGAATCCGTTCCAAGGCGACTCGCGGCTGAGTTTCCCGAGTCGTTCGGGGCGCGCACGGTTCAGCAGATGGGCTGGGCCGGGTGCTCGAACGGAGAGTTGCTGCGCCTTGCGGCGGACCATGGGTTCGGTGTCCTCGTCACGGTGGACCAAGGGTTCGCGTATCAGCAGAGCGTCCGGAGACTTCCGATCCCCGTCGTCATCATGATCGCCGGACGCACCCGCTTGCAGGAATTGCTTCCCCTCGTCCCGGAAGTGATCGCGGTTCTCTCGGGCGATCTCGGGCAACGAATCCACCGTGTCGTGGCCTGACATTGACCCTGCCCGACCGTCCGTTGAGTATTCCAAGT
>JAJEHF010000185.1 GCA_022823865.1 Bryobacterales bacterium
GCAAGGACGTCTGGCTCCGGCCCCTCAGAAGGGATTGGCAGCGCACCCTCAACCGCTAGAATCCCAGCTCCACGGATAGGGCAAGCGCGCAACCGTGCGAACAAGCCGATGACCTTCTCCACGGCCTGACGGAACGCTTACTGAATGGCGGTGGATGTGGGTCGCGCGGCCGGGGGCTCACTCGTCCCCCGGCTTGGCCATGCGGTAGCCGACGCCGCGCTCGTTGAAGATGTACGCGGGCTGCGCCGCGTCGTCCCCGAGCTTCGCGCGGAGCTGCTTGACGAACGCACGCACGCGCTCGGTGTCGGTGGGATCGCGCGAGTCCCACGCCTGGCGCAGCAGCGACTCCGAGGTCACCACCTGTCCGGCGTGGACCGAGAGGATGCGCAGGATCTCGTATTCGGTGGCGGTGAGCGCCACCGCGCGCCCGTCCACCGTCACCCGGCGGCGCGCGTAGTCGATGGCGAGGGCGCCGAGCACGAACGGCGCGGCGCCGGCCCGGGTGCGCAGCGCCGCCCCGACGCGCGCGGTGAGCTCGGTCGGCGAGAACGGCTTGACGATGTAGTCGGCGGCGCCGGCCTCGAAGGCGCGCGCGATGGTCTCGTCGCGGCCGTAGCCGGAGATGAAGATGACCGGCAGGTCGGAGAGCTCCGGGACCTCGGCCATGAGCTCGATGCCGCCGGTCCCGGGCAGCATGAGGTCGAGCAGCACGAGTTGCGGCCTCTCTCTGCGGATGAGGCTGGCCAATTCGCCCGGCTCAGCGGTGACCCGCACGGCGTAGCCTGCCTTCGTCAGCGCATCGCGCACGGTGCGGAGCGTGTGCGGGTCGTCGTCCACGACCAGGATGCGCGGCTTCGCGGATGAGTCTCCGGGCGGGTGCGCGGCCGCCGGCCTGGCCGCCGTGCCGGCGGCGTCCCCGCCCTCGGCCACGGGAAGCGTGAAGGTGAACCGCGCGCCCTGTCCGAGCCCGGCGCTCTCGGCGCGGATGCGCCCCCCGTGCGCCTCGACCAGTCCCTTGCAGATGGCAAGCCCGAGGCCGGTCGCCGCGCTCCCGTCCCTGGCGTCGCCGCCCGCGAGCGCGACGTGCCTGGTGAACAGCCGGCCCAGCATCTCCGGCGGCACGCCCCGGCCCGCGTCGGAGACCGAGACCGCGACGTGGGCGCCGTCGCGCGATGCTTCGACCCGGATGGGGGAGGATTCCGGCGAGTGCCGGGCGGCGTTCGCGAACAGGTTGGTCAGCACCTGCACGATGCGCTCGCGGTCGGCCATCACCCGGGGCAGCGCCTCAGGCAGGTCGATGGCGACGGCGTGGCGGGTGCCGCCGGAGAGGAACGTCGTCCGCGCCCGGTCCACGAGCGCCGGGACCTCCGAGGGCTCGGGTGCGATCGAGAGCGTGCCGGCCTCGATGCGCCCGGCGTCGAGCAGGTTCCCGACGAGCCCCTGCATGTGGTCGGCCTGCGCGTCGACGATGCGGAAGAACTGGTCCACCTCGGCCCGCGGCAGGGCAGGTGCTGCGCCGAGCACCGCGGCCGCGGAGCCCTTGATGGCGGCGAGCGGCGTGCGCAACTCGTGGCTCACCAGCCCCAGGAACTCCGCGCGCTGGCGCTCGATCTCCTGGAGCGGGGCGAGGTCCTGCATGGTGACGACCACCGAGGTCACGGCGCCGTCCTTGGCGCGGATCGGCGTGCCGTTGACCAGGATCGAGACGGCGCGCCCGTCCGGGACCGAGAGCACGAACTCCTCGGCGCGCACCGTCTCGCCGGTGCCGAGCCACTCCGCGATGGGGAACTCGCTCAGGATCACCTCCCGGCCGTCGGGGCGGCGGACCGTTACCACCTCGAGGAGCGCCTCCGGGGGCCGGTCCCCGGTGCGCAGGCCGTCGACGATGCGCCCCGCCTCGCGGTTGAACGACGCCAGACGGCCGGTGCTCGCGTCGAACACCACCACGCCGACCGGCGAGGTCTCGACCAGGGCCTCGAGGTCGGCCCGCGCGCGCTGCTCGGCGCTGTGGGCGCGCGCGTTGGCGATGGCGGCCGCGGCCTGCGCGGCGAACAGCACCAGCACCTCCTCGTCGTCGTCGGTGAGCCCGTTGCGGTTCTTGACGATGTTGCTTGCAAACTCCCAATATCGCGACCTCGCAGATATGGCGAGGACGGGGCGACGGCCCCCGGAGCGCCTGCTCCGGAGGCTGAATCGCTCAACATATTCAGGGACAGGGTACGTGCTTGAGAATCTGCTCCAGTTGATCGCGAGCGCCCTTGAACGAGCCCTTCCTGATCTCTGACGGCAAGTCTCCTGCCACCCCATCGAACGCCTTCTTGGGATTCACTCGCAGATAGATAGCTGTGCTCTGTGCGCTGGCATGACCCAGCCAGAGCGACACAAAGCCGATATTGTCCGTCTCCTCGAGTATGAGGACCGCGCAACTGTGCCGAAGCGAGTGCGGAGTTACATTCTTTCTCCCTATCGACGGCATCCGCTGCTGAGCAGTCTTGGTATGTACCGCCAGGCGATGAGCGAAGCCGTGGCGGGTTATCGGGCGACCACGAGCATTGATAAAAACGTGATCGGTTTTACCGGTCTCTCGGACGTCGAGCCAGCTGGCCAAGGCTTCTTTGGTAATCTTCCAGAGTGGAAGAATCCGCTCACGACGTCCCTTTCCCATCACATGCACGGTGTCAAGATCAGGCTGATCGAGATCATCGAGCCTTAGCGACACGAGCTCAGAGACGCGCAGGCCAGCCGTATACGCAAGTAGCAACATCGCTCGATCGCGAAGCCCAGAGATTGTATTGACGTCCGGCACCGCGAGAAGCACCTCCATTTCTTCACCGGTCAACCAATCTATCAGCTTCTCGTCAGCGCGCTTTTCGGGGATTGCACGAACCTGCCGGCATTGCTCCAGACAGGCTGGAGCCTTGTATTCCAGGTAGCGGAAGAATGACTTGATAGCGACGAGCCTTGCATTGCGCGTGCGTACTCCACTTCCCCGTTCTTGCTCGAGGAAGTCAAGGAACTCCAGGATAGTTTGCGGGCTAAGTTGCTCGATTTCTACTAAGCAGGCCTCCTCGTCGAGTTGGTCCTTAATGTACCTGTTTAGTAGCCGGAAGGTGGCGGTATAGCTTGATGCTGTATGTTTGCTTGCCCGCCTGTCTCTCGGTAAGTGCTGGTGCAAGAACTCACTCAGATGTGTCGCCAGCTCTGTCATTTTTGCATCCTCCCTATGTATCCACTTTCTGTTTTTTCCGCGATCTGATTGAGCAGGGTCGGAGTTGCCTCCATGTACCAGTAGGTGTGGGTCACCTGGGCATGACCAAGGGAGACCGAAAGGGCAAGCATGTGCCTGCTATGATCGGCGCCATCAGGTATGTTTTCGAGCGATCTCACGGCGAAGGAATGGCGCAAGCTGTGCAAGCTCGGGCCCGGCACGTTGCCACCAGCGCGAAGACCGGTTTGACGAAGAAGTTTGAGGAACACATAGCGCGCGACGGCATACGTCGGCGGCTTGCCGTCCGCCCGTACGAAGAGATGATCGTACACTCCTCCTAGTCGTTTTCTCATGTCGAGATAGTTGTTGAGCGCTGCACGAGTCTCCTCATGCAGCGGAACCTTCCGGCTCTTCCCGAACTTTGTCTGCTGGACGGTTAGGCTGTCCGCAGCAACATCGGCAAGTCGCAGGTTTAGGGCCTCCGACGCCCGTAGACCCGTCACGGCGATCAGCCCGATCATGTAGTGCCAAGTGTACGGCGTGATCGATCCCAACGGCCGCAGTGTCAACGCAGCGTCCATCACGAGCCGAATCTCACCTTCACTCAGCAGATGCGGTCGGGGTCTTGTCTTTGTCTTCCTTCCGAAGACATCGCGCGGCGGGACTTCATGACGTTGGTCTTCACCGTGTAGGAACGTCGCAAAAATGCGAACAACGTCCAACTTAGTGCACGACCTGTTGCGTGAACTCGCTTTGGCCGCCCAATCGACCATTGTTCCGACCCGCATGAAGTCGTCGTTCCGTTTCGCCGCAAAGTTCGCGTAGTCGAGCAGCAGCGTTTCCGTGTCGTCGTACTTGTAGCCAAGGCGCCGTTTGAGTTCGATGTAGCGTTCCACATGCGTCTTGAGCGTCATTTCGCATTCCCCCCGATCCAGGGTTGCGCGAGTTCTTGAAGCATCTGCGCATCTACTTTTGCGTATAGCGCAGTGGTCTTCAGGGATTCGTGCCGAAGCAAGGAGCCGACGAAGCGGAGAGATGCGCCGGATCGCAGCAGATTGGTAGCCGCGCTGTGTCGAAAGACATGTGCGCCCCGGAACTTGGCCCGATCGACACCGGCGCGTTCGAGCGCAACGCGCGCGACGTAGGTGATCCCGCTTGATTCCTTGAACGCCCGGTGCGGTGCCAGCACCGTCAGAAAGACCCTTTCCTCATCTACGCGAGGTCGGACATTGGCGATATAGTCGAGCAACGCATCTCCAACCTCCTGCGGAAGTGGAATGGCCGTTTCCTTGTCCGATTTTCCACAGATCCGGAGCTGTGCGTTCTCCCAGTCAATATCGCACAGCCGTAAGCGAGAGACTTCTCCGGCACGCAGGCCCAGCCTGGCGAGCAGGAGCACTATCGCCCGGTCGCGCACTCCCGTCGGTGTTGCTCGGTCGCAAGAATCTATCGCCCGTTCAATTATCTCAGGCGCCAAGTAACGAGGCAGTGTGGTTTGACTCCATTCTGCGACGGTCGGAACAGCACCCACCAGTCTCGCGGAGCAGCGACCTGTGGAGGCCAGAAACCGCAGGTACATGCGCAGCGTGGACGTTACTCGTTTCGCTTGGCGGATAGAGGCGCTCTCGAGCTTGTCCATTAGAGCGTCCCGGATCTGTGTTACGTCAAACTGATCGGGATTCTCTGCAAGATCTGGAAGGAGAGAGGTTATTGTTCCGGTGTAGTGTCGTATGGTCTTCTCACCAATGTTGCGGTTTTGCCGGAGCCAGGAACGAAACTCGTCAAGGCCGTCGTCGGCTACCGTGGGCGATGGAAAGACGTCCGAGACCTCGCCGCGGTCAATCAAGAACTCGATAAACCGAGTGAGGCCTGACGGTTGGTAGACGGCACGTTCCTTCTTGCGCCAACCGGTGTATATTCCCGGGAGACCGCAATAGCAGTCGTGTTCGAAAAAGCACTCCAGAGTAGAACTGTCCAGCTGCCCGAGCGGGATACGGAAATGGTGCAGCCAGACGATGAAGTGGCGGCTTGTCGACCGAAAGACGTTAAGTGCCCTGTGGCTGTATCCGTTTTCTCGGGACTGCTGTAGAAACTGATCCAGTAGACCGAGGTTTTGGTCCAGTTCCTCGAGATGGAAGGTTCGCCCAGTCTCCTCAAGAAAGCGCACAAACCGAGTGACTGGCCCTACCGAATATCCGGAGTCGGACGGGATTGCCTTGGAGAAGGGTAGATCGCAGCCGCAATCGTGACGAAAGAAGCTCGACACAACATTGCCGTCGATCGAATCCAGTGTAATGTCGTCTGCGTCCAGCCAGATCAGGAAATGCCGTACGAAACGACCGTGGTCCCGGACGCTCGTTTCCGTGAATCCGAGGCCCCTCAAGTGATCGCGATACTCGTCGAATACCTCGGGATGCGGTTCAGGCGTGAGCTGAGACCCGGACAGGCGCGTTGTTGTTGATGACATGATGGCTCTCCTCTTTTCTTGGCGAAGCCAAGAGAGGAGGCCAGAAATATGTTGAGCGATCCAGCCGCCAGAGGAGGCGCTCTGTGGGCTGTCGCCCCGTCCTCGCCATATCTGCGAGGTCGCGATATTGGGAG
>JAJEHF010000215.1 GCA_022823865.1 Bryobacterales bacterium
CCACACAGAGGTCGAATATATTTGCGCAGACCAATGTCCGTCGAATCGGCTGTTGTAGACAACTCGGGAGCGAACCATATATTTGCCTGGTCGCCATGCCTAGCGACTCGACCGCTACGGTCGGTTATACTATTGGTATGAAAGTGGCCGTTTCGATTCCGGACCAACTGTTCGAGAGGGTCGAGCGGTTGAGGCAGCAGCAAGGTTGTTCCCGCAGCAGGGTGTTCTCGGCGGCACTGGGTGAATACATAGCACGCCATGCGTCGGATGAGGTGACCGAGGCGATGAATCGTGTCTGCGCGAATATCAACACGGTACCCGATGATTTCGTCCGGACTGCGGGCCGTAGAGCTCTGGAGCGATCCGAGTGGTAATTTTTCAGGGGGAGGTCTGGTGGGCTGATTTGGCAGCGCCCAGAGGTGCCGGCCCAGGGTATCGCAGACCGGTCGTTGTCGTTCAGTGTGACGAGCTCAATCGAAGCCGGATCGGAACAGTTGTTTGCGTCCCAATGACAAGGGATCTTCGCTGGACAGACGCGCCGGGCAATGTTCGCCTCATGTCACGCGTCACGGGCCTTCCGCACGACTCGGTTGCGAATGTGTCTCAGGTCGTTGCTATCGGCAGGAGTGTTCTCGTGGATCGAGCCGGCAAGCTCCCCCAGGCCAAACTGGAACTGCTGTTGGCCGGCATTAACATCATTCTTGGTCGGTCGAGTCTCCGTGTTCAGCAGATGACGAATTCCACCTAGCCTAACGCCGTCTAGCAGTCTCGCATCTGACAACGAAGTGAAGGCGTAGCCTGCTACAACTCCGCAGACCATATCGGATCGCATTGGCATTGGTTCTTCCCTGGGTCATCAAATCAAGTGCGGGCAGCCAATACTCATCGCACTTGGACACCCTGCCAAACAGCCGGCTACCGTTTGACGCCCGACTAGGAATCTCCGATCCTCACTGTCTGCTCGCCGCCGGACGTTCCGACACCGCCTCGCAGCCTCAGCGCATCATCGCGGGCTTCACGCGCATCTCTAGAACTCGCCGACTCTCGCGCTACCCCGCGCCTGCACGCTTTGTGATCTGCAACCCTCGAGTTCACGACCGGTCTCGTGTGTTCCCTTCCCTCCCCGAATCCTCGTTGAAACCCTATTCCGGTTCAGAAGGCACTGCTGCTTTGGCTGCATGCTGCTGGATCGTACGCAGCATGGCATGCAGCCCGTTGCCCCGCGTCGGGCTGAGGTGCTCGGTAAAGCCGATCTCGTCGATGAATCCGTGGCCGGCATCCAAGATCGTCTTCGGCGCGAATCCGGAATACGCTCTGAGCAAGATCGCGACCAAGCCGCAGACAATCGCGGCATCGCTGACAGCTTGGAAGTGCAGCAAGCCATCGCGACGCTCCGAGCGGAGCCAGACCTGTGCTTGGCAGCCCTTGACCTTGTACTCGTCGGTCTGAAACTCCGCCGGAAACTTCGGGAGCTTGCGCCCGAGGTCGATGATGTGCTGATAGCGGTCCATCCAGTCATCGAGGAATTCGAACTCGTCGACGATTTCTTGATGCACGGCTTGGATTGACCGGCTGCTCAACTCGCCACCCTACCTTCGGATTCTACTCGCATCGGCCGACATGAGACCGCACGGTCCGTGACGTTTCGACTCGGAGCGCAGCCTGGTTCGGTGCTATCTGCACGGTAGCGCCCCTCGAGACTGATCATGCTGGCAGCAAGAGCTTGAATCTTGCGAAAGCGTGGTGTTAGACTAATCTCGCCATTTACTGGCGTGTGTGTCACTAAGGACAAAGGAGGGAAATCATGAGAGACGGAGATGCGATGCTACAGCAGATTGTTGAGAAATCCGCGTTGGATGCGGAATTCAGGCAACAGCTTCTGGCAGATCCAAAGGCCACCATCGGTGCGGAATTGGGCGTGACGATCCCTGAGTCGATGACGATCAAGGTGCACGAGAGCGACATGCAGACCGTGCATCTCGCACTGCCGCCGGATCCGAACATCACCGAGGAGCAACTCGAGGCTGTCTCGGCCGGCCTTTGCTGCTGCTGGTAAACCCAACAGCGGGCAAGTCGGAGAGGTTCCTAGGCCCTGGACAGTTACAAGCGACGGACTTGACTCGCTTGCGGGTCCGGTCATCCTCAAAGCGTTTGGGCTCAGGCATCCAAGCGCAGACAATAGGCACTTCCCATCGCGCGCCGCGCCAAGCGGCTCGCTTCCGCGTGATGAGGCACGAGGAGCAGTTCAGGAAGATCCGGTCGCGGGTCTCGCTGCGATTACCCTCGCTTCAAAATTTTGTTTGCCAACGATTGGCTCCACTGCGACCCAGTCATCGCCGCGCCTTGCGGTTGCGGTCGGGTGCAGGCGAGCCCCACCAGATTTGCCGTCCCGGTCGAATGGGACGGGAGCGTCGCACGCGAGGTGTGCAGTCGACTCGTTGCGATTAGTGCGGCCTATCTCGGTGACCTGATCGCAGCCGATACGACGGCCGAACTGGACATTCCTGTAACACCGACCTTCGGGCGCTTGCGCGGCGCGGGCTCCCTAGGGATCGGGCTGGACGTCGATTGGCTGGTGGACTCTAGCATGAGCCCTGCCGACGCGCTTGAAAGGGTCGGGGCTGGCTAGTCGGTGGACTTGTCCGAAGTGAGGTTCTCAGGCGCGTCACGGTCACGCAGGCGCGCGGCGCGATCTTCGAGCAGGCGGCTCAGCCTTCGGTTAGTTAGGGCCTCAATGAGCCGGAAGAGCGCCGTCATGTTGTCGTCGTCCGACGGATTCTCTTTAGAGGAGCAGTTTCTCCCGGACCTGATGGCTCGCTACCCTGGCGTTACTTACTCCTTTGAAGGCGACGAGGCGGACTTCGCCGAGTCCATTGAGGGGTTGGCGAAGGGATTCGGCGTGATCATGTTCGTGATGTACGGGATGCTAGCGATTCCATTGAAGAGCTACTGGAAGCCCGTGATCATCTTGAGCGCGATTCCCTTCGGGATGGTCGGTGCGATCTGGGGCCACGCGATCCTAGGCATGGAAGTGAGCTTCCTGTCCATGTGCGGGATGGTGGCACTGGCAGGCGTGGTCGTCAACGACGCCTTGGTGATGGTTGCGTTTATCAACAAGAACGCGCTCCGGAGAGCATCCCTGAAGAACGCCGTGCGACAGGCGGGCGAGGCGAGGTTCCGGGCGATCCTGCTGACCTCCCTGACTACCGCGGCGGGAGTGACGCCGTTGATACTCGAGGAGAGTCTGCAGGCCCAGTTCTTGATTCCAATGGCGGTGGCCCTAGCCGCGGGCGTTCTGTTCGCTACTGCAGTGACGCTGGACTTGGTCCCAGCGCTGTACCTCGTCATGGACGACATCCGGTCAGTGACTCGATGGATCGTTCACGGCACGTAGGATCCTGCACGGTAGCTTCCACTCGACACCCAAGGGCCCTTGGGGGCGGCTGGCCTTCTGTTTCGGAAAGTTGCTCACAAGAACGCTCAACCGATTCCGGGATCCTGTCGGAGGAGTTGCGCCGAACGAGCAGCATGGGGTTATCGCGGCACACAACTAGATCCCATTCGATCTCCTTTCCTTGATCGCCTGCCTCGGGCAGCTTCAGGAATGCCCGCCAAGACACGCGAACTCCCTTATGACTCCCGTGTCAGTTGTGATGTCGCGCTAGACAGAACGTAATGGTCTTGTGTCCATTGTGCATGGTCGCCAGACAGCCCGCAGCAGTTCTGTGGGTCAATTGTGTATGATCGCTAGCACATCGGCGGATGACCGGAACGGACTTCGATAGCCATTTCGGACTTCAGGGAATTTGGATTTCATGGATAAGTCTGAGCGACTTCGCGTCTTGAACACTCTTGCCGAGCACATCGCTAACGGTACGACTGCTGATGCTGGCGGCATCATGCGTGTACCGATGTCGGATTTCACATGCCCAAAGCTCCTTGCGCAAGAGCAGGATGTGTTTTTTCGAAACACACCTTTGTTTATGGGGCTTTCCTCCGACCTGCCCGGACCCAATACATATTGGTCAGACAACGCAACAGGTATCCCGATATTGATGGTTCGAGACGGTGAAGGCGCTTTCAGAGCGTACGCAAACGTCTGTAGACATCGAGGGAGTAAAGTCGTCCTCGAAGGACGCGGCTCAAAGACGCGATTTACTTGTCCTTTTCACGCTTGGACATATGGAGTCGATGGCAGTCTTTTGAGTGTCTACAAAGATGGCCACTTCGGGAACTTGTCCAATGAGGATCTACCGCTCATCACATTACCCTCTGCGGAGATTCATGGGACTTTGTGGGTACGACCCACTCAAGGCGATCCTATCGATGAGCACGAGTGTCTAGGTGGACTCCAAGACGACTTGGCTCATTGGAACATATCAGAACATCCGATTGCCGGGACGCAAGTCATCGATGCGCGGATGAACTGGAAATTGGCAATCGATTCATACGGCGAGATCTATCATCTAAACATCCTCCATGCCAAAACAGCGGCCAAAGAAGCGCTGGGAAACTTGCAGGTGATCGACACTTTCAACAATAACCTTCGCATGGTCGTCGCGAATCAGAAATTCAAGCTGATGCGATTGTTCATGCCGAACATGGGCATTTGGCCTTACAGGCAGATAACAGAAACTACGTATTTCTTCTACCCAAACGTCTTAATGTTGGTGGACACGTTTGGCGTAGACGTCGTACGTATTTTCCCTCTCGAGGACTCACCTACGAAATCCAGAACGATCCATACTTGGTACATTCACCCCAACGTACAACAACATTTCGAAACCCATGGGATGTCGTACGAGGACAGGCTTAGAGCATTCAGGGATGCCGTCGCAAAAGAGGACTACGTAATGGGAGAGGATGTTCAATTGAACGCTGATATAGGGATTCAATCAGAGATATTTCTTGGGAGAAATGAGGGGGCATTGCAGCATTTTCACAATGTGCGCCGATCTGGAATTGGTCGTGATTTGCTGCCAGTTGAGGATGTGTAACTGACGTCCGGTTGTTTAGGACGTCGAACGTCACCGGGAGGACAACCCCAGCGGGGAGTCAATCGGGGCGGCGCTGCCCAAGAACGGTCGAAGCGTGACTCACGCCCGGGCCTCGGCTCCCTAAGATGGCGACCCGTCGCCGCAGGGGGAACTCGCGATCTCCTTGTCCCGGCCCGGAGCCTATAGCGCTTTCAGCGCCGGCTCGGAACACACTCGCCGGGCACGGTTCGGATCCCCGGCAGGCTTGGGCTTGCTGGCGTTGAACGGTGCCCAGGTTTCCGAGCTCGTGGCAGGCATCCCACGGGCCTCCGCCGTCGTGATGGTGCACTGATCCCAGAACTGAGACGCCACTTGTCCTATCGTCGGTCAATGCGCTGAGAATTGCGCGCAGGCCGAGCGTGGGACCGCAAGATTTGACCTCCGGTTAACACCGTGGCCAGACACCGGTATCGTCCTTTGAGTCAATTGGTTGCCGGCCAGACCGGGCGAGCTTGCTAGCGCGAGGGGGGCGGGCCCTGAGAGCAGGTGACGATGCTAAGATTGTGGCAGCTTGTCGTGCACACAGCACATCGGACTAGCCCAACAAGCGGTAATCGACTGACATCTGTCGAAGTCATGTGCTGTGATACTGCCGGGCAGCAAGTCTCTACGGAAGATCGCGGTTGTCGGGCGAGGGACCGCAGGCTCCTTGGCGGCCGCCAGCGTAGCGCGGCTTCACCCGGACAGCGACCACGAGTTACACCACATCTATGACTCGCGCATCCCGGTCATCGGAGTGGGCGAGGGCAGTTGGCCGAGCTTGGTCGAGCATTTGCAACAACTGACAGGCCTTCCCCATGAAGCCGTCCAACAGCGCTTGGATGGGACTCGCAAGTACGGTGTTGCATTCGAGGGATGGGGTCGGTGCAACCGACACTTCACCCACTACTTCACGCCGCAACAGGTGTCCTACGCCTACCACCTATCCGCCGACTTGATGGCAGAACTGTTGCAGGAAAGCACGCGCGCGCGGCATATCGACGCGAGGGTACTCAATATCACCAGGGTGGAGGGTGGCGCGCAAGTGGAATTCTAGGGCCTAGCGCCGGAACGCTACGACCTAGTCTTCGACGCCCGCGGGTTTCCCCGAAAACTCGATCCCGACCAGCACATCGACATTTCTTTCATCCCGACCAATACGTCCGTTATCCGCCGCTGTCCGCCGATCATCAACGAAGAGCAGGACGGCCCGGTTCTGAAACCCACCTATACCCGGGCGGTGGCGCGTCCACACGGCTGGATATTCGTCATTCCGCTCACAGCACACACTTCCTACGGGTACATCTTCAACCGCGATGTATCCAGCCTTGGCGAAGTGGAATCGGACTTTGACGCGTTCCTAGAGGCCGACGGCGTCTCAGAATGCGAACAACGCGCCGTGATTCCGTTTCCCAACTTCGTGCACCGTCAGATCTATGATGGCGCGGTGGCCCGGATCGGAAACGCGGCAGCCTTCATGGAGCCCCTGGAAGCAACGGCGATCGTTTCAGCCCAGCTACAGATTGGGATGGTTCTCCACTTGCGCCTCAACCGTTCGGTGGAGCACCTTGAGCGCGACTCTCCGTTGGTCAATCGATTTCTGATCAATAACATCCTCTGCTACGGCCTGTTCGTCGGTTGGCACTATGCCTGTGGCTCCACGTACGACAGCGAGTTCTGGCGTTACGCTCGCGACCGCGCCTGGACAAAGTTCCGCAAGGCGGCGGATCCCGAACTGGTGGGCTGCGACGCGCTCCGCAAGTTTGACGAAATGATCGAACTGATCAGCCAGCCGGTTATCGGCAAGGCGGACTGGAATCGTATGTGCGGGGTCCCCCTCACCAGTTATGCCCAGATATCCCAGGGTCTGGGCCATTAGCCACCCATCCTGCTTAGGCAGCGATCTTGGCATGGAGCCGTGTGTGTTGATTCTTGCACTGCACGGGGCTCGAATGTCCTGGCGCAGGGCGCAACCTGCGGGCGTTGCGGACCCCCTCGAACGTCTTCCAGCGCGCTCTTCGAGCTTCAGAGTCTTGCAGAAGCTCGCGGCCATGGCGTCGTCGACGGACTGCCAGCCGGCACCGAGACCCGACCAACCCACACACGTGCGAGAAGCAGCTCGCGAAAGCGCGTCGAGGCGCGCTGCAATCCGCGGGCGCTGTGACAGATGCACCCGGAAAACGGTCGGCGGCGAGTGGGCACAGCACCTCCGCGTGAGTCCGACATTAGAGGGCGACCGCTCCGGAAAGCACCATGAACACGTAGGCTTTCGCTTTCCGCAGCCGATTTTCCGAGATGACCAGCTTGATGTGGTGAATGCCTCGTAGCAGCACATAGCGCCCGGACTTCCCGAAGAGCGTGGTCGGTTTCGAGACCCAGCCGGCAAGCGCCGCTAGCTTCTCCGGAACTACATGATCCTCGTGGCTCAGCGCTTCCAGAAACGGGTCCCAATCCGTCAGGCCATCGAGCCAGTACCGTGAGTCTTTCGTAAATCTCTGCTTGACGATAACCGTGAGGCCGAGCGTCGGGCCGAGCCCCCCTTCCTGGACGTCGATATTCGCCCCGGTCCTGACAATGCTGACGCGCTCCTGGAAGCGTGCAAGCACTGATTCGACGGCCGAGATCTGACCCGGCCAACCCGCGCTCTTGAGATAGGAACACAATTCCTGCTGCGACTTGAAGCCCATGATCGCCAAGCGGACCGCCCGCGAACGAGACGGGAACACACCGAACGAATCCATGCGCGTGTCTCCCGGCTGTGCCAGGTAAACGCGTTCGACGATCTCCCGCTGGGCGCCATTCGTCTCCCACCCCAAGCAAGAAGCGAGCGCGTCAACCACCACACCTACATCGTTGACCTGACCGCCGGCTCCGACGATCGGTCGTTCGCCGGGCCGAAGGAACATTCCCGGCAGCGAACATCCGCCGTCCCGCGCCGAGCCGATGTCATATTCCAACATCAGCTTGCGGCCGACAATGTCACGGAGAGGCGAGTGCTCGGCGTCCATTTGGCTGAACAGCCGCACGATCGCCCTTGCGGTCTGATCCGTGTTGTCGGTCCGAGCCCGCTTTCGGAAGAAAGCCGCCGTTCTAGTTCCGCTCGCCAGAGACGCGCCAAAGTCCGCAGCTGGTTCGCGTGCATGCAGCGGCAGTTCGAAACCGAATGGAAGGGCACCCATCGTGATCGGAAGCGTCCTCGCGCATTCGAGTATTCGCTCCCACTCCGTATCTCCAATGAGAACGGGCGAGACTCTGTTTCGAAAGTGCCCGAGCAATTCGCCCATGGTGCCGCCCTCTTCCGCGAGACGGTCTTGGGTGAGTACGACTGCCTCGTCAATGTCCATACAGTCTCCTCAGGCAATTACAGGCACCGGATTCAGATCGGCCTCGGCCAAAGGTTGCTCGCGACGCCCCATGCTGACAGGCACGTCGTACAGGCGTCCGGGGGCGAATCTTGCCCAAAAATGGCGCATGCCCGGGACGATGACCCGAGCCACTGGCATTCCTATGTCCGGCCGGGTCTGATCCAGCACCAAGAATTCCATGCCCCTGGCTTCGACGAGTGCCCGGCAATTCTCCACATCTTCGCGCGTATCGGTCGATTCGATCACTGAGTATTCTGAAGCCTTGCGGAGCGGCTCGTCTTCCGCCGGCGCCAGCCAGGGACAATCGGCGAGCCGAACGGTTTTCCACCACCAAAGCGCCAGCGGATCATCGATCATGGGCCGACCGTCGCGCCTCCCTGGACGGGGCAGCCAGGTAAGGCACTGGTTCAATTCGCAAATCGCGCGCAGGGCCGCTATGTTTGGGTCGGCGTGGGCACCGGCGCCGTAAATGATGTCCTCCGTTTGGGCGCCCGGTCTGCGCGAGAGCGCAACGAACGTGGGGATGCCGAGATCGGAAGTGACGTCGAGCATCCACAGGTCCCGCTCGTAGCCACCGTAATAGTCCGGGGCCGACGCGAGGTACTCGTCGTTGAAGCCGGAAAGATCGACGCCGGGAACTCGCAGCCGGTTGTACCACCAGATGGCGAACGCATCGCGCTCGGCCAGTTCATAGAAGCCTTGCGCTATGGCTTCTTCCAAGGTATTGCCCGCGGCGCAGCCGTTGGAATCGGCGATCAGGTCCGCAGGGCCACGCTGTTCGGCCGGCATGCTGTAGAGCATCGACGTCGGAAGGTAACGATGTCGCTGCTGCGTAAGCGACCACACAGGTGTCCAATCGAGCTCTGCATCGGGATCGAGACGCTGCGGGACGATGTTATACGGGTGGCCCTTCGCGTTGATGCTCTTCGCGTCGTCAAGCTGATCGTCGCTGAACAGCTGAGCGTCGTTTGGATGGATCGCTTCCTCTCCGCTGGCGAAGTCGATAAACCGCTTGCGGACTCGGATCTCGTCCCCACAGCAAGCGCCCGAATGGCGCTCGACCGCCTCGCAGAGGGCGCTGGCCCTGGATTGCTCTCGTGTGCTGCCCTTGCCCGCGCTCTTACTGCGCAGGCTGCGCCTGAGCGAACTCAACGTCCGACTTCTCATGCCGAGATTGCTCCCGGCCCAATAGACATGCAGCCAGGAATCGGTCTCAGCGGTCGTCCGCGACAACCAAGTCACGACACCGCTGATCGGGCTCACCAAGTGGCGGTATTTCGCCAACGTGACTTCCGGCGCCACGGTGCGCGCCCCGCCGCTGTTTCGGTGCGTCTTGGGGCTCGCCTTCAGGCTCAGCGCAGCTGGCGGTCGATCCGGCCGGTACAACGCTTCGTCCCCACAGGCCAGACACTGCGGCCGGCGCATTACCGAGTGCCGGGAGCTTTCGAGTGTGCCGACATTCATCGCGATCGCCTGTTTGTGAATCGGGGCCAGCTCATCCAGCACGAGCCACTTGACGATCTCCCCTGCGATCAGCCCGTACAGCGCTTCGAGCACTGCGGGCTGAGCCGCGAACGGCTTGAATGCAGCCTCCTCGCCGGCCAAGTTGCGCAGGAAGTTGTGGACTTCCTGATGGCTGCGCAGGCGGTAAGCCAAGCAGTCCCAGCACGGTCCTTGTCTATCCGCATGAAATATGGGGCCGAACAGCGCCTCCATGCCACGGGGTCGCACCAGTGTCCACGGCGCTCCCGTCTCGAGGCGGCACCGATTCACCACTGCCAGGTGTGACGCGAGATAGTCGTCGCAGACAAGGACGGTGAGCGTGGGATCGACAGTCCCCACGCTGGCGCCGCTATCTTCCAACTGCCGGATTAGCCGGCCGTCGTCACCCTCAACCTTGATGCGCGATTCCGCCAGTCGCTGCTCGACCCAGCGCGGCGATGCACCAAGCGACGACCAGTAGGCCGCCCGGCATCGGTCCATGCCATGATCGGCAGAGACGACATAGCCTTTGGCCGAGAGCGCAACAATCGCCGCACGAACATCGGCTGCGGCATGTGTGCCCTCAAGGGCCGCGACAGTCTCTTGCTGGGGGTGCCGGCCATCGAGCAACGGCAGCAGACTGCGATACAGCTTGCCGTGCAGCAAGGTATTGAACGACTCGGAAACCAGCAGCATTTGCTGTTCGCCGATATGGCGAAATCGCAGGTGCGGGGCCAGCGCGGGAAGCTCGACGAGGCCCTGGTCCAACGGAGTCGTTCTGGTCAGAATCCCATGCCTGGGATTGATGTCCGTCTGCGCTGGCATCTGGGATTTGCGCGCCGGGTCAGCCGACAAGCTCACACCCGCGAGAGAAGCGTATCGATCTGCTCCCCGGCGCGGGCCGCGGTTCCGGCGACCGCCGAATTCAACGCATCAAGATCCTCGTGCCCGCAAGCGTTCGCAACCAGAGACTTGACCTTAGGGCCTGCCGCGGTCACGTCGAACCCTTCCTCCCCAATGAGGCGCGTGATGCCCTGCAAATCTCGCCAAGCGTTGGCGGCTTGCGACAGCGGCTCGGCGCCGGCGGCACTGAACACCGCTGCGGCAGTCGGAGCCGGATCGTCAAGGCCCGCTGCGAAACCTGTTAACTGCAGGAACCGCGCGGCCCTCTCGACATCATCCAGCCCGCCGCGCACACGAGCGTAGCTAGACACGCCAGGCTCGGCCCGACCTTCCGGCGCCTCGCGCAACTGGGCGATCAGGGACTCGTTCGCGGCGTACTCGGCAAGGGCTTCGCTCCGCGCTCGGTCGAAGTGCAGGCCGATTTCAGAACCGCCGGACTCGAACACGCAACGTGCCCGCGTAAGCGCGGGGATTCCTCCGGGAGCGACATTCCTGCAATGCTCCGCCAGTTCCGAGAGCGGCAGCACGAGAAGGGAACGCGAGCCGGGCCGAACCGGCGAGAACAACAGGCTGTCCTCTGCCAAGTCGGTCAGGGCCTTTCGAAAACGCCGGCGCAGGCGCTCGTGGTCGCCAGAGCGCCAGCCATCATGGACGAACAGCGTCTCGACTGCCACGCCGGGATAGACTTCCCGGCTGGCGAGGTCGCCCAAGAATATGGCGGCGACTCCACCCGCGCGCTGCGGCCCAACCCGTTCGAGAACATCCGCGACGACCGCGCCAAGCACGGTCGCAACCGACGCTTCCGCAAGATTGGACAGCGCAATCTTCGCCTCAGCAGGCGACAGGTTGCCGCGCACGACATGCATGCCGATCTGAAATGCCTTGTCGTTCGACCAGTTTCGGACGATTTCAGCCGATTCCTTCGCATCAGCTGTCGGCAATTCGGCAATCATGTCCTTCATTTCCTGAACGCCCATTTCGCGCGTCCAGTAGAGTCTCGTCAGCCCACGCCGCGCAATCGCTTCGGATTGCTGATCCGGCCCGAATCCGCTCGGCAGGTCCAGATCCGTGAATTCGCGGTCCTGCAAGTTGTCGAGCAGCTCCGAGTTGCGCTCGATCGACTTGGCGAGCCGCGGGGCGGTGCCGAAAATCTCGACAATCGCCTCGAAGGCATCAGGTCGCGCTGCGGAGGCCGGGCTGTCGTAGGCGCTCCAGTCCTCGATTTCTGGATAGAAGTGCATTCGCCATTGATCTACCAGCGGGTCCATCCTTGCGAACCAGCGCTTCGGCCGCAGCACGATGTTCATCATGTCGGCGTAGGTTCCCGGCAGCTCCGGCGATTCGTCCGGGCCACGAGCTTGGAGGAGCGGATAGTGGCGGGATGCCATCGCATGATGATCTGCATGCCGCTGCATGTTGAAGAACATCCAGTTGCTGAACTTCCAATCGGCACTCCACGAGTGGCGTGGCAGCACCTTTTCCCAACGACCGTTCGGCAGACGGACCCGTCGCAAACCGTAGTGTTGAAAATAGTTGCTGATCTTCATCGAAAAGACGCAGCTCAATCCGAGAGAGGCAAAGACCAGAACGGCCCAGATCCCGCTCATCCAGAAGACTAGCCCGTACCAGAACGCAACAGCCGCTGCGTAGCGCCAAAACGGATTGCTGTAGTGCCACATAGATCGCTGGCGCCGCGCAAGGCGTTCGCGGGCAACCTCCCAAGAATTGGTGAGGTTGCTTACAACCTCCTTGGGGAAATACCTCCAGAAACTTTCGCCCTTTGGAGCGGATCCCACGTCATGCGGCGTGCCAACCTTCGCGTGGTGGATATAGACATGCTCCGTGGCATATTGCGGATAGGAAGCACAAGCAAGGAGAAACTCCCCGAGCCGCCTTTCCCAAGCAAAACGCCGGTGAATGAGTTCGTGACCGACTACAAACACAGCCTGTGCTTCCATGGTCAAGATGATTGCTAGGAGCACGTCTTCCCAGATTGAGAACGGATTCGCGACAAGGATCTGCCACATGCCGAAGATGAGTGTCGGCGGCCACAGAAACGCCCACCCCCAGACGGGCAGATTGTGCCAGAACAAGTGGCGCTCTGACGTCTTCTCCGGGTCCATATTGCGGCCGTCGAGGCCCAGCGCCCGGTCAAGCGGCCCCGCGACGCTCATGAAGAGGAATGCCGGCAACAACCACCAGCCGCCATAGGCTGCGGCGAGAAGAATCAATGGAAAGATCCCTAGTGGCAGATAGTGCGGGATGGCGTTACGGATCGTAGGTTCGATTTCCTGGGTGGAGGCAGCCCTGTTCGAGCCCAAGCCACCACCTATAGCTGTAGCTTGCGGCATAGCAGTCCCCCTAATGGACTATCGCTCCCTAGCATTGACGTTCATGTTACCACCGGATGACCCAACCTGCAAGTCCTTCAATCCCTTATGGTTTCGACAAGACGTTCCAGAGCTTCGATACAAAATGCCGAGGTCACTGCTTCCGATCCGTGCCCGATCCTCCCCACCGCGCCCCACTTCAAGAATTGGTCACCAAACGCGAGAAGCTCCGGCCAGCTACCGTCCTCGCGTTGCGAATCTATGAACGCCTCGACCTGGTGCTTCGCATCGACGCTCTCAAGGCTTCCGACGCTGTAAAGCGCCGATGCCGCCTGCGCGGCCTGAAGGACGTTGCCGAATCCTCCGTTGTTGTCGCACAGACCTCGGATGCGGTCCGCAAGTATCGGGCGGAGTTGATCGAGAGCAGGCTGCACACGAACCACGGCGCGAGCGATCGCATAGTAGATCGCGACCGTATCCGGATACCACTTGGACGAGCCGTCGAGGCGGTCTTCGGCGATCAAGTCTTCCAACCATCGTTGGGCATCTTTCGTTTCCGGATGGTCGCCTAAGTAGGCAATCACATTCGCATTGACAACTGGGTCAGATTCGAGGCGAAATCTTGACACAACGTTGGGCTCATCGTCTTCTAGGACCCAAGTTGAGAAACAGCCGTTTTCGTCGCGATTCTTCAATATTCTTGGAACGTTTCGTCCGAGAAGAATCCAAGGATGATTCCCGCCGACCAATGAACACAGCGCAGTGCTGTCAAGATCCTGGGGAAGATGGCTGTAATAGCGCCAAAAGCCGGGATATTCAATGGTGTCGGCAAGGTACCTCTTGGTAGCGGTGCACATGGCCTTGGCCCGCGCTTCATTGCAACTCTCCAAGGCAAGCACGCACAGGGCTGAAACGAAAGGAGGCCTTTCGAAATGCCGTGGAATATCCGGATCAGCCGTGTTGAAACGGATGCACTGCCAAGCCCCGTTCTTGTCGATCGTGGATTCCAAGAATGCGAGACCGCGGCGGATGCTGTCTCTACCCGCTCTCGCAAGCGTCCCAGAGACGGCAGCGATGGTTCGGGCTCCCGTCGCTCCCCGGGCGGGCCGGGCCGGCGGCGCGGGGTCGTAGAGTGTCTTGCGAAGAAAATCGAGCGATGCTGCTCCGGCTTTCGCCGCGCTCCGTTCGGCGTCACTGAGTTTCCTACGTGGCGGTAGCACCACGTGCGTCGAGGAATAGGTCTCTTCGTGTACGTGAATCTCGTGGCCTTCGGGCAGCGTCACGCCGAATTCCTTCTCGAATGCTTCGCTAGGTTTCTCGAGAAGAAGTTCGCGAAAGTCATCGTCCTCGCCAGCTCTTGATACCAGAAAATCTTCTGCGCCGATAGGTTCCTTCATTGATGTCTTCCTCGTCCCCGGGCCTTTGTCGAGGGCGAATCCTCGACAGCCAAGCTGATTCGAGCACTCGGATCATCACAGCCCCAAACTACTCCAAGGCCGCCCCGGGGAGCAGGAGCGGGAGATGCTGTCACGACTCCGATCTTGGGCAGGGCGGGATGAAATCCTATAGCCGGCCATCCGATCCTCGCCCACCAATGGAACGACAGCTCCCAGGCGGTTCGCCCATTCGGATCAGGCGATCTGCCTCTTGACCAGTTCCTTGAACACCCCGTCGACCTCCATCAGGTCGCTGAACGAGCCGCTTTGCACCACTCTTCCGGCCTGCAACACATAGATGTGATCAGCCTGTTCCAGAGTGGACAGGCGGTGCGCGATCACGATCCGGGTGGAGGTGAGGGCAGTGAGGTTCCGCATCACTTTGGCCTGGCTCTCGTTGTCGAGCCAATTGGTTGCCTCGTCGAACAGCATGATTCGCGGGCTACCGATCACCGAGCGGGCGATCGTCACGCGCTGACTCTCGCCGCCTGACAGGACAGCCCCGCTGGTGCCGACCATAGTCATCATGCCCATCGGCATGCTCTTGATTTCGCTTTCAACCTCGGCGATCTGGACCGCCTTCCATACTTCCTCGTTCGCCACTTCATCGCGGTGACCGACCAGATTGTCCCAGAGATCCAGAGGATGCAGTCCGACCGATTGAGGCACGGCGCCAATCTTCCTGCGCACCTGTCTCAGGTTCAGATGTCTCAAGTCGCGGCCGTCGTAATACACCGCGCCGGCGGTCGGCCGGTCGATTCCAAGCGCAAGCCGGAACAGCGTGCTCTTGCCAGCACCAGACTCACCGGCAATCGCGACGAACTCGCCCGGGCGGGCGCGAATCGTGACATCGTCGAGAATCAGCGGGCCATCCGGATCGTAGCGGAAGGAAATACGGTCGAACAGGAGTTCGCCACCCAGATACTCGACTGGCTGTCCTTCGACATCGCTCTCAGGAACTGCAGCGAGCAGCGGACGCATCTGATCGAAGGCCGGCAGCATGGCGGCAACGGTGCCGAAGGACTCGCCGAGCCGCGCGATGGCGGACTGGAAAGCGATGAAGACGGTGTAAACGACGAGAAAATCGCCGACCGGGACGTTCCCCGTGCCGATCTCGACCGTTGCAAAAAGCAATACCCCGCCAGCAACAAAGGGGAGCGCGGCACCGAATGCCCGCAAATGTCCCTCCAGTGCGCCCAGTTCAAATTCCGCGCGTTTCTGCTCGCGATAATCCCGTGCCCAGATAGCGAAAGCCGACCCTTCCGCGTTTTCCACGCGCAGCTTGCCGATACCCCCCACGATCTGGAAGAGCCGACCGGCGACACGACGCGCTGCGCCGAGCATTCGCGCATACGGTGGAATCTGGCGCAGCCCAAGGACGACGGTGATTAGCAGAGAAGCCAAGCTGAAGACGAGTGCGACAGTTCCGAGGGTGGCATCGTAGAAGAAGATGAGGCCGAGAGCCGGAAGCAGGAAGATGATCGACAGCAGGCTATCGGCGACGACTCCGTGCAAGCCATCGCGAAGATTCTGGAAGGTCATTCCCGACATCGCCAGATCTCCGGATGGATGTCGGTGCAGAATGCTTGGCGGAAGACGCATGAGGCGGTCCCAGAAGGCAGCCTCGACCCGAGACGCCGAGCGCCCCTCAAGCCGCATCATCGCTGTGCTTTGAAAGACGTGCAGCAGTGCCCCGAGCAGGCCAAACCCCGCCAATGCCACCGCCATGGCATATAGCGCCCCAGAGGTTTCACCGGCCATCACTTGGTTCGCGACGAATCCAAGCGCGAGTGCCGGCAGCAGCTTGATCAGACCGCCGGGAAGCCCGGCAATCACCAGCCGCGCCAATTCTGCGGCCGATCCCCGCAGGGCGATCCTCAGAAGGTCTGCCGGCTTCACAGTCCCCGACGGCAACGGGCGATAGAACACCCAAGCCTTCTCCCCAAGCGCACCGGCACGGCGGGCCGTGATGCGGACGCGGCGCTTGCTGACCGGGTCGATTTCCCGGTAGCTTCCGAACATTCCCGGAAGTAGCGCTACGGGATGGCCGTCCTCGGCGCGGAATGCCAGCATCGCATTGCTGTCGCCGCGCCACCATTTCCGCTCGGATGTGAATCGCACGCGCCGGGCGCGTACCCCGGACGCATCGAGAACGTCAACGAGGCCGACTGGGGAGTCAGAAGGGCTCGGGCGCACTGGAATCTTGAAATCGATTCCTTCATGGCGACCAATGACTTGGAGGGCGTCCGCCAGAGCCGTGTCCTCGACGTTGGCGTGCCGGTCGATCGGCAGGTCATAAATGTTGAACAGCCTCTGCCGCGCGGCTTTTTCCGCCATGCGGCGGCTCGTTGTCCGCGCTCGTTCGAGATTCGCATCATCGACCACTGCCAGTCGGCGGTTAAGGCGTTCCAAATAGAAAGCAATCGAGTGAAAGGATGCGAGCGCCGGCAGCAGAGTGCCTTGCTGTGCCAGCGTTTCACTTGACTTGCCTGAGATCGTCACTTCGTCGAACAATGTCAGCCAGCTTGTTCGCGTCAGCGGTATCAAGGCTTCGTGCGGGCCGCTCGCACCGGCATGTTCTGCTGGGTCAGCGATGCCCATGAATAGGCTCGCGCCGAGCGGCGGCTCGGACACCCATACCACGCCACGCCGCACGGATAGCGTGCAAGGGGACAAGGTCTGAGTCAGGCCGGGCTCGGCCAGCGCAGTCGGCCTCGGAGGCCGGCTCACGAAGCGCGCAAGTGAGTCAGCAATAGCGGTCAGCCAAGTATCGGTCTGTTCTGCAAGCTCTGCCGGAGAAACGTCGGACAGGGAGGATGCCGGCAGACGTTTGAGAAGGGTTCCTGGCGATCCCTTGGCAATCAGGCTGAGGGTCGTGTCTTCGTCATTGCCTCGCTCGTCCGGTGCGACACCCGGCAGCAACCAGCCCGACTCGAGGCTCAGCAAATGCTGCGGGGTCGCCTGCTCCACCCCGTCCTTGAGTTCGATCAGGAAAAGGTTGACGGCACCCCGTTCGATGAACCAGACGCTATCCAGGTCGTCGAGTTTCAGCGGCAGGTTGCCGGCGCAGGGCACGGAAGCACCCGAGCGAGCCGCGAGCTCGGCAAGTGATGTGTACCCCGGACTTGTTTCCCGCATCAGCCTGCCCTGACCAGCTTGTAGTACGTGCCGTCCCGATCCGCAATCAATTCCTCGTGCGTGCCGCGCTGCACTTCGACGCCCTTGTCCAGCACGATGATCTCGTCGCAGTCCCGCACGGTGCTTAGCCGGTGGGCCACGATCAGGCAGGTAACACCCCGGCGCCGCAGGGCGTCGTCGACATCTTCCTCTGTCGCGGCATCCAGAGCGCTGGTTGCCTCGTCCAGGATCAGCACCGTCGGGTTGCCCACCAGAGCGCGGGCGATTTCGAGTCGCTGCCGCTGCCCGCCGCTGAAATTCACGCCGCCCTCCTCGACGACGGTCGAATATCCGTTCGGCCTGACCAGGATTTCGTCATGGATGCGCGCATCTCGTGTCGCGGCGAAGATGGCTTCGTCCGGAACCGCTGGATTCCACAAGGTGATGTTGTCGCGCAGGGACGCAGAGAAGAGTACGCATTCCTGATCCACCATGGAAACGGACTGCCGCAGCACTCCCTCGGGAATCTCGTCACGCAAATGGCCATCAAACAGAATCTCACCCGACCAAGGCCGATAGACGCCCGCAGCCAGACGCGCCAAGGTCGACTTGCCGGATCCGCTGGGGCCGACCACGGCAACTCGCTGCCCTGGCTTGATCACGAGGCTGAAGTCCTTCAGCAAAGCTGGCCGGCTCTTATTGAAGCCGAAGGTGACGTCTCGCAGTTCGAGCTAGCCCGCAAGCTGGAGTCGGCCGTTGAATGTCGAAATTGACCCCGATTCGGTACCCCGGCGGCTGAAGACGGGGTCTTCGGCGGTCTTGGAGATGTCGTCGAGTCGTTGCAAATCGGTCGCAAGCTCCTGGCGCTTGTCGGCGAACTCTAGGAAGCGCCCGATAGGAGCCAAGAACATCTCAGCCAAGATATAGAAGCCAGCCAGCGTCCCTAGGGTCATTTCTCCGGTCATCACCAGCCCCCCTCCGACACCAAGGACCGCCGCGCTGCGGAGTCCGGCGACCAGGCCCGGAAGTGCGGTGTTGACGGAGCCCAGTTCGGAATAGAGCTGGCGCGCCTGCAGCTCGCGGGCCTGCTGACCGCTCCAGCGCGAGAAAAATCGGTCATCGGCCCCCGTCATGCGCAGGTTGTCCGCATGACTGAGCATCTGCATGCCGACGCCAATCAGCAACCCCTGCTCGCGCCTCATCGCCTGGCTTCGAACAGCCCGGGCCGCGTTGAGAAAGTGGGCCAGCATCCCGTGCAGCACGCCCAGGAGCACCACAATCAGCGCGAGCAGGACATCGTATGTCAACATCGCGATGAGCAACACCGCACTCATCGCTATGTCGACAATGAGCACGATGAACTCGTCCGTCAGCTTCTTCGCGATCCGGTCCATCGAGGAAACCCGATCGGTCAAATCGCCCACCAGCCTGTGTTGAAAAAACTCCACCGGAAATCGCAGAAGCCGCGACAAGCCCCGACTTCGACCGATCACCGAAATCCGGATTGACAGCCGCTTCAGGAACCGGTGCTTGAGCAATGACAGGATGTATGTCAAGACGCCGCCGCCAATCAAGGCCACCACCAATCTGTCCCAAGCTCCATGATTTTCCAGAACGTCGTCCACAAATATGCTGAGAGAGATAGGAACAATGAGGGCTAACAGAGTCAACATAAATCCGCAAGCAATTACCCCAGAAAGTATACTCCATGATCCGGCAAATAAAGCTCGCAATTTCCCGAGAAATCCGGACTGCTCTCCTCCTAGAGTAAAGTTGGGTCCGCGCTTGAACCGCAACGCAATTCCACTATATCCTTGGTTGAACTCCTCAGTGGAAATCTTGCGTCTCCCTGTAGACGGATCATTGAGATAGAAACTGTTGGCATCGAAGCCTTCAAGAACAACGAAATGGCTGAACTGCCAAAACAAGATCAGTGGCAACTCCAGCCTCCTTAGTTGACCGGCACGTATGCTGAGTCCATTGCATTCGAGGCCGTAGTGTCTGGAAGCGCGCACGATGCTCGCCGCACTGCTTCCGTCTCGGCTCACCTCGCATTTCTCGCGCAACTCGGTGAGCGGCACCCACCGCCCGAAGTAGCCAAGCACACTGCCCAAACAGGCGGCGCCACACTCTGATGCGTGCATCTGCAACAGTACTGGCGTGGCTATCTTTCGTTTTATTGGGTCTGGTTCGGCGGTATTTCTAGAATTTCTAGAAGCGTGGATTGGCATCTTACGATTGCCTCGGATCAAAGATTGCAGCCGGGGGATCTTCAGAAATTTCAATGATAATCTTGCATTCGGTTCCTGCAAGCGGGGACAGATCGTGGCTTGAGTCGATCGCGATAGTTACGCGATGCACGGACACTGGTGCCGCTGCCTCAAACGCAGCCACTTCCGCAGGTGAGGGCAGCGCCGAAATCGTCCTAATCTCCCCGTCTAGTGTGTCCGCTTCTCCATCGGCGATGTCTAACTCTATGACTGCTGGCAACCCGGCTCTAAAATGCGGCGCTGCCTCGTTCTCAACCCAAATGAGCGCTTGCACAGTCTGGTTGGCCCCAAGCAAGTCCTCGCCAGACTCGATCAGTACGCCGTCTACCGCAAGGCTACGGCCTACATTGCCGAAGAAGAGCCATGCCGCAAGGATGAACAGCAACAGCGCGATGACCGCGACAAGCTGACGCTCACGCGGTGTGGAGACTGTCAATAGCCGGTCGAGTTGTTCACGCTCCTCCTTGGCTTCCGCAACAGTACTGTGAAATGAATCGAATGGATTATTGAACACGACCGTGCATTGCCTCCCAGTCGAGATCAGGTGACGACGAAGAGGAGATCTCTCGCTTTCAGCGCAGTTTTCGGCGATTATATGCAATCTCGAGCCGCGGGGGCAAGTCTCTTCCTGACAGTGCAGCAGAGCAAGCAGGTACCGCGTGGTGGCGCTATCTCCTGTTCGACAGGCGACTGCTGGCGCGGCTTGCGCCGTCGCGCGCATAGTGTCACAGTAGCGGGATGCGTTCGACTTGTGGCTTCTTGGTCTTCGTGCTGCTCGGGCAACTCTCGGCAACGGAGCTCGAACGTGTTCGCTACAACGACCCGAGCCTCGAGGTGGATCTCGGAGTCGGACTGTGGGCCTGGCCGCTCCCTCTGGACTACGACCAGGACGGCGACCTAGACCTAGTCGTCTCGAGCGGCGGCTTGCCCTATGAGGGGACGTACTTCTTCGAGAATCCAGCCCCGCCGGGAAGCAATCCAGCGATGCCGATATTTCTGCCGGGCGTGCGCATCGGCGAATACCGTACCAATGCGCAGGTCTCCCACAACTCCGGCCATCCCGCTCTGATCACCACTCCGGGCGAAATGCACGCGACTTTCCACGAAGACGCCTACTCCAAACCCGTAGGACTGGATGTCCACACGGAGCGAGTCTACGCTTCCAGCGGCAGGCTGCGGGCGAAGCAGTGGAAGCTGGCCGACTGGGAGGGAGACGGGGACCTCGACCTCATCATTGGAGTGGGCGACTGGGGCGACTACGGCTGGGACGACGCGTTCGACCGCTCCGGCACGTGGACCAACGGCCCGCTGCACGGCTACGTCTACCTCGCCCTGCGCGAAGCGGACGGCACGTTCAGCGATCCTCGCCGGCTCACAGCCGCAGGGCTCGACGTCGATGTATTCGGCATGCCGAGCCCCAACCTGGCGGACTTCGACTCCGACGGCGACCTCGACTTGCTCTGCGGGGAATTCCTGGACGGATTTACCTACTTCGAAAACGTCGGCACGCGGGAACAGCCGCGGTTGGCCAAGGGCCGCCGCCTGCGCAGCGGAGACGAACCGCTCGCGATGGACCTGCAGATGATCACGCCGACCTCGGTGGACTGGGATCGTGACGGCGATGTCGACTTGATCGTGGGGGACGAGGATGGCCGGGTCGCATTTGTCGAGCACACCGGCCGGCTCGAGGCGGGCATGCCGGTGTTCGCCCAGCCGCGGTATTTTCGCCAACGCGCCGAGTTCGTCAAGTTCGGCGCGCTGGTCACGCCGCAAGGGGTGGATATCGATTCCGATGGTGACGAGGACATCGTCGCTGGCAACACCGCAGGCTATATCGGCTGGATTGAGAACTTGGGGGGCTACCCGCCGCGCTTCGCAGAACCGGCACTGCTACGGGCCGCCGGAATGACCATTCGCATTCAAGCCGGACCGAACGGGTCCATCCAAGGCCCCTGCGAGGCAAAGTGGGGCTACACGACGATCGGTGTCGCCGACTGGGACGGAGACGGGCTGTTGGACATTGTGGCGAACTCGATTTGGGGCCGCGTCGTCTGGTACCGCAACGTCGGCAGCCCGCACAGCCCTCGCTTTGAAGGCGGGCGCCCCGTGCGAGTGGACTGGCAGGCCACGCCGCCCAAGCCAGCTTGGAACTGGTGGAATCCGGGCGAGCGCGAGCTCGTCAGCCAGTGGCGCACGCGGCCCGTTCCGGTCGACTGGAACGCGGATGGACTGATGGATCTCGTGATGCTCGATCACGAGGGCTATCTGGCATGGTTTCGCCGCGTCCTCCATGACGGCCACGCCGTACTGCTGGCCGGCCAGCGGATCTTCGAATCCCAGCCGGCGTCCGACTACGACCGGCAGCACCGGGCCGTGAACAACCAGCCGGGCCCCCTCAGGTTGAACTCCGACTGGGCCGGCAAGAGCGGACGCCGCAAGATCGACGTGGTGGACTGGGACGAAGACGGCAAGCTGGACATCATCGTGAACAGCACGAGCGCGAGTTGGATGCGTAACTTGGAAACCGACTATGGCAAGACCCGCTTAGTCGACATGGGACCGCTCTCCGAGACCAAGCTGGCCGGGCACACGTCGAGCCCGACCACCGTCGACTGGAACGGCGACGGTAGGAGGGAACTCTTAGTTGGAGCCGAGGACGGCTTTCTCTACTGGGCCAAGCCGTAACGACGGGCTGCTTGGTGGGGAGATACGGGGCCAGCGCGCTGGCCAAATCACGACCGGCAGAGGCCTGCACGAATGCTATTCCTTGAGCGCTTGCGTCGCAACTGCCTGAAGCACGGCCCGAAGACGGCGATAGAGTTTCGCAGCGAGGGCGGCGCGGAGAGAATCAGCTACGACGCGCTGTGGCACCGCGTCATGGCGACCGCCGCCTGGCTGGCTGAGCAGGGCGCCGCCCCGGGGGACCGCGTGGCCGTCTGCTTGCCGAAGAGCTTGGCCGCGATCGAGTTGCACCTTGCGGCATGCAGCATGGGCGCCGTGTCCATACCGCTCAATCCAGCCTATTCGGCCCCCGAACTGGAGTACCTGCTGGAGGACTCGCAGGCAAGAGTGCTGGTCACGCCGCAGCGGCACCCCGGACAGGCGGGCCCCGGCGCGCTTGCAGTCGATTCGCCCACTCGTATCGTGGCCGTAGATCAAGATACCTTTCAAGGGTCTCTGCCGTCCGCAACCACTCCGTTTGATAAAGTTACGCTTTCTTATAAGTCTCCTGCACTGATGCTCTACACAAGCGGAACGACGGGACGCCCCAAGGGCGCGCTTATGTCGCATGGCAGCTTGACAGCAAACATCGACATGCTGGGCGAGGCCTGGCAATGGTCCGCGGACGACGTTCTGCTGCACGTGCTGCCGATGTTTCACGTGCACGGCTTGTTGGTGGCCTTGCACGGCGCGCTGCACGCGGGCGCGAGCGCCGTCGTGCGTCCATCGTTCGAAGCGAGCACGGCGCTGCGCGACCTTGGCGCGAAGGACTGCACCGTGTTCATGGCAGTCCCAACCATGTACCGCCGCCTGCTGGCGGCGCTGGGCGGTGGCAAGCTCGACTTGGGGCACATGCGACTGCTGACATCCGGCTCGGACCGCCTGCCGGTCGAGGTCTTCGAGGCAATCGAGGAGCGCCTGGGGCACCGCGTGGTCGAACGTTACGGGATGACCGAGACCGGCATCATGCTGTCCAACCCCGTGGACGGAGCGCGCGTTCCAGGCCAAGTGGGAGTTCCCCTGCCGGGCGTGGAGATGCGCATCGTCAAGGAGGGCACTGGCAAGCCCTGCGAGCAAGGGGAGGTGGGGGAGCTGCAGACCCGCGGACCGCACCTGTTCTCGGGCTACTGGAACGATGCCGACAAGACCCGCAGGTCGTTCACCGGCGATGGCTGGTTCCGGACCGGCGACCTTGGGCTGCGCGACTCGCTAGGGCGCTTCGAGCTCAAGGGGCGCATGACGGACCTGATCATCACCGGCGGCTTCAATGTGTACCCGACAGAGGTCGAACACGTGCTTGCGCGACATCCTGGCGTCCTGCATTGTGCCGTGGCGGGCGTTCCCGACGCGGATTGGGGCGAGACCGTAACAGCGTTCGTGGTCCGGGGAGATGCTTCCACGACCGCCGAAGAACTGGTCCAGCACAGCCGGGCGTCCCTGACCGCCTACAAGTCTCCCAAGCGGGTGGTGTTCGTGGACGCGCTGCCCCGCAACGCGATGGGAAAGGTGCAGAAGAAGGCGCTCGTAGCAGAGCTCGCCGCGGAGAGCCCGAAGCCAGCGTGATGCTGACGTGCCGCGCGCTACTCAGTCTCGACAAAGATCGGGGATGACCACGCCACCTCCCCTTCCCGCCTCGGCTCGTCTTCGCTGAAGCTCTGGAGCACGCGCAAGTAGTAGAAACTCTCGCGGGGATTCGGCCTCGGTCGAATGCCGGTCTCGGGGCGGGACCAGTCCGTGATCATGACCGTCGGCCCCATCGAGGTGTCGCTGAAGTCCGCGTCCTTGTACTCGAACTCAACCTCGCTGCTGCCCTGCCCCTTGTGCGTGTAGACCGCCTTGTTGTTCTTGACAACCTCGACACTCAAGATCGGTCCGGTGCCGCGCACCCGGACATTGAAGACGGGCGACTGGGCCGCGGAAATGACCGACCCCTGGTGCTGTCCTGCAGCATGGAAGTCGACAGCTATGTTGTCGGTCGACGCATACGTCCTCCGCTGGCGAAACGCGTCCAACAGATCTTCCCGCGTCGTCACGCCGTCAGGCACGATCAAGTTCGCGTACGAGATGTGGGTGGAGTAGTGGTCGCTGGAGGCGATGAACCCCATGCGGTAGCCCACGCCCAGAGCATTCTGGACCAAGCCCTGCTGGTGGGGTGCCGCGCCGGCCCGCCCCGGACCCGGCGAGCTGGGCAAGGCCGCCCGAGGGCCGCCCTGCGTCTCGTATGAGTTCCGGTCACCCTGATAGATCTCCGTCACCGGGATCACGTCGTCGTTGCGGCGCTTCCAGTTCGTTCCCATCGTCGTGGCCGGTGTGTGCGGAATGCCGATCCCGCCGGTACGGCGCAAGTAGGCCCACAGATTCAGCGGATCCGAGTCGAGCAGTTCGGGACGCTCTCGCACGTGCAGGCGCGGCACGCGCAGGCTGAACACGCCGCGCTGGGCGTGAAAGATGTTGCGATGGCCGAGAGGGAAATTCGGGGTGCGCTCGTAGCCGAAGAGCGGCGTGAAGCGTCCGGGCACATAGAAGAGGTCGGCCGACTTCTGTGTCCGCCAGAATTGGAACTCGTTGTCGGACTGCGGGTACTCGGGCTCGTCGGTATCCAGCCATTGGCCGTAGTTGTGGTCGCTGACGCCAAGGAAATCCAATTGCGCCGCATTCAGCGCGTAGCGATAGGCGTCGTACAACGAGCCGTCTATGGCCCCGTCCATCGAAATCTCGGTGTGGCGGTGCAAGTCACCACGGACGACCTTCCACGTCCTGCCATCGATCTCCACGCGGTGGGCGCGAATGCGCGCGATGTCCCCGCTCTCGTCCGCATGGGTCGGTCGGTAGTCCGGCGCGGCGCTCGGTTCGAACGGCTCTAGCTCTACCGCGTCGCCTGCAGACGGCACCCTTGCCCCATCAATGCGCATCACCGCCACATCGTGCCGGCGCGGCAGTCCCACCGGCATGCGGCGGCCGTCGCCGACCACCGCCGCTACTAGCGAAGCGCCGTCCCCCGCGGCCGTGCTGACGACCGTGTCCTGGCGGCTGGTGCTGCCCGAAAGCAAGACAGGGGCGATCCAAGCTTCTCCAGTCCAAGTCGTGGCGTAGAAGTCGAAGAAATGACCGCCCCAGCGCCCAGCTCCGCGCCACTGGTGCCGCAGGAGCACCCACACCTTGCCAGAGCCATCGACCGCCAGTCTCGGATTTTGGAAGAGAGCCGGGTTCAGGTACCCGGGCGTGGCCCCGGTGACGTGCTGGCTGGGCTGGCTCCACTTGCCATCCGCGAAGACCGCGACCCGCGGGAGGCGACCCGCGCGCGGGTCGTACAATCGCGAGCCCTGCTTGAGGTTGATGCGGTGCTTGGGATTCTCATAGCCATAGTCCTTGCCCCAGTTCGGAGCGCCTTCTTCCCATGCGACCCACACGCGGCCGGCCGCATCGACGGCCACATCCGCCTTCATTTCCGCGAACGGAGTGGCGGAGACCGCGACCGTCTCGCCCATGCCGTCGTCGGCAACCTCGCGCATCAGCAGGTCGAAACCCATCTCGCGGTACGAATCCCACGCCACCCAAGCGCTCCCCGCCGCATCAACGGCCACCGCTGGCTCCCAATCGTCTTGATCGGATCGGGTAAGGTTCGATGCTTCGCCCCACGACTCGCCGTCGAAGCGGCGCAGCATGATGTCGCTCTGGGGCGGGCCGCCGGAGGGCGAATCCCGGTACCCGGCCCACACCACGTAGAAGCTCCCGTCAGGCGCCGTAGCCACATCGTGAAACGCATCGGGCCGGGGATCCTCGCTCAGACGAACCGGCGCCGACCATGCGGCGCCGTCCCAGCTCTTGGCAAAGATATCGAAGTTCCCGGTGCCCAACTCCTCCTGAAGCCCGTACACGCACCAGACCCGGCCTTGGCCGTCCTCTGCCAACGCGACCCGGAAGTGATCGCCCGGTGCCGTGACGGATTCCTGCTTAGACCAAATGCGCCCGTCCGTGCTGCGCGAGACGAGGACCTGATCGGCGCCGTCCAAGTAGTCGCCCTCGCGGCGCAGCGTCCGATACGACACCCACGCCAGCCAGTACTCGCCGGAATTGGTGCGCAACAGGGCAGGGTCGTCGTCTTCCGACTCGCTGGACGAGACCACCAGCGGATCTGGAACCCGCTCGATGGCAATGTCGTCACCGAGATCTGGCGGGAAGTACGGCGCTCCGTAGGGCAGGTCGGACGGCACGAACGTGGTGTCACCCTGGCGCGTGAAGAATCGGAAAGGCACGCTCTCCGGTCCGTTGAGCGAGAGAATCAAGCCCGGGGCGGCCACGTCGCCGCCCACGGACTGGGTCACGATGTCCCAGCGGTTGGGCGGCCGCAGACGGTCGTCATCGTGAAGATGCCAGCCAAGCATGCTGCGCAGGCGCTCAGCATCCTCCACGCCACCGTTCCAGACCCTGCCGTGGGTGCGCCGTTGCGCAGCAAACGTGATCTTGAATGCCGATTCCGCCAATGCGGAAACCGCAAAGCACCCAAACAGCAGCATGACCAGCAGCGGTCGGAGGCTGTTCATCACAGGCCTTCGGATCTCTGTACTGTTGCTCATCTCAGAGTCTCTCCGTGGCGTAAGCTTCGGTGAACACCGCTTTGGTACCACAGAGAGATGGTCGCACACGTTGCGCGCTGCCTGCGGCTCCCGGCCGCGCTCGCAAGTCCGTTCCGGGGACTCCAGCAGATCGGGCGGGCAGCCTCGCACAAGACCGCTTCGGGGCATTAGCCCCACACGCTGGCGACCCTAACCGGGTTCATGGACGGCACGTCGGCGGGCCCGGCTCGGGCTCGTATGCGAACGGTGGTTCCAGGCCACTTGCAGCGTCCCGGGGGGACGACTTGCGGTCGTTTCTCGGAGCCCAGAGGCAAGCGCTTCGGGAACTCTCACCCAGTTTGCCGCGGCGCAGCACGCCCAGCCGGCTTAATGCACGATGGTGCGCTGCCCGCCGAAGAGCGTGCCAACCTTCTCGTCCGCCAGGCGCACCTGGACTTGATGCGGACTCAGCTCCTCGTCGACCGAGTTCGGGTAGTAGCCCACGATGTACTCCGTCGCTGCGAGATCGGCCAGAGAGCGCAGGATCTTGCGAATCACCAAGTTATTGAGCACCATTGGATCGAAACTCTGGCCGCCGGTCTTGGGGCCGATTTCGGCAAAGATCGCCTGACGCAACTCTTGCTGCCGCAACGCAGATTGCCCGCCAAGCGCACCGCCCGGCCTGCGTGACGGGCCAATGCCCCTGTTGGTGCGGCGGGATCCGGCTCGGTTGAGCTTGTCCCGAATTTGGTCATGTCCCAAGATGACCGGGTAGAGCGGGATCGCATAGGCGTTTGCTACTTGGATGACGATGTCGGGATCCAGTTTGGTCGTGCTGAACCCGTCCGAGAACACAAGCATCATCCGCGAAACGTTGCGGCCGCGACTTGAAGCGTCACGCGCGGTCTGAATGATCGCCTCGTAGATCCGGCTTCCGCCCGCTTGCGACTCGTAGGCCAGCTCGATCGCCCGATTCAGCTTCTTGTAGTCGCGGGTCGGCCCGGTGAAGCGTTTGAGCGAGCCTGCGAAACCGTAGACCGAGATCAGAACGTCCTTGCGGAGGCCTTCCAACAGCGTCTCGCGGATGCTGGTGAAGTCCAGCAAGTTCTTCATCATGACGCTGTGGCTGAAATCGATCAGAAAGATGATTTCTGTCGGCACTGTGCGGCCTGCTTCAGCCGGCTCACCGTCGCCGGCTGGCCCTTCGACGAACGCGATGTTCTGCTTCACGCCATCCTCGTATAGCTCGAACGACGCTTTCCCCAAGCCGTTGACGGACGACTTTTTCCGATACACGTGCATCGGCACCACAACGAGGTTCGACTCGGTTCTGATGACAAGGCCGGAATCCTCGACCGTTTCCTCCGCTTCTTGCCCGAAGACCAACGCAGTGACCGCTAGGAAGCCCGCTAGGAACCGCACGATCGGTTTCATCGCCTAGCCACCGCGGCTGCCCGTTCCATCCCAGATGACGGTCGTCCATCTGACCGGTGACCGGAGTCTAGCACGGGCTCGCCTGCATTGAGCGGCGGATCGCGGTTGAATCAAATCCTGGTCGCCCAGCGCTTCCGCCAAAGTTGGCAGGTGGAGGGGTGGCGGAACAGTGCATACCGCCGCGGTGGGAGGGACGCGCTTGAAACCGCGTGTCGGGCGCGCGCGCCATAGGACCATCCATGCTGTACGCAAATGCCAATCCGTCCTTGCGCGGGTCTGGCTCCGTGGATTCGATACTCGCTGGCACTCGTGCTTCCCACGCCTGGAACCACAACAAGAAACGCTTGCGGGCACCCGTCCGAGCCGCCACCCAGCTCGGGCTCATAACGTGCCTGGCGCTATTCGTTGTGGTACCCGGACCCGCGCAGGAGGTCATGACGCTGCCGCTCGATGCCAACGGCAAGCCCGTGCTTCCACCCGGGGCCGTCACAGAACCGGCCTACGTAATCGACGCCTTTGCGGGTACAGGCGAGCAAGGATTTCATGGCGATGGCGGACCGGCGATTGAAGCGCGCATCCACAATCCAGGGGGAATCGTCGCAGATGCGGCAGGCAACGTCTATGTCGCTGACGTCAACAACGGGAGGGTGCGCCGAATCGATCAAGCCGGAATCATTACCACGATCGCGGGTACCGGCGAGCGAGGCTCCGCCGGGGACGGCGGGCCGGCGGTGGAAGCGCAACTTCTCGGCCCGACCGCTGTCGCTCTGGATTCCAGCGGCAATCTCTATATCGCCGAGAGTGCTGGAAATCGAGTGCGCAAGATCGATGTCATGGGCAGGATCAGTACGGTGGCCGGCACGGCGAGGCGGGATCCCAAGGAGATGGCGGCCCCGCGGTTGAGGCGCAACTCAACTGGCCCGCGGCAGTGGTGATAGATGCAGCGGGCAACATCTTGATCAGTGACTCGAGAAGCCATCGCGTGCGCAAGGTCAGCCTCGACGGCACGATCACCACCATCGCGGGAACGGGATCCAGGGGTGGTAGCGGGGATGGCGGCGCTGCTACCGCCGCCCAACTCAACTTCGTCAGCGATCTAGAGACAGACGCACTGGGCAACATCTACCTTGCTGACATCAACGAGGGCCGGATACGAAAGATCTCACCGACTGGCCGGATCACCACCATTGCAGGTGCCGGTGGCCGCCGGCACTCAGGGGACAGAGGCCCAGCGATCGACGCCGGACTGGAAACTCCCGGAGGCATTGTATTAGATTCTGCAGGGAATCTCTTTCTATCTGAATACTGGCCAGGCTGGCTCCGAAAGATCGACGCTGTGGGCATCATCGACACAATCGCTGGCACTGGCGAGCAACTCTCCACTGGAAACATGGGCTTGGCTATCGATGCCTCACTGGACAGGCCGGGCTATATCGCGGTGGACTCCGACGGCAACCTCTACATCAGCGAGTTCTTTGGGAACCGAGTTCGCATTCTCAGGCCAACAGCCAAACTGTCGAGTCTTGCAGTGCCGTTGGGCACCAGCGGCGACTCCGTTGTGCTCACTATCACGCAGACCGGGTCAGTGCGCTGGAATGCCGGCCCGCTCGCGCATGGCACGGAAGCGTTTGCCACCAATGGGAACCGTTATGCATTGGAACAGACGGCAAGCGGAGCCATCGTGGCGACGTACGTTCCCCACCAACAAACGGTCGAACTGCACGAAGGGAAGACCGTCACCCTGATGGCCAGCGAGGACGGCGTCTGGCACATTGGCGACCGGGTTGCGGCGAACGGCTATCGCCATGTTGAGGATGGCCAGGAGTACCTTCTGGAATGGACCGGAGCGCAGTGGAGGCTGGCCAAGTACACCATTCGAACGGTCGCGGGAACACTTGATGTCGCCGAAGGAGTTCCGGCGACCGAGGCAAGACTCTTCAACCCCCACGCCGTTGCACTCGATTCCGCTGGCAACGCGTACGTGACGGAAGCCTCCAACAACCGTGTGCGGAGGATCGATACGTCCGGCTCGATCACGACGATTGCGGGAACAGGGGAGCAAGGCTACGCGGGTGACGGGGGGCCGGCCACACAGGCCGAATTTGACTCTCCGAGGGGAATCGGAGTCAACTGGCTCGGCGAGATCTTCGTGGCTGATTTCGGAAACGACGTAGTGCGCAAGATCGACGTTTTAGGGAGAATTTCCACGATCAGCACGAGCCGCCCGCTATTTAATCCAGACGGTTTGGCGCTGGACTTGTTCGGAAACATCGTGGTGGCCGAATCACATGTCCGAAATCACCTTGTGCGGCGGATCGACGTTCGTGGAAATCTCTCAACCATCGCCGGTGTAGCGGGACAGCGAGGCAGCTTTGAAGGGGGCAGCTCGGCAGCCAAGGCCCGGCTCTATTACCCGAGAGCTGTCGCAGCGGACCCAGCGGGCAACGTCTATGTTGCTGATAGCTTCAACCAGCGCGTGCGCAAGATTGACCCGACGGGCACGATCAGGACAATTGCCGGAACAGGCGAGCGCGGCTACGCGGGGGACGGTGGACCGGCGATAGATGCCCAGCTTGCTAGTCCCAACGGATTGCTAGTGGATGCCGAAGGGAACGTGTATATTTCTGACTCTGGCAATTACAGGATTCGGAAGGTTGACTCGTCGGGAATGATCGAAACGATCGCAGGGACGGGCGAACCGGGCAATTTCGGGAACGGCGGTCCGGCAGTCGAGGCTAGGCTTAGATTCCCGAGAAACCTTGCGATGGATTCTTCTGGCAACCTGTTCATCGCGGACACCGGCAACCACACCGTCCGCCGGATCTCTGGGTCGGGCATGATCGAGCCGTTCGCGGGATCGGGCGAGCCTATCGACAAGCGCGATGGCGGTCCGGCCTCCTTGGCGCAATTTCATTATCCAAGTGACATCGCGGCCGATGCTGCGGGCAACGTGTATGTGCTCGACGCGAATCAGATTCGCAGGATTGATCCCAACGGCACCATCACAACCATCGCTGGTACAGGCGAGAACGGTTACTCCGGCGACGGCGGTCCAGCCATTGCGGCAAAGCTACGGAATCCGTCGGAACTGGCGTTGGATGCTGCTGGAAACCTCTACTTGGCAGAGAGGTTTGGCAACCGCGTGAGAAAGATCGATGTTGCGGGCACGATTACAACGATTGCCGGAACAGGCGAGCGAGGATTCTCGGGGGACGGTGGGGCGGCGACCGAGTCCCAGCTCGGCAGCCCACGAGCCATTGCTGCGGATTCCGTAGGAAACGTCTACATTGCTGACTCTTACAATCACCGCGTGCGCAAGATCGACACGTCCGGCGTCATCACAACTTACGTCGGTACCGGGGATCGCGACCGTACCTCCGAGTTCGGCTACGTGATCTCGACCGGCCACGGGCAATCCGACTATCTGTGGGAGCCCGGCGGTATCGCCCCGGCGGCTGAGACGAGACTGTCGTCCCCATATGAGCTAGCAGTGGATGCCAATGACATCCTGTACGTCTTTGACTCGGGAAACCGTTCTAGCTTCAATGCCCGGGTCGGCAAGATCGACACAGCGTCGTCCGAACCTCTCATCGCGCCGCTGCCGCCGATGGAGGTACCGCGTTTTGTGACTGGTTTCGACGTAGACGACTCCGGCAACGTTTTTGTCTTCTCTAGGGGGGCAGCCTTGATGTTCGATTCTGACGGATCGCGAACTACGGTAGCGGGTGGAGGAGAAACGCGGTTCATGGGTGACGGCGAACCGGCAGGAGGCGTGTTCATGGGACGGTTCGCCAATATTGCGCTAGATGCCCATGGGAACATTTGGGTCGCCGATTCTTCGAGTCGGCGTGTCCATGTCTTGGAGCCCGTGCCATGAGGGAGTTTGGGGCCTAGATCCTACTGCGATTGCCAAGGAAACTTGGCGCGGTCGCTACGCTCCCTTAGCTAGAGATCTCATTTCGCCGCTCCCGGCAGTAGGCCCAGCGAGTCGGACGTTGTGTGACCTACCGGCCCATGCCAAGCTGCAGACCATCGGCCTCGACCGCATGCCGACCCATCCGACGAACTCTCCCCTTGGGTTCTTCAGGATCCTCATGCAACTCACTATAAATCGCTGAGAACAAAAGGATTAATACTACAAGTCTCTCATGTGGAGCTCAGCCTGGGACCCATTTCGTCAGTTAGCAGTAGAGGCGAAACCAATCGATCAGTTTTTTGCCGCTTTGGTCTCGGTTGCTTGCGCAGGTTGAGGGCAGAGCAGGAGCTTCATTAGCCCGACCGGTTATCCCCGTAGAATTCCGATGGCGTTGATGGCGACTGTGTTTGCCACGATGAACATTATCCGGTACACTGTACTAAATAAGGTGCAGGGTGGCAGGGCCCGCGAAACCACAGAAAATCCCTCTGGTGTTCTTCCGCACACTGGCTGGGAGAGAACCTGTCAGGGAATGGCTGAAAGGGTTGGATGAGGCTGAGCGTCAGGCGATAGGCTTGGATCTGCTGCGGGCGCAATGGCGGTGGCCCGCAAGCATGCCACTGTGTCGCCCGATGGGCAATGGCCTGTGGGAAATCCGGACGGATTTGCCGACGAAACGCACGGCGCGCGTATTCCTCTGCCCTTACCGCGAGCACCTCGTGGCTCTGCACGGATTCGTCAAGAAGACGTCGGCCACGCCGGAATCGGACTTGGCAATGGCGCGGAAGCGCCAGAAGGAGCTGGAGCAATGAGTGAAGAGAATCTGGGATCGAGCATCGATGAATTCCTCGAGGAGGAGGGCACCCTTGAGGAGGCGCAATCGCAAGCGGTCAAGGAGGTCGTCGCGTGGCAGCTTGCCGAGGCCATGAAGACGAGGAAGATCTCGAAGAAAAAGATGGCTGCGTTGCTCAAGACGAGCCGCTCGCAAGTGGACCGGCTGCTCGACCCGAGGAATGACATTACGCTGGGTAGCCTGCAACGAGCGGCAGCTGTAGTCGGACGCCGAGTGAACATCGAACTAGTCTAGGGGCGGTGGGCGACATCAGCTCACATTGCCGCGTCGGTGACTGCACCCCTTAAATACGAATAGACGTAGAACAAATTTGGTGTTAGTGTAGAATCTAATAACAAGGAGATGGCGACAATGCCTCCATCAATCAGTCCCGCGAGCCAGTCTGGACAAACAAGCGGAACGATAGTTCGACGGCAGCCGAGCCCATTGTCCCCGCGTGACAGCTCGCTCGCTGGCGTGATCGCGCGATTCGAATCCCTGCACCGCGAATCCAGCACGCCAATTGCAGCCATCCGCACTCAGCCGGCGCGGGAGGCACGCTTTGCAGAGATTCCCGCCACGACCGACCCGCGCATCCGGGCGGCGCTCGCAAGCAAGGGGATCGAGCAGTTGTACGTCCACCAAGCGCAGAGCCTCGAGCAGATCTCGGCAGGGAGAAACGTGGCCGTGGTCACCCCAACCGCGAGCGGAAAGACGCTGTGCTACAACCTGCCGGTCCTGAACGCGCTGGCCGCCGATCCGGCCGCCTGTGCCCTGTACCTGTTCCCAACCAAGGCGCTGGCCGTGGACCAGCTTGAGGAGTTCAACCAGCTCGGAGACGCTCTCGGCTCGGACATCCGGGCCTATACCTACGATGGCGACACGCCCTCCGACGCCCGGCGGGCGATCCGCAGGCGCGCCAACGTGGTTCTCAGCAACCCGGACATGCTGCATGCCGGGATGCTGCCCCACCACACGCGCTGGGCGCGCTTTTTCGAACACCTGCGCTACATCGTGATCGACGAGCTGCACGCCTATCGCGGAGTGTTCGGGAGCCACCTCGCCAACGTGCTGCGCCGCCTCAAGCGGATCGCCGCGTTCTACGGCTCCGAGCCGCAGTTCGTCTGCTGCTCGGCCACCATTGCCAACCCCAAGGAGTTGGCGGAGAACCTCACCGAAGAAGACTTCCAGCTTATCGACGACAACGGGGCGCCTAGCGGCGAGAAGCACTTCGTCTTCTACAACCCGCCGGTAGTCAATGCCCAGCTCGGCATCCGCCGCAGCTACATCAACGAGGCCCGCCGCATGGCGGAAATCTTCCTCGAGCGCGGGCGCCAGACACTCGTCTTCGCGAACAACCGCCTCGCGACCGAGGTGCTCACGCGCTATCTCAAGGAAGCGCTCGGCCGGCGGCCCGGGGTGCCCGCGCAGGTCCGCGGCTACCGCGGCGGCTACTTACCGCGAGAGCGCCGGGAGATCGAGCGCGAGCTGCGCGAGGGGCAGATCCTCGGCGTGGTCGCTACCAACGCGTTGGAGCTCGGCATCGACGTCGGGTCGCTGGACGCGGTTGTTCTGGCAGGCTATCCCGGCGCGATCTCGTCCACCTGGCAGCGCGCCGGAAGGGCGGGACGGCGCAACGACGTCTCGATCGCGGTGCTGGTCGCCTCGTCCGCCCCCTTGGATCAATACGTCGTCGAACATCCCGAGTACTTCTTCGACGCATCGCCCGAACACGCCCACGTCAATCCCGACAATCTCGAGATCCTCGTGAGCCACCTCAAGTGCGCTGCCTTCGAGCTGCCCGTTCAGGTCGGCGAGAAATTCGGCCCGCACGACACCGCTGACCTGTGCAGTTTCCTAGAAGAGACCGGCGTGCTCCATCGGGCCGGCGACTCCTGGCACTGGACATCGGAAGCCTACCCGGCCGATGCCATCAGCTTGCGCAAGATTACCAGCGACAACTTCGTCGTCGTCGATGACAGCGACGATTCCAAGGTCATCGGGGAGGTCTCCTTCCCGGCAGCGCTCACGAGCCTCCACGAGAAGGCGATCTATATCCACGAAGGCCGCCTGTACCACGTCGAGCGCTTCGAATACGACGAGCGCAAGGCATACGTCAAGCAGGTCGAGTGCGGCTACTACACAGATGCCATCGAACACGTGCAGGTCGAGCCGCTAGAAGGTTTCGACGACGAGAGCTTGGGGCCGGCAGTGGCCAGCCACGGCGAAGTCCGGATCACGCGTCGGGTGGTCGGCTTCAAGAAGATTCGCTTCCACACGAACGAGAACGTCGGCGATGGCAAGCTGTCGATGCCCGAGCAGGAGATGCACACGACGGCCTTCTGGCTGCACTTCCCGATGGAATTCCTGGCTTCCCTGCCCTACTCGACGACCGAGAAGCGCGACGGGCTGATCGGGCTCGGCAACGTCCTGCGGACCGTCGGCGCGCTCGTCATGATGTGCGATGCCCGCGACCTCGGCGTTTCCAGCCTGAACTCCCAATCCGGCCCGGACCAGCTGCTGGATCCGGAGGTTTACCTATACGACAACTTCCCCGGCGGGATCGGGCAGAGCGAACCGCTGTTCCGGCTACGCGAATCGATCTGCGCCAAGGCTCGCGAGCTACTCGAATCTTGCCCCTGCGCCACGGGATGCCCCAGTTGCGTCGGCGCTCCGGGAGAGGTTGGGCCGAAATCCAAAGAGGTCGCACTCCGGCTTGCGAGCACCCTAGTTTCCGACCAGAGCAGCCCCGCGGCGTGAAGTAGCCGAGGCGACGCACGATGCAGCGCATTACCCAAGGCGACATCGACGCCCTGCGGCGACGCATGCAGCTACAGGATCAACGCCCAGTTGGCAGCCCGCCAGAGCCGCAAGGTGTGGGTCGGGTACCACCGGTCGCGGCGCTCGACCAAGGAATCGAGGGTACGGAACAAGTCACACCGCTCGGCAGATTCTTGCTGCAAGAGCATTTCTACCCCAACGAGCGGTCTCACGGCAGCGTGCAAATCGGATGCCTGCAGGACTTGCCGTGCGATGCCATGCACGACATTGGCGGCGAGCACATGCGCTCGACGGACGCCAGGCGCTGGGTGTTCCTCGATACCGAGACCACCGGCTTGGCCGGGGGCACCGGCACGTGCGCGTTCTTGGTCGGCATCGGAATGATCGAGGACGGCGGCTTCCGCGTGCAGTTGTACTTCATGCGCGACTTTGACGAAGAGCCCGCCATGCTGGATGCACTGGCCCAGACCCTGGCCCAGTACGACACCGTCATTACCTTCAACGGCAAGGTGTTCGACGTGCCGTTGCTGGAGACCCGCTACCGCCTAAAGCGACAGCGAAATCCGTTCCACAGCATGGACCACGTGGATCTGCTGCATCCCGCGAGGCGGCTCTGGAAGGAGCGTCTCGGCAGCTGCCGCTTGACGAACCTGGAGTCCCACGTGCTAGGCGTCGAACGGCAGGGCGACATCCCCGGGGCGCTGATCCCGCAGTGCTATTTCGACTACCTGCGCAGCGGTGACGCCAGCAAGCTGGCTGCCGTGTTTCACCACAACGTGCTCGACATCGTCTCGCTAGCGTGCATCAACTCGGTCCTGCTGACCGTGCTGGCCGCGCCCGACCGCGCCGGCCTGCGCCACGGCCAGGACATCCGCGGCCTGGCTCGCTGGCTGAACAAGCTTGGCAAAGAGGGCCAAGCCCTGGCCCTGTACCGCACGGCGATCCGCAGCGGGCTGCCCCGGAGAGACCTCTTCGCGGCACTCTGGGAAACCGCCCAGATCGAACGCCGGGCTGGACGCCACGATGAGCAAGTCCAGCTGCTGCGCGATCTGGCGCGCGTGAGCGCCATGCACAGGGCTGCCGCCTTCGTGGAGCTGGCCAAGCACTACGAGCACCGCCTCAAGGACTACGCACTCGCCCTGAAGATGACCCGCAACGCCCAGCGCGACGCTCCGTCCGAGGAACTTTGCCACCGGGAGCGCAGGATCCTCCGCAAGCTCAGCGCGGCCGCCAAGGATGGCGAGGCAGGAGCTCCAGGGCCTGGGGGCGATTCACTGGGCTAGGCCAAGCTCCCGCTCCAAGCGGAGCTTGCGGTCCAGCAGCTTAGGCAGGTCGGCAGTGCTACCGCTGCGCCCGATGTGCCTCAGCAGATCTTGGTACTGGTCTTCCAGCGCCTGCCTCTGCAGAGCCGCAAGCAGGTCTTCGCCGTCGGCCAGCGTGGGCGTCGGGCGATCCCGGTCGAAGACCAAGCGCGCCAAACGCTCCCGGTCAGCACCATCCAGACGGCCTTCGACGGCTTCGTAGCGAAACGGGCCGTCCGCTTTCTCGACCGCCCTGAGCGCTGACAAGATCTGACGGCTCGGCAACCCTCGCTCGGCGATCTCGCAGGCCTTTTCCAAGAACTGCTGGCGCGCCCCCTCTTCGCTCACCAGCAGGACTACCAACAGCCGCTCGCTTGGAGAGAGGCCGTCCGCCTGGGCGACCGGCGCGGCTTCGCTGCGAGAAGACGGCTTGGCGGCGCCGCGCAACTTAGCCAGCGCGAGGCTCTGTGGCAGCCCGATATGCTGCGCCAAGTCCGTGACCGTGGTGGCTTGCTGCACTTCATCAGGGAGCAAGACGACCGATCGCAGCAAATGCTCGAACGCCTTGGTCCGGCCATCGGAGGTCGACAGGTCGAACTGGGTGCGCGAGCGGTCGAGCAGCCAGTGAAAGTAGGCCGGCGCAGCTTCCAGCTGCTGGCGATAACTCTCCCCCCCGTGTTCGCGGCAGTACTCGTCAGGATCCAGCCCGCTGGGCAGTTCCAGCACGCGCACGCTCAGGCCGTCTCGCAGGAGCATTTCCACGGAGCGCTCGGCGGCCGCCTGGCCGGCAGAGTCGGAATCGAAGTTGACCACGACCGTGTCGCAATGGCGGCGGAGCATGCTGATCTGCCTCGATGTCAGGGCCGTTCCGCAGGTTGCGACAGCGTTGCGGATGCCAGCCCTCCAGACGCCGATCACGTCCATGTAGCCTTCGACGAGGACCGCCAGATTGCTCTGGCGCATCGCCGTGCGCGCGCGGTGGATGTTGTACAGCACCGCGTTCTTACGGTAAATCGGCGTCTCGGGCGAGTTCAGGTACTTGGGCTGGCGGTCCGCTTCGAGGCTGCGCCCCCCATAGCCGATGAGATTGCCTCCATCGGAGTGGATGGGGAACATGAGCCGATCGCGGAAGCGCGCGTAGACGGAGCTGTCCCGGTCGGACTGGCCCACCAAGCCGGACTCCAGCACGTGCGATCGCCTGAGATCCTTGCCCTTCAGATAGCTCATGAGCGCGTCGCCGGACGGAGCGTAGCCCAGCCCGAATTCCTCGATCTCTTCAAGGCCGAGGCCGCGCTGCCTGAGATACCGCATGGCTCCGGCGCCGCGCCTGGACTTGAGCTGCTCCACCAAGAATCGCTGCGTGAATTCGTGGACCTGTAGCAGGCCTTCGCGGGTACGCGCCGCGGCATCGGCACCGGGACCGCCGCCCTTGCGCGGCATTTCCTTGCCCTGTTGCTGGGCCAGCAGCTTGAGGGTTTCGATGAAGCTCAGCCCCTGCAGCTCCATGAGGAAGCTGAACACATCGCCGCTCTTGCCACAGCCGAAGCACTTGTAGATTTGCAGCGCGCCGTGGACCGAAAACGAAGGGGTCTTCTCGGTATGGAACGGGCACAGCCCCAGATAGCGGTTCCCGGACTGCCGCTTCAGGCGCACGTGCGCCCCGACGACACTAACTATGTCGGCGGCTGCCTTGACCTCCTGGGCGAAGTCCATGCTGCTGCGCGAGGCGCGGCCCGATGCCACGAAATGAGACTAGTCGAGCACCTTGACGCGGATGTTCTTGTACATTACGACGCTGCCGGGATCGTGACCTTGCAGGGCGAACGTGCCAGTGTCCAGCTTGCGCAGGGGAAAGTTCTGACCGCGACCGCTCGAGAGCGGGCGCAGGCCATCCCAGTCGTCCGGCTGGACCCAGTTGGTTACCAGGTCGTCGTTGACGTAGATCTTGACGCTGTTGCCGCGCACGACGATGTGCTCTGTGAACCATTCGTCGTCTTTCGCCGGCGGCACTAGGTTGTCGGAGACTCCGTACAGCCCGCCCGTCTTGCGAGGGTCCCGGTCGAACGTATTGTTGACTTGGACTTCGAAGCCCTTGTCCGGCCAGCCGGTCTCCTGATAGGCGGTATGGAAGTAGATTCCGCCGTTGGAATTGTTCTTGGCGAGCACGTCGACCTTAAGTTCGAAGTTGCGGAAGTTGGCGCCGGCCACCTTGCCGTCATAGAACAGGTGAGCGCGGGGGCCTTGGGCAAGAATCACGCCGTCCTTGATCTTGAATGTGTCGGGGTTTTCCGTGCTCAACTTCCAGCCGTCAAAGCTGGAGCCGTCCCAAAGGTCGACCCACCCGTCCTCATCGGCGAACGACGGGGACGCGAGCAAAGCGACAGCGCAAGCAACGTGAATCAGTACTCTCATAACACGGTCATTGTACTAGAGCACCCCATGCTCCCAGCCGGGAGCCGGCCTCTTTCGGGATCGAGCTCATCCACCCTCGCGCATCCTGAGTCGCGCCTTCGCTGCGTCCAATGCAGGGTTCCGCGCCTGAGCCGGTCCGGCCGGTCCCTGCGGCGGGCCTTTCGCTGCTATATGATGGCGGGCAACACCATGCCATACCGCCCCACTCGGCGAGCGTTCATGCAAAGCGCCGCCCTGTCCACCGCGGCGCTGTACGCGCGGCCAGCCAGCTCTTACATCTCCGCCGCTGGCGACTGGCGCCACTACGGCGGCTCGCTGGGAGCCACGCGCTACTCCGAACTGGACCAGATCAACCGCTCCAACGTCTCCGAACTCAAAGTTGCCTGGGTTCACGCGACCGGCGACAGCCAAGCCCGTCCTGCGACCAAGATCGAATGCACGCCAATCGTGGTCGATGGCCGCATGTATGTCACCACTGCCCAAGTGCAGGTCCGGGCACTCGATGCGACCACTGGGGAGATGCTCTGGAACTTCGACCCCTTCGAGGGGATCCAGATGCGCCGCTCGAAGGGAGTAAACCGAGGCGTGGCGTATTGGTCTGACGGCAACGACCGACGCATCTTCATGTCCGGGTCAGCGCAGGACTACCTGTACTGTCTCGATGCCGATACCGGCAAGTTGGTGCCGGAGTTTGCGGATGGCGGCGTACTCGACATGAAACTGCACCTAGATCGCGACATGCCGGACTCCGTTCGTTCCTACTACGCCAGCCCTCCGGTGATCTTTGAAGACATGCTTCTGCTGGGCGGCGGGTCCGGCAGCGAAGGGCCGGCACCAGCCGCCCCCGGGCACATCCGCGCATTCGACGTGCGCACGGGCAAGCGGCTGTGGATCTTCCACACAATTCCGCACCCGGGCGAATTCGGCTACGAAACTTGGGGCAAGGACAGTTGGAAGACCGCCGGCGGCGCGAACAACTGGGGCGGTATGAGCCTCGATCCAGAGCGCGGGTGGCTGTTCGTCTCGACCGGATCGCCGACATACGACTTCTACGGCGCGGACAGGCCGGGGGCCAATCTCTTCGGGAACTGCGTCATCGCCTTGGACGCACGCACTGGCGAACGCCAGTGGCACTACCAAACGATTCACCACGACCTATGGGACTACGACCTTCCCGCACAGCCCGTGCTGGCACGGCGCAAGAACGGCGATCAGTGGCAAGACCTGGTAGTGCAGATCTCCAAACAGGCCTTCTGGTACATCTTCGACCGCGCCAGCGGCGAGCCGATCTGGGAGATCGAGGAGCGGCCGGTGCCCGACTCGGACATGGAGGGCGAGCACGTCTACCCGACGCAGCCGTTCCCGACGAAGCCACCGCCGTTCGCGCGCCAGGGCTTCGAGAACGACGACTACATCACGGACATTTCCGAAGAGTCGCGCGAGTACATCAAGAGGCGCCTGAAGGACCTGCGACGGGGAATGCTCTATACGCCGCCCAGTCGCGGCGGAACGGTGTATAACCCGGGAACCGTCGGAGGAACCATCTGGGGCGGGACCAGCCACGATCCCGAGGCCGGCCTGATGTTCATCAACACCAACAACTGGCCGAAGTTCTTCACGCTCGTGGACGCACCCGAGGGGCTCGGCTACCCGCTCATGCATACCGGCTATCCGTTCTTCGTCGATCAGGACAAGTATTCCGCAGCCAAGCCGCCGTGGGGCGAACTGCTGTGCTTGGACCTGGCAAGCGGCGATTACCTCTGGCGCAGGCCAATCGGCGAGTATGCGGAGCTGAAGGCCAGGGGCATCGAAGGAACGGGCACATTCAACGTCGGCGGCTCGATCGTCACCAAGGGCGGGCTGCTATTCCTCGGCGCGACGCAGGACGAGAAGTTCCGGGCGTTTGATACCAGCTCGGGGAAGATCCTGTTCGAACACCAGCTCTCAGCTGGAGGCTACGCCACGCCATCCACCTATGCCGTCGATGGCAAGCAGTACGTGGTCATCGCCGCCGGTGGCGGAGGACGCGACATTGGCAGCGGAGGAAGGAAGTCGGGTGATGAGTTCGTGGCATTCAGGCTCGAGTAGCCGACCGGCAAGATGGGCTGGACTCTTCCGACGCGGCGCGTGCGCATAGATCAGTGCGCTCGTCTCGATGAAGGCTGTCAGCGGGCGTTGACTTCATCTCGATCGAAACTGTAGCCGTCGGGCATGGGACATGCACGGGCTCCCATGCGGCCGATCGCCTGCACCCGGATCTCGGGCTTCGCCACTACAATGCGGGTCGGAGTAGCCGCCACGACTTCCAGTTCGTCGCCTGGCTTCAGACCTAGTGCGTTGACCAATTTCTGTGGCAGCCGCACTCCCAAGCTATTGCCCCACCTCGAAACCGCCATGGTGTTTCACGACATCCTTGTCCACGAGGATATCGCCGTCTGCACCGGCCACGGGCCGACAGCCGACCGCTACAAATCGACCAAGCTGTCCTAGGCGGCGTCCACGCAACCGGCACTCTATCCGACCCCATGGAACGCCTTGCCGAAGACTTCCCGCACCTGCTTCCTCGTTGCATCGACGATCTCCGCCAAGGAGCCCTGGCGGGCCTCGTTGGGAAGCCAGCGGGAGACTAGCGCCCCGAGCAGCTCGCGCTGCCATTCCGTGGGCGGCAGGTCATGGGCCGAAGTCCCGGTCGACACACGCACGCCGTGGTCGAGGGAGCGGAGCACTCGCGTGGCGTGCAGCAGCGTGTCCAAGTCAGGTCCGAACGCCGGATCGGTCTTGCGTATGATCTCGATCCTCTGCGGCGTATTGAGCGATTCGTAGAACGCCTCGGCGTGGCGCAGTCGCCAGTAGAGCAGGATGAAGTCGATGTCGTAATAGCCGCCAGGGCCGGACTTGAGCGGCTTGGCCGCACCCTGTTCCGCCTCGAGGCGCATACGCATTCGCAGCAGCAGCGCGGCAAACTCGTCTTCGTGGGAAAAGCGCTGCCACAGCACATCTTGCAACTTGGCCAAGAATTCCCTTCCCACTTCCGCGTCGCCAGTAATGTTGCGAGCCTTCATGTAGGTAATCGCTTCCCACGACTCGGCCTTGCCAGAGAAATACGCCAAGAACTGCGCCTCTGTCTGGACCAAGTCGCCGTTCCGGCCCAACGGTCGCAGCCGAGCATCGATCGTAAACATCTGGCCATCGGCCGTATAGCTGCTGACAATGTCGATGATCCGGTTGGCGACCAGCGTCCAGAGCTGGATGCGGGGAGCTTCGCTGTCGGGGATCACGAAGGCTACGTCGGCGTCAGAGCCGAAGTCGAACTCGCGCATGCCCAGCCGACCGAGAGCGATGACGCGGATCGCCCGAGTCGGGTCAATGGCCTCGCGCTTCTGCGCAGCTGCTTCTCGCGTCGCAAGCGCGTGGGCCGCTCGCATGATGCCTTCGGCTAGGTCGCTGGAGTTCGAGAGCGTCGCGAATACATCGTCCCCGTCGCAGATGCTGCGGGTTTGGATCGATAGCATCTGGCGCCGATACAAGCGCCGCAGAGCGCCGGCGGTATCGTCCGGGTCTTGGTCGACCGCCATGATGTGCTCAAGCGAGCGCGGCATGGGCTCTGCGGTCTCCCCAACATCTCCGGCGATGACGGCGAGGTCTTCGGGGAAGCGCAACAGGTAGCCGCCGAAGTGGCTGCTGTAGTCCACCAATTGCGCGATTCGCGGTACCACATCCGGATTGCCGGACAACACTTGCAGCACGGAGGGCATCCCGACGATCCTCTCCAAGAGCTGCTCCAGCATGCGGTTGCCCCACCGCAGATTGACGCTGTCGAAACTCTCCGCAAGAGGTGCCGAGAACTGCCGCAGGCGCGGCAGGTGGACCCGCCACACCGACGACGCGATCGGGGCCGCACGGTCTGACGAGGCTGATTGGTGCCCGGGCGAAGGTTGCACCCTGGCCGTGGGCTTGACGGCGGGCTCTCGCTGGCCGCGTATCACCCGGTCGTAGATTTCGCTCACCGACCGGCAGCAGTCCTCGATGTCGGATCGCAGTGACGCGGGGGCTTCCGGGCTCCGGCCCTTGCCCATCTGAATCGCTACGCGGCAGGCCGCTTCTTCGTTCGTCGGCAGTTGGTGCGTCTGCTGGTTATTCGCCAGCTGCAGCCGGTGCTCCACCGTCCTGAGAAAACTGTAAGCGCGGAAGAGCCTGCCGTAGTCGTGGTCAGCGAGATACCCTTTCTCCCGCAAGCGATGCAGCGCGTACATCGTGCCGCCGCTGCGCAAGAACGTGTCCTGCCCACCGTGCAATCGCTGCAAGCACTGCACCAGAAACTCAATGTCGCGGATGCCGCCCGGGTCCAGCTTGACGTCCAACGCCGTGGCCGGCCGTGACCTGCGCGCCTTCTGGATGCGGTCGCGCGTGACCGCAAGGGTCTCGATTTGCGAAAAGTCCGTGGTCGTGCGGTAAATGCGCGGCGTGACGACATCAAGAAACATGCGCCCCAGCCTCAGGTCGCCCGCCACCGGCCGGGCTTTGAGCAGCATCTGCAACTCCCAGTCGCGCGCCCGCTGGAAGTAGTAGTGCGTCGCGGCTGAGATCGGGTACACCAGCTCCCCCGCGTTCCCTTCCGGGCGCAGCCTGAGGTCAATCCGGTAGCTGAAGCCCTCCGGCGTGACGACCGAGAGCATGTTAGTTAGCCGCTTGGCCAGCTTCACGGTGAAGTCGCGGTTGGTCGTCACTACCGGCCCGTGCGTATTGCCATCGCCCGTGTGGATATACATCAGGTCAACGTCGGAACTGTAGTTCAGCTCTGCCCCGCCGAGCTTGCCCAGCGCTATGACCGCAAATCCGCAGATGATCTGCCCCTCGCGGGCGTCGCACAGCGGCCGGCCGAAGCGCCGCACCAGCTGCTGGCGGATATGGTCGTGCGCTGCCTGGATCAGGGCGTCCGCCAAGCTAGAGAGGTCCCGCGCGGTCTCGGCCAAGGGAGCGAAGCCGAGCAGGTCTCGCATCGCGATCCGCAACATGTGCCGCCGCTTCAGCCGCGCCAGCTGCACTGCGACCACCTCGTCGGAGGCATCGGCATAGAAGGAGCCGATTTCCGAGCGGAGCTCGCCGGCAATGGTGGGCCGCTCGAGATTCTCCGGCTCCAGCGCCCAGCGCAGCAGTTCGGGCTGGCCCAGCAGAAGGTTTGACAGGTAGCGGCTGTTGCTAAAGACCGTCAGCGCCGCATAGACTGCCTTGCCATCGAAATCTTCGGGACGGGTGCCGGGCGTCGTCTGTTCGCAGAACTGCAACAGGCGCTGCAGCGCGCCGACCGGATCCGGCAACGGGTCCAGAAGGCGGGGAATCCGAGCGATCGCACGCCCGGAAAGGTGCTCTGAGAGGCCCTCAAGCAACGCGGGCACGCGCTCGTCGATGCTGGATCTGGCGACGACCGACATCGGCAGCAATCCGCAGAATACCCCAGCGGCCGCCGGCGACCTGCGAGAATGACAAGATAGCGGCCCGCAATCCAGCGAGCCAACGAGGCAATGCTCACACGCAGGATGTTCACACTCGGCGCGGCGGGCGCGGCGGCCCTCAGCGCCGAGACCCGCCAGGAAAAGGCCAAGCGGTTGGTCGACGAGGCGTTTGCGGCGATCGGCGGGCAGAAATTCCTAGACATCCAGACCCAAGTTCGTGCCGGTCGGGCGTACTCCTTCTACAACCGACAGGTGCGCGGCACGGCCCGGATTACGATCTATGACCGCTTCGATGAAATGCAGCCCGACGCAGGTGACGACTGGCTGCCGCTCAAGCGGCGCGAAGTCTATACCGAGAAGGGCGACTACTATGCGCTGTTCCTCAACGGCGCCGGGTTCGAAGTGACCTACCGGGGCACGGTGCCGCAGCCAGAGGACTACATGCAGCGATACCGCTTGGAGAGCCGGCGCGACATCTTCTACTTCATGCGTTACCGCATGCAAGAACCCGGGCTGTACTACTACTACAACGGCACCGAGATCGTCGACAACGTGCCGGCCGACTCACTCGACATCGTGGACGCCGAGGGCGAGGCGATCACGCTGTACCTGAGACAGGCGGACGGCTTGCCCTTGCAGCAGGAATACTTGCGGCGCGATCCCAAGACGCGCATACCGTACGAGGAGAAGTCCGTCTTCGGCCGCTACAAGCCGGTGGGCGACGTGTTGATGCCATGGATCATCCGGCGCGAGCGCGACGGAGACAAGGTCTTCGAGCTGTACGCCGACAGCTACGAAATCAACCGTCCCCTGAGCGGAGACCTGTTCACTGTGCCGAACGACCTGCCGATGCTGCCGCCCAATCCGTAGCGCTCGAGCCCGCTAGCGGTTCAGCCAGCGGTCGGAGAGCTGGTGAACCGCAACGAACAGGGCGACCAGCAAAGCGCACGCGACCACAACCAGATATAAGTGGTCGGCGGCGAGCTCCATAGCCCTGTCGCCATAGCGGACGCCGAGAAACACCACCCCGAAATAGCGCACGACTCGCGAGAAGCCCACGGCAAGGCAGAACCACCCCAGAGGCATCTGGAAGATTCCGGCGGCCAAGACGACGGGCTTCATCGGCAGCGGGAGCGGGATCATGGCGACAGGAATCAGAGCGGCGGCACCCCACTTGCCGACCAAGTCACTCAGCCGCCTGATGCCGCGCTCGGTAATCCGCTTCCGGAGCATCGCCTGGCCCGCCCGCCGCGCCAAGTAATAGAGCGTCACGCTGCCGATCACGGATCCCACGGTGCCGAGCCCGGCCGCCCAGTAGGCGCTCTCGGGGGTGGCGATCGCCTGCGCCAAGAGCAGGGCGTCAACGCCCTGCGGCATGGGAATGAACGCGCTATCGGCCAGCGCGATCAGGAATACACCCCATGGTCCCAGAAAGCCCGCCGCGGCGGCCACCCACTCCCCAAGTTGACGGACGAATGCCAAGGCGGTCGATTTCCCATTGTGGCGTATATTCGGACACAGGCATGCCGAGCGCCCGGGACGTCCCCCTGCACTCTCCCGTAGAGTTCCCCGCGGGCAGCCGTCTCGTGCGAGGCCACCTCGCCCGCAAGTCCCGTTCGCTCGCTCTGGTGGTGGCCGAGGATGGCCGGGAATACAACGTCCGTTGGCCGCTCCTGCAGCATCACCGATCCGGAGTGCGCAAGAACGTCAGCCTGGCCAGCGAGGAGCGCATGGCCGGCTTTCTCCCTGGAGCCGAAGTCTCGTTCCCGTCGCGCTCCGACACGCTGCGGGGTGTGGTCGTTCGCAATGGTCCGAAGCGCGCCCGCATCGCCTGCGATGGAACTGAGTACAGCGTGCCGTATGGCTTGCTCAAGGCGGTCGATTCACAGGCGCGGGAGAGCAACCAACGGCGGCTATCCAAGTGTGTCGCGGAAGCCGAGGCGCTCATCCAGCGGCACGGTCTGGATGGCTGGAGCTTCCAGTTCGACAGCGCCCAGAAACGGGCCGGCGCGTGCGTGTTCAACACCAAGGTGATCAGCCTCTCACGCTTCTACTGCATCAAGGCCGGCGACGCTCAGGTTCGCGACACGATCCTGCACGAAATCGCGCACGCACTGGCCGGTCCCAAGCACAACCATGACGCGACTTGGAAGCGGATAGCCCGCTCCATCGGCTGCACCGCCGACCGCTGCCACACTGTCGACTTCGCCCCGGCGAAGTACATCGCGTCGTGCTCTCGCTGCGGCTGGAACCAGAAGAAGAACCGCCGCCTGCGCGGGGGCGTGTGCAAGACTTGCGGCCAACCCGTGACCTACCGAAGGTTCACCGAGCGAGAGTGGGAGGCGTGTTCTCAGCAGCACGGCTGATCCAAGTGACGGTAGGTCGCTCGTCGGCGAAATGCCCGCGTCCTGAGTCTCGCCCCCAGTTGGCGCGTCGACAGAATACTATGCTTCGATCCGGACTCGACCGCGGTCGAAGTCCCGTTTCAGGTGGCTATATGGGTGGCGCCGGTCCTGCGGTCGCTTCAGCTTGACGCGTTCGACCCAGTCCTCATACGCGATTCCGGGATTCTGGAGAATGATCTCGAACGCAATGAATCTGTGGGAATCCGGTTGGTATGGATTCGCCTCAACCGTCGGAAACAACCGCTTTCCCTTAATGTCCCGCCAAAGTGGCCGATTGCTCACGGATTGAGACTGACGGCGCTTCTCACGGATCTGAATCTGATAGTCGGCCGTCTCCTGAAGCGGTATGACCTGCTGCACGTCGAGGAATACGCTGTTGTCGTGCTTATACGCCGAGAGGCGGACGCATCGGATGTCGAGGTCGCTATCGTTTAGCCACATCACGGTCGTGGTGATCTCTTTCGAGAAGCCTTGGCTGACCAAGACGATTCGAACGTTGCGCGCGAATCTCTCTTCATCCGCCTCGGCCCAACCTAGGAACTCAAGAATCAGCTGTTGCGGGTCGGATTCATCCTTGGTCGGATCCATGAAGTCGCGATAAGCTTCGACGGCCTGTTGGAACGTCATTGCGGACACCATCGCCGCATAGCGCAGCGCTTGTAGTTCCATATGGCCACCGTCCTGCGTGCGCTTCAGCTCGATGACGACCAGATCCCCACTGCGGTCCAGCCCGAGCAGGTCAATGCGTCTCGAGCTGCTGTCCCACTGGCTGTATTCCTCCGAGATGATGAGGGTATCCGGGGAGACGATGTCAATCTGGTCGCGAAGGATTCGCTGAAGATCCTCAGCTTCGCGGATCCCTTCCTGAACAAGCGACGTGTCGGCGAGTCGGTCGAGACCGTTTCCTGCCAACCGGTCGAGTGCCATAGATCCTCACTTTAGACCGCTGAGGCTGAATCCGACACAGATCAGCCGGCCTCTCTTTTCCTGTCCTAGACCATGGGTGGGGCTGGGCCTACGACGAGCCAATGCCTCGTTTGCGGTGTCGAGCACCCCGTCCACTACACCGGACTCATCACGCGCTGCCTTCAAGCGTTGCGAGAAACGTGATCAAGTCGATCAGCTCCTGCGTGGTCATCGCGCTGACAAGGTCATCCGGCATGATCGAGAGCTTGCCCTGACGCCGCTCCAAGATGTCCGACGGCACAAGCTGGAACTCGTCCGCGGCTTCGTTGCGCAGCACGACGCGCTCCGGCGTGTCTTCGATCAGGATCCCCGTCAGCAGGCCATGGCTGGCCGTGTCCAAGATCCACGAGACATACTCGTGGGAAATTCCGGCACTCGGGTGCAGGATGGCATTGAGCATGCCCTCCTTGCCGTACTTCGACGCGATCGCTGCCAAGCTCGGTCCAACGATCTCCTCCCCTACGGACAGCGAGTGACATTTGGCGCAATTGGCCCCGTCCCTGCGATGGTAAACCTCACGGCCACGCTCCGCGCTACCCACCCCTTCCACGATTTCGCGCACTCGGACCACCGGACGCTCATTGCTGCTCTTGGGAGCTGGAAGGACCCTCGCGGCTCGTTCACGAACTTCGGGATCACGGGATGTATTAACCACGCTGGTCGCCACGGCGCGCATTTCGCCGGGCAATTCGAAGGACTCCTCCATGTCCAGCAGCAGTTTCGCGCCATCTCCGCGGCGCCCGAGAACGCGGACCGCCTCGCTGCGGACTTGATTGGGCGCAGTAGATAGGATCAGGTCACGCAGTGTTTGATCGAGGCCTTCAGCCGACGCGGCCCACAGCCCTTCGATGGCGGCGATGCGCAGGGCGTCGGGCCCTTCGGACAACTGCTGCGAGAGCATGGCTTCGGCGGCACTGCCGCCGATGGCGCCGAGCGTCTTGATCGCAACCACACGGTCGGCTTCCTCAGCTGCGCCGTCCGCTGCCAAGCGTCGCAACTGGGGGGCCAGCGAGGGATTGGCGAGCAGCGCCGAGAGCTCGAGCGCGGCCGAGCGGGTCTCGGAATTAGCCAGAGCCCTTCCGACCGCAGTGACCAGATACGGCTCCGCTCGTTGATCGCTCCATTCGCTGAAGACCTGCTTGGATAGCAGATACAGGGCGCGGTTGCGAACCTCGCCACTCTCTGCCGGGTCGCCGGCCATGCCCGCGACCGTTCGGGCCACCCCTGCGCTCGGCTGCCAGCCGAGAGCATCCAGGGCCTTGAGGCGGTCCTCCACGGGCCGCGACCGGTCCCGAGCGATCCCGGTGAGGTAGGTGCGAGAGGCCGGGGCCTGAAGCACCCAGTACAAGTCGCCCAGCTTGGAGCTCCACGCAGGATGCTTGCGGCGCAGCGCTCTAAACAACCCATCCTCGGCACCATCCGCAGCAATCCCCAGCGCGCCGAGATACCAGCGGTCAGCACCTTCATATCCGTCCGCAAGGCTTAGCCAAACTTCCTCTCTTTGGGCGGTGTCGAACCCTCGCAGCATCAGTGCCGCTTCGCGGCGTACCTGAGCATCCGAGTCTATCGCCAGCTGCGCTACACGCTGATAGTGGTCAAGTTCGTGGTGTCTCGAGACGCGCAGTCCGAGTATGCGGAAGCGCGGATCGTCCGCCTCCAACGCATCCTCCAACGCGCCCCGACCTGCCTCGCCGAGCGGAGCCAGCAGCCACAGGGCCCTTGCTCGCATGGTGTCGGAACCGCTCTGCCAAGCTTCCAAGAGCAGTTCGCGGCGCTCGTCTTCGCCGCGCAGCAGCAACTCCTGGTAGGCACGGTAGCGAGTGGCCTGGTTAGGCGAGCCGAAGGCGGCCAAGAGTCCGGCACCGCTCTCAAGATCCAATTCCGGGACCGAGCCGCGGTGGCCGATCGGAGCAATCCGGAAGATCCTGCCGCGCTCGACATCAAACATGGCGTGCCCGCCCACGACCGGGTCTTGCCAGTCCGCCACGAAGACCGAGCCGTCGGGAGCGACCGCGATGTCGCTGGGCCGGAAGATCGGATCGGTGCTCGTTACCGTGTTCTCCGCCTCCATCTCGTAGCCGGCGCCAGCGGGGCGCACGAAGAACGTCTGGATCAGGCGCTTGCCCGGCTCGGCATGCAGCAATTGGTTGCGGTACTTGGCGGGCAGCAGTTCGCCCTCGTACAGCACCAGCCCCGTCGGCGAGCCCGGTCCGGTGCGGGCCACGTACGGCAGTGTGCCGGGCCGCTCTTCGTGAAAGTGCGTGCCCCGGTCCTCCCGCCAGCGCCTGCCCCCGGGACCCCAGTAGCCGAAGTTGGCCCCTTCCATCACGTACAGCAGGCGGGTCCACTGGTTGCCGTCGTCATCGTTGTCGGTTTGCCAGATCGAGCCGAAGGAGTCCAGCGCGACTTCGTAGGGATTGCGGGCATTGTGGGCGAGAACGCGAAAATCGCTGCCGTCGGGCCGCACCGTCTGCACCGTGGCGGCGTAATAGGGTCCCTCGCGGCTGCTGCGGAACGACTTGCCCGAGCGATCCGTGGTCTGGAAGCCCTGATCACCGGAATTGAAGTAGTAGCGGCCGTCATGCCCGAACATCACGACGTGCAGGCCGTGGTCGTGATCCACTCCGCTCCAGCCGCTGAGCAGCGTCTCCTTCGAGACGATCCTGTCGTCCTCGTCCTTGGTGTAGACGAACAGATCCGGTGACTGGGAAACAATGACCTTGTTGCCGAGCACGGAAATGCCCAGCGGGGCAAGCATGTCGGCATGCTGGTCGAAGACCTTGCGGGAATCGGCCTGTCCGTCGCCGTCAGTGTCCGCTAGGATCACTATGCGGTCGCCGCTCTCGTCGTTCTTGGGCCGGCTCCTGAGATCGCTGCGGTAGTTGACTGACTCGATGAACCACACGCGCCCGCGCTCGTCGATATCAAAGTTGGTCGGGTTCACCAGCAGCGGCTCACTGGCCCAGAGCGTCATCTCCAGTCCCGGCGCGACCTCGAATTCTTCACCGACAGTTGGCGAGGAAACGCTACAGGCGGTCAGAGCTAGGACCGCCGCCACGGCGATACAACGGAAAACGGTCATTGGTTCGATTCTACCGAGCGCCCAGGTCGTCCCCGCGTTGGCTAGGGAGAATTGAAGATTCTGAGCGTGTGCACGTGGCACCAAAGTCAGATCTGAGCGTCGCTTGTCTGTTCGTATCGAGACCCTGGCCAACCGTCCGAAGACCAAAACGAGGCCTCTGGGTGACGCCTGCAAAGGGAGCTTCAAGGCGTGATCGGTGCCATCGAGTATTGCCGGAAGATGTGACCTTCGTCCGTCGCAGGTGGGGCAGACCGTCGCTGCGGGGGCCAAGGAGGCCACCGCTCGTCGGCTAGAAGAGGCACCGCGTTCCTGCGCGACCTCAATGACACCAGCCGACGTCGGAGAGCATTTGCGCACAATGGAAAATAGGCATCGATACTGGGACCGGTCGAGGCCCGAGTCCCAGACGCTGTTCTTTCCGCGGCCACCGCGCGGCTCGCTGTGGTGACGCGGTGGACCGGTGGGTTTCGCGATATAGGCGTCAAGGCCGTGATTCCCGGGACCGCTGGGCTGCTATGAGAATCATTTCCAACACCGGCACTGATCGCGTGGTCGATATCGTCCGGCCCAAGCTTCTGGCCGGTAATCGACTCGACCTCGCTTCCCAAACGCTATCGCTCTTTGCCTTTGGCGAGCTTGCCGGAAATCTGGCTCGCTTAGCGGGCGCACGACTCATCCTGCCAACCGACGATACTGAGATCGATCTTCTGGGATCGAATGCGGACCGGTCCGCCCGCAATCGTCTGCAGGGGCGCTGGCTGGCCAGCCGTTGTGCGGCTTGGATCGAGAAAGCGGTCGACGTGCGCAAAGCAAACGGATCGATACCTCAGGGGGCCATCGTGCTGCGTGACGGCGATGGCCGTGCTGGGCAGGCCCTGCTCGGCTCGTTTTCATTCAGCACCGACGGGCTCGGCCTTGCACCGGGAAACTCGCTCAATCTGATTCAGGCTTCTGAGACGCCCGGAGAATGTGATCGGCTGGGCCTATGGTTCGATGCGCAATGGTCTGAGATGAGAGAAGAGACCGCCGCAAAGCAGGATCTCGTGGCGGCTCTGCGCTGTCTTGCTGCGCACCGCGCCCCATCCAGCATCTACGCGCTGATCCTGCACCACTTGTTCCGAACGGAGGGCGGCGAACTCGATGAAGAGCGAGTCGTAAAGTCGGCGACCGGGATTCGCGACACGGAAGTCTGGAAGAGACTGTTCAAGTTCCAGCGTGACGGGGTAGTTGGGGCCATCGACAAACTAGAGCAGTTCGGAGGCTGCATCATCGCTGACAGCGTAGGACTTGGCAAGACCTTCGAGGCGCTCGCGATCATCAAATACCACGAGCTCCGCAACGACCGCGTGCTTGTGCTCTGCCCGAAGCGGCTACGCGACAACTGGACGCTCTATCGCGCTAATGATCGACGCAACTTCCTGGCGGGCGACCGCTTCAATTACGACATTCTGAATCACACCGACCTGTCTCGCGATGGCGGCTTGTCGGGCGATATTGACCTTTCCCATGTCAATTGGGGCAACTACGATCTCGTCGTAATTGATGAGTCGCACAACTTCCGCAATAAGCGTTCGCCACGTCAGGGCGGAGAGACACGGTACGACCGCCTCATGCACCGGATCGTCCGCGATGGCGTGAAGACTAGGGTCCTCATGCTCACCGCCACGCCCGTGAACAACCGTTTGGCCGACCTACGCAACCAGATCGCTTTCGCTACCGAGGGCAACGACACAGCGCTCGCGGATCATGGTGTGTCCAGCATTGACGGCACGACGCAGCGTGCGCAGAAGCAGTTCAACCGCTGGCTCGAACTGGACGAAACCGAGCGTACGCCGACCCGGCTCGTCGACATGCTGGGGTTTGATTACTTCGCGTTGCTGGACCGTCTCACAATCGCCCGATCTCGCCGACATCTCAAGAAGTACTATGGCTACAGCGAGAGCGGGCGCTTCCCGGAGCGCCTCAAGCCGATCAACGTAAAACCGGATGTTGATCTCCGAGGAGAGTTCCCCTCGATCCGTGAGATCAATGCGGAGATCCGCCGCCTGAACCTCGCTGCCTACGCACCGCTCCGCTATATCCTGCCGCACAAGCGAGAGGCATACGACGAGAAATACAGCACCCGACTGCGCCGTGGAGGCGGTACCTTCCGGCAACTGGACCGCGAGGAGAGCCTCGTCCAACTTCTCCGCGTGAACGCGCTCAAGCGAATGGAGAGTTCAGTCGCTTCGTTTACCTTGACGGTGCAGCGCCAGCTTGCCGATGTCGAAGCACTCTTGGCGCGTATCGAGGACCAAGCCGAAGAACTCGAGGAACTCGACATCGCGGACATAGATGTCGAGGACCCTGAGTTTGAGAGCCTCCTTGTAGGTCGTAAGGTCAAGGTTCTGCTTCAGGACGTTGATCTAGTCCGATGGCGGCAAGACTTGGTCGAGGACCGCAACCGGCTGGAGACGCTTCGTGCTGTGGCCGCACAAGTGACCTCCGACCGCGATGCCAAGCTCATTGAACTACGCGCAACAATCGAGCGAAAATGCCGCGACCCGATCAACATCGGCAATCGCAAAGTCATTGTGTTCACTGCATTTGCCGACACCGCCCGTTATCTCTACGACGCGCTGGCACCCTGGGCACATGACCACTTGGGGGTTCAAGCCGCACTGGTTACCGGCGCGGGCCAAAATCAGGCAACCTTGTCTGGTCTTCGGCGTGATCTCGCATCCATCCTGACCGCCTTCGCGCCACGGACCAAGGAACGTCCGGATGACCTGGCGGCCGAAGGCGAGATTGATCTCTTGATCGCAACCGACTGCATCTCCGAAGGGCAGAACCTCCAAGACTGCGACTGGCTCATCAACTACGATATCCACTGGAACCCGGTACGCATTATTCAGCGATTCGGCCGTATCGACCGCATTGGGTCACCCAACGATCACATTCAGCTCGTCAACTTCTGGCCCAACATGGAGCTTGAAGAATATCTCCGCTTGGAACAGCGCGTGAGTGGCCGCATGGTGCTTCTCGATATTTCGGCGACCGGCGAGGAGAACCTGATCGAGCAGCAGGCAGGCGACCCAATGAACGATCTGGTCTACCGACGCAAGCAACTCCTGAAGCTCCAAGATGCGGTGATAGATCTGGAGGACTTGTCGTCGGGGGTCTCCATCGCCGATTTAACGCTGACCGATTTCCGGATCGATCTGGCGCACTATCGCAGGACCGATCCCGACGCATTGGACTCGGCTCCTCACGGTATGCATGCGGTCACCGTCACAGCTGATGAGGATATCCCGCCAGGAGCAATATTCTGCCTACGCGCAGAAGGAAGCGCAGCAGAGCATCACTTCCAGTCGAATTACCCTCTAGCGCCGCACTATCTGGTTCATGTCGGCCAGGACGGATCCGTGCTCTTGCCGTTCACTAGGGCCAAGGCGGTTCTCGACCGCCTGAAGGGGCTATGTGTGGGCAAGGACATGCCCGATCCGAGTGCCTGCGCTCGATTCGATGCCGCCACCCAGCAAGGCAAGGATATGCGGGCCGCGCAGCGGTCGCTGGCCGCCGCGGTTACCTCTATTGTTGGAACGGGCGAGGAACGCGCGATCGCCAGCCTGTTCTCTCCGGGAGGGACGCACGCGATCGCCGGCGAGTTCGCTGGAATGGACGATTTCGAGGTGGTGGCGTTTCTCATCGTGCTACCGGAGGACTTAGCTTGACATCGTTCGATCCCTTCGTGGCGCTCGCGATCCCCCCTGACGCGCTCGTCGACCGCCGCGTGCCCAAGACGCTGCTGATCGAAAATGGCGCGTTCGCTGCGGGAGACCGGCGGCACATCCAAGAGGGGATCGAGGAATTGAGGTGGCTTGCGGCACTCAAGCCGACGACGATCAGCATCACCGAATATCGTGATGCCGAGCGGGAGTATCTTGAGATTGCCGTTCTGAAGCTCAATCTACGTCCAGCCGCACGAGGTGATCGCCTCGTCGAACTGGTTCACCGCGCCGTCCCCTATCCGGTGTTGCTGATCGCTTGGCGGGACGGGACGCCCGAGATCTCGCTCGCCCACAAGCGTCGGTCTCTGGGTGAAGCGGACAAGACAGTGATCGATAGCGAAATCTTTGTGGCACGTGCCTGCGGCGACCAGGCAAACGCGCTGGTCATGTCGTTCCGGGATGCTCTCTCCCTAGCACGACAGCCCCGGCACACACTCCACGCCTTGTATCAGGGCTGGATCGATACTGTCCAAGCGTTCCGGGCGGCAACGATCACCGGCGCATTTCGCCTTCCCGCCACGACCCCAGCGGCGGCCGACCGGGAAGCCGCTCTCCGGGAATACCGCGATCTCAATGCTAGGATCGCCAATATACGTTCCGCGGCCAGCAAGGAGAAACAGATGTCCCGCCGGGCCGACTTGAACATCGAACTTGCGCGCCTGCGCGCACAGCGCGATTTTGCTCGTGCCAGACTGTGAAGGAGATTCGCGTCATGGAGAAGATTATTGCCGGTGAACCGCAGGCCCGCTCGGCGGATATCATCGCCGACAATCTCGAAAGGCTGAAGGCCTTGTTTCCTGAGGCATTTACTGAAGGCAAGGTAGATTTTGCGGTGCTACGGCAGCCTCTCGGCGACAACGTGGACGAGAGTGATGAGAAATACGGCCTCAACTGGTACGGGAAACGCCGTGCACGGCAGCTAGCGCTCACACCCTCGCTTGGGACATTGCGCCCCTGTCCGGAGGAAAGCGTCGATTGGGATATGACACAGAATCTGATGATCGAGGGCGATAATTTGGAGGTTCTAAAGCTCCTTCAGAAGAGTTATTCAGGTAAGGTCAAGCTTATCTATATCGACCCTCCCTACAACACCGGTAAGGATTTCGTCTATTCGGACAATTATCGTGACAATCTACAAAACTACTTAGAGAGTACCGGGCAAACCGACAGCAGTAACAGCGGTACGTTTTCATCAAACTCTGAGACCTCTGGAAGATTTCATACCTATTGGCTCAATATGATTCTACCGAGGCTGTACCTTGCTAGGTCACTGCTACGGAAAGACGGAACAATCATGATCAGCATTGACGATACTGAAGTTGCTCATGTCCGACTAATTATGGACGACATTTTTGGCCCTGAGAACTTTATCGCCGAAATAGTCTGGGAGGGGGCCAACAAGAATGACGCACGGCAGATAGGCATTTGCCATGAGTACGTCATAGTATATGCCAAGAACCGTGAGAGCCTTCAGCGCGACTGGGGGTTGGACAAGGAGGGAGTGCAACCCGTACTCCAAGAAGTAAAACGCCTCAGAGGTTTACACGGCACCGATTACTGTGCGGCTTCTGAAGATCTGGCAGGCTGGTTCCGAGCCAACAAAGCCAAACCAGCATTCGCAAATCGCCGGTTCAGAAATATTGATGCAAGGGGTGCGTACAAGGAGGATGATCCGACCGCACCGGGGGGACGAAAATTCGAATTGCGGAATCCAAGGACTGGACAAGTTATTCCTCTCAGACAAAATCGAGGGTGGAGCTTTGACCAAGAGAGATTCGATCGGTTAGTGGGAGATGGAAGAATCACATTCGTGACGGAGACGAGCGTAATGGTTCGTCGTTATTTGCACGAGACGGACAAGCTAACTCCTCCAAGTGTCTTCTATCAGCCAGCACGTTCTGCGTCGGAACGACTCAATCGCATGATGGGTGCGCAGATTTTTGACTACCCGAAGGATGAAAGCATTTTAGGAAAATTCATACAAATGGCGACTGACGATGACCCAAACGCTATTGTGATGGATTTTTTTGCTGGATCCGGTACGACAGGGCATGCTGCATTGGAACGAAATTCGTTAGATAATGGCAATCGTCGCTACGTCCTTGTTCAGCTTCCTGAACCACTTGACTCAAAGAAGAGCCACCAGAGAGCCGCTACCGATTACTGTGACGAACTCCGTAGACCACGCAGTATCGCCGAACTCACGAAGGAGCGTCTGCGCCGCGCGGCGCAGAAAATCAAGGATGAGAATCCCGAGTACACCGGCGATCTCGGCTTCCGCGTCTTCAAACTCGATACATCCAACATCCGTGCGTGGAATTCGAAGCCAGACAATCTGGAAGGCGCACTGCGTGCGGCTCTCAACCATGTCGAATCGGGCCGCACCGAAGAGGACATTCTCTATGAGCTGCTTCTAAAGCTCGGTCTCGATCTCTGCGTTCCCATCGAGACCCGGACGATTGCCGCTAGGGCCGTGCATGCGGTTGGTGCCGGAAGCCTGATTGCCTGCCTCGACGAGGCGATCTCCAGCGACGAGGTTGAGCCGCTAGGGGCTGGCATCGCTGACTGGCATGACATCCTCGATCCCGCTGGCGAATCCACTGTTGTCTTTCGTGACAGCGCGTTCGGCGATGACGTCGCCAAAACGAACCTCACCGCAATCCTTGAGCAACGCGGTCTCGGAAATGTCCGAAGCTTGTGAAAGCAAGTAGAGCCCAATTGAGCATCATGGCCCGCCGACACCACTACAGGAATCCTCCCATCGAGGAGGCACTCTGCGAGTTTCGCTTCGAGCCTGGGCGAGACTGGAATCTCACGATTCCAGGAAGGCTGCAAACGGTTCTTGGGGAGGCTTACTCCGGCAGGCCAAGAGAACAGAGGGCTATTGAAGTAGATCTAGGTCTGGGAAGTGCCCTGCCTTCCGGTTTGCAATTCCGGCAGGGGCTCGCCAAGGTTCAGTTGGTGACCGCAGATGGAAAGCGGTCAGTAGGCGTGGGGAAAGACTCGCTCAGTGTCCACATGTTGCGACCGTACCAGCGGCAAAGCGAGGAAAGCCAAGCTGGCTGGGACGAATTCAAGTTACGGATATCGGAAGCACTGGATGCCTACTGGAAGGTGGCTCGCCCCAAAGGTGTCAAGCGGGTCGGCGTCCGATACATCAATAAGCTCGTGGTCCCTAGTGGCAGCATCGAGCTTGAAGATTATCTTGCTTGTGGCCTTCCCCAAACTACAGCGCTGCCAGAGACCGCGAGCAGCTTCGTCAGTCGAGTGGAGTACGCTTTCCCTGGTCCGGTGCGTCTGATCCTGACACTCGGCACTGTTCCGGCCTCACGGGAAGGCGTCCAAGAGTTGTTGGTGGATCTCGATGTCATCCGGGAGGATGCCGAGCCACTGGATCAACGTCAGGCAAGCAAGGTGGTTGAAGAGTTGCGGGCTAGGGAGCGCCAAGTGTTCGAATCTGTCATTACAGACAAGGCGAGGAGGCTGTTCGATGCGGATTGAATCAAAGTCCATTGCTTCTGCCAGAACTTGGACGGCCGACCAGGCAACCTCGGCAACTCCGGATCGTTCACACCGTTCATCGAAGGATTCTCGGATCGTGGCACTAGGAAACGACTCGCTCGCGACGCTTCCCGATGCAGCGGTGTTGAGAATGGCTACGCTCGAAGCCAGACTCGCATCGTCCCTTCGATCGGATGCAATGAGCCATGCGGCGTGGTCGCCGCCGACCAGTGATTCCGGTGCTCTGCCGGAGATCCTGAGCTACCTGGCGAGCACTGACGAACAACGTTGTGTGGAGCCTGTCGCTCATGCACAACTTGAGCGGCAATTGCAAAATGCCTTCGAACGCCAACCGTTTGAAGACGGAATCGATCATGCCGCGGACGACATAATTCAAGAGGCATTGCAAACACCCTACCAGCACGTCGCGCTGGAGTGGCTACGGTCGTTCGCCCTAGACACAGAGAATCCTGTGTTTGCTGCCTCCACGCTGAGGTGCCTTGGGCGCGTAGAGAACTTGGGCACCCCTATATGGAGAACCGAGCTCGTGCGGGAGGGCCTGATGATGGAGGACCTTGAGATGCGGGATGCTGCGATTCAGACGGCGGAGAATTGGGGAGACAGGGAGATGGTCGAGGTTCTCCAAGCGCATACCGAATCGAACAGTTTGCTCCGCAGATATGTTGAAGATGTGATCAGCGATCTGAGCGAGTGATCGATGTCGATGTTCGTGGCACGCAAGATTTCGAGCTCAAAATGGGAGAAGCATCCTGAGTTCGCCGAGGGCGAAATCCAGGCAGATGCGGTGACCGCCGACCTACGGACCAATAAAAATGTGCTTTCGTTCTGGCGTTGTCAAAGCGGCGAGATTACGGATGTCGAAAACGTGGCTCTGGCAATCGCAGCGGCAGCGGACCGCATCGAGAAAGTCGATGTGGTGTGGCTGCCCACCGACCAGCTTCTCGAAGATCGCCAGACATTTATGGACAGCCCCGGCCGGACCCCGGTCGCCGATCTCGTTGATAGTCACGTGGACCTCAGCAGACTTGATCTCGTGCGGCTTGGGCGGCTCGCGAACCGGGTAGTGGAAGCTATCGGAGCGGGCCGTACACAACGAGTTCCCAGAGCGCGGGTAAAGAGCCTCCTAGTGAATGCCGTACTAACGAATCGAATCGAGCCCGAGCGGCTGTCGGAGAAGATTCGTAGGGCTCTGAATGCCGAGGGAGGCTAACTGGTGCATAGGCGTCAGACTATTCTCTGCTCAAGCAACCAAGATCAATCGTTCGTTGCCGAGGTCCCCGAGACACGTAGGGGCATGAAGTTGGGCGCTGATCAGGGAACTGTCCACCGGCGCGTCATTGACGCGATGCAGTTCTGGATCGAACAGGCACAGGAACGGGGACGGCCCCTCCTGCACCCTAACGGCCAACTCCTGATGCTCGCCGACCGCGTGTGGCAACAACCACAGCAAGCACCTCTCCAGCCATGATGAAGCTCCGTTTCGAGCCCGACCTCGATTTTCAGTTGCAAGCGGTGGATGCCGTATGCGGTCTCTTCCGCGGTCAGGAGATATGCCGGACCGAGTTCACGGTCACGCGGGATCCACTGGACCCACAAGAGCGACTGGCGTTTTCTCAGAACGATCTCGGAGTCGGCAATCGACTGACCCTGCTCGACGACGAGATTCACGAGAACCTGAAAGACATCCAGCTCCGCAACGGTCTGCCGCCGTCCGAGTCGTTGCACTCGGGGGACTTCACTGTGGAGATGGAGACCGGGACCGGCAAGACCTACGTATATCTGCGCACGGTCTTCGAGTTAAACAAGCGCTACGGCTTTACCAAGTTCGTCATCGTCGTGCCGTCGGTCGCGATCAAGGAAGGCGTCTACAAGTCGCTCCAGATGACAGACGACCACTTCCGTGCGCTCTATTCGGGCACGCCATTCGATTACTTCCTCTACGACTCGACAAAGCTCGGCCAAGTCCGCAATTTCGCCACTAGCCCGCAAATCCAGATCATGGTGGTAACAGTCGGAGCCATCAACAAGAGGGATGTCAACAATCTCTACAAAGACAGCGAGAAAACAGGCGGCGAAAGGCCGATCGATCTCATCAAAGCCACCAGACCTATTCTGATCGTGGACGAGCCCCAAAGCGTGGACGGTGGCCTCGCAGGGCGAGGCAAGCAAGCCCTCGACGCGATGAATCCGCTCTGTACGCTACGGTACTCGGCGACACATGTGGATAAACACCACATGGTCTACCGGCTCGATGCCGTTGACGCGTATGAACGCAAGCTGGTCAAGCAGATCGAGGTGGCGTCCGCCAACATCGAAGACGCCCACAACAGGCCCTATGTCCGGCTGATCTCAACAAACAACAAACGCGGCGTCGTCAGCGCCAAGGTCGAAGTCGATGTCGAAGTCGCCGGACATGTACGGCGCAGCGAGAGGGCGGTCCACGATGGCGACGATCTCGAACAGGAGACGGGGCGGGTAGTCTATCGCGATTGCCGCGTCGGCGAGATAAGGGTTGGGAAAGGAAACGCACTCATTGAACTGCGGGTGCCGGGCGGCGAGCACTTTCTCCGGGAGGGCGAAGCCTACGGCGATGTGGATGCATCAGCCGTCCAGCGGCAGATGATACGACGGACCATTCGCGAGCATCTCGATAAAGAGAAACGCTTGCGTCCACAGGGGATCAAGGTCCTGAGCCTCTTCTTCATCGATTCTGTGGAGCGCTACCGTCGCTATGACGATGCGGGCCAACCGTGCAAAGGTGACTATGCCCGAATGTTCGAGCAGGAGTACCAGCGCCTTGCTCGCCATCCCGACTATGTTTCGCTGTTCGAAGAAGTGGATCTCACAGCGGATGTCGTAGATGTCCACGATGGCTATTTCTCGATCGACAGGAAGGGGGGCTGGACGGATACCGCCGAAAACAACCAAGTCAATCGCGACAATGCTGAGCGTGCCTACAACCTCATCATGAAGGAAAAAGAGAAGCTACTGAGCCTCAACGAGCCTCTCAAGTTCATCTTCTCCCATTCAGCATTGCGCGAGGGTTGGGACAACCCCAATGTCTTCCAAATCTGCGCTCTGCGGGATATCCACACCGAGCGTGAGCGGCGGCAGACCATCGGACGCGGCCTGCGTCTTTGCGTCAATCAAGGCGGTGAGCGCTTGCGTGGCTTCGAAGTGAACACGCTGACGGTAGTTGCAAGGGAGAGCTACGAGGAGTTCGCAGAGAACCTCCAACGGGAAATCGAGGAAGATACTGGAATCCGCTTCGGGGTCATCGAGCCGCACCAGTTCGCACAGATTCCAGTTATCGACGATGATGGAGCAAAGTCCGTTCTTGGGTTCGACAAGTCGCAGGTCCTGTTCGACCATCTACAGGCTGAAGGCTACCTCGACGCAAAGGGGCGAATACAGGACTCCCTACGCAATGCGATCAAGGCCGATAGTTTCTCGATTCCTCAAGGATTTGTCGAGCAGCGGACTGACATCGGTTCCGTTTTGCGCAAATTCGCTGGTCGATTTGAAATCAAGAATGCAGACGAGCGCCAAGCCGTCCGCCCGCGCCAAGCTGTGCTGGACGCCGCAGAGTTCAAGGCATTGTGGGACCGCATCAAGCACAAGACTACCTATCGCGTGGCCTTCGACAACAAGGCCCTTCTAGAAAAATGCGCCGCTGCGTTACGCAAAGCACCACCAATCCCAAGAACGCGGCTGCAATGGCGTAAGGCCGACGTGTCCATCGGTCAGGCGGGAGTACAGGCTACCGAAATCGCCGGGGCGTCGACGGTCGTTTTAGATGAGGTCGACATCGAGCTGCCAGACTTGCTCACGGAGCTTCAGGACCGGACGCAGCTCACTCGGCGCAGCATCCACAATATTCTTGTTGAAAGTGGGCGCCTCGACGATTTCAAGCGGAATCCGCAGCAGTTCATCGAAATTTCCGAGCAGGCCGTCAATAGTTGCAAGCGACAGGCACTCGTGGACGGCATCAAGTACCAGCGAATCGGGGATGAGTCCTACTACGCCCAAGAACTCTTCGAGCAAGAAGAGCTCACCGGCTACCTCAAGAACATGCTCGATGCCCAGAAATCGGTCTATGAGAAAGTCATTGTAAGCGGACGTTATATCTCGGTCCGCCGGGACGTAATACCCGGCCCAGGACTTAAAGTAATACCTCAGCCCAGTTTCTGACGACCACAACATGTAGTGGTGTAGGCCGCACCTAAAAACGGTCCTGCGCTGGCGCCAACGAGGTCGACTAGAAGCGGAGGACGCCTCGCGCAACTCGGTCAGATTCGGCTGTCCGGAGGTCAGGCAGGCGTCGTCGCAGAGCCTTCAGCGAGAGCACTGGGTAGCCGCGCCTGGCCGCTTCGGATTGGTAGCGGCGAAGGGCGGCAGCGACGCTCGAGCGCGGAATTCGCCGGTATTCCGCCGCGAGCAGTTGCAAGGCCTCGGCGGGCAGCTTGACCCTGGGCCGGCCGCCGCATGGGGCGCCCCGATTACGGTCTAGCGCTCGCGAGTTGCCGAGATTGTTTTCGCGCCATCGCCTCCAGAGGTACAGGCTGGCCCGGGAGACGTTGCGCTTGCTCGCGACGATGACGGCCGCCGCGCTCCAGCTCATGCCGCTAGCGGCAAGGCGGTCGCAATCGCTCAAGCACTTAGCCCTGAAGAATCTATCGGGTTGCGGCATGGAGATGATTATACGGCCCCTTGAAGGCCTCTTCAAGCATCGCTGAAGGGCATTTCTCACGCCGTGGGAACCTCCGCCGTGACGCTGGTCGAATAGCCGCCGCCGCTGATCCGGTGCACCGCCCGAACGCAGATCCAGCGACGGTCGAGGCCGTCCCTGAAACCCTTCAGGCGCAGCTCCGCCTCGGCCGCGACCTCGGGCTTTCCGGGCTCCAGCTCGATCGCCAGCCGGCCGGTGCCGCGCAGCAGCTCTCGCAGTTTCGCGCGAGCGGCGTCGCGCGCCTCTCCGGAGCTCGGATACAGCCGCCGCAGCGCGTAGACCGGCTCCCCCGATCCCGCCTCCTCGGTGACGCTGCCGGCCGCCTGAGCGTCGCGCCAGCGCGCCGTCACGGCGCTATAGTCGCCCCTGTCGGCCAGCGAGGCTCGCCAGCGCGAGGCGTCGGCCGGCCCGATCTCGACGGCCGGCATGCGCCTGCCGGTGGCGCTGGAGGCCTCCCCGCGCGGCACCAGCAGCAGCTTCCCCTCGGCCGGCTTCGCGATCGCGTCGTAGTCGCGGGCGACCCTGGTCAGCAGGTGCAGGTCGGACTCCTCGGTCTGGTCCAGGTGAGGGATCCGCACCGCTCGCAGGGACTCTCCGACGCGGCCTTCGAGGCCGTGCTCGGAGGCGATCCCGGCGACCAGCTCGCCGAGCGAAACATCGCTCCAGGAGCGCGACTTGCGAGACTTCAGCGAGCTGCGCATGTCGGCTCCCCGGGCGCGGATCACCAGCGTGTCCGGCGGCCCCTCAAGGGCCGTCTCGTCGACCGTGAACTCTCCGGCGGGAGTCATCTTACCGTCCAGCCAGCCCAGCGAGATCGACAGCCGGGAGCCCTTGCGCGGCAGCGCCACCGCCCCGTCGCGATCGTCGATCCGGATCTCGGCCGAGTCGGACTGCTCGCCCGCCTCGTCGGTCACCGACAGCTGCAGCAGGCGGTCGCGGATCGCCTCGGTGGCGTCCTGGGACTCGTCGACCTCGATGCGAAAATCGGGCGTCACGCGATCACTCCCAGAGCCTCACGGCCTCGCTCCGCCTGCTCTCGGCGGGCAGCTCCGGCAGCTCGATGAGCACTCCGGCCGGCAGCAGCGGGCCCCTGTCCGCCAGCCCGGGATTGGCCTCCAGCACGACCTCGGCCGCGCCGGGCCGCGGGCCGTAATGCCGGCGGCTGATGGCGTCGACCATGTCGCCCTCGCTGGTCAGGTACGCGGCCATTGCCTAGCCCTCCCCGTCCTCTCCGTAGAACGCGAGCGAGATCTGGAATTCGACCTTTCGGGGCGCCCCGCCGGCCAGGTGCGCGCTGCCGGTATCGCGGATCCGCGTGATCACCCACAGGCCGAGCACCTTCCCGTCGCCGCCCACCAGGCGCAGCGGCTCGCCCTTGGCGGCCTCCGCGCGCATGGCGTCCAGCTGGCCCAGCCCCCCGCGCCAGGCCGGGTAGATCGTCCCGCGCAAATCGATCGTGTCGTCCCCCGGCCCCAGCCACTGCCGCGCCGGCGTCCGGCCGACGCGGTCCTGCCGGTGCCAGCGGTATTCCTGCGCGCGAGAAAGCTCGCCGTAGGCCGCCGTCGAGACCGAGAAGGCGTATGCTCCGAGCTTCAGCAGCTGCGCGTCATCCGGCATCGTAGAGTCCCTCCAGGCGGCCCTGCCGCTGGGCGTCCTCGAGCTTCTCGATCACGCGGTCCGCCAGCTCCTCGGCGCTCTCCCCGGGCAGCTGCTGGATCGAGATACGGACATTCCACGTGACGGAAGGAGCGGGCGCAGGCTCGGGACGGCGAGCCTCGGAAGGCTCGGCGCGGATCTCCGCTGCCGGCAGCGGAGAGTCCGGTGTCGTGTCCGTATCGCCCGCGGGGATTCCCGCGGCCGCCAGCGGGACCGCCAGCGCCGTCGCGGCAGCGGCCGTCGCCAGGCGGGGCGCGCGCCTGCCGCCCAGCTGTCGCGCGGCCGGCTTGCCGGACTCCTCGATCCCGGCCTGCTCGATCTTCCCGGCCAGAGCCGGATCGTGGAACACTTGGCTCGCGAAGGAGCCGATCTTGTGCCCGGCGAGACCGCCCGCCACGCTGCCGAGGAGCCCGCCGATGACTGTCCCGACGACCGGCACGACCGACCCCAGCGCCGCTCCCAGCGCCGCGCCGGCCATGGCGCCGCCGATGCCTCCGGCCTCTTTCGTCACTCCGGCCGCCTTCTCCCCGGCGCTGAGCTTCTTGTCGAGCAGCGTGCCGCCTATCGCGGCCGCCCCGATCAGGGCGCCCGCGATGCCGGCCTTGCCCTTGAGCATGCCGAGCGCCTGCCGGCCGCGGCCGCGGCCGAATTCGAAGACCTTGCCGGCAAGGCCCCGGAAGCCGCCCTTGCGCAGGCCTCTGAGCTTGTCTCCCAAGCCCCGGAAGCCCCGTCCGGCCTTGCCCGGGGGAGCGCCCCCGGCCGGGCCGCCGATGGCATCCGCGAGCACCGCTGCCTTGCTCCTGCGGGCCTGTTTCCCGAGGAACGCGATCGCCAGGCCCAGGTTGGTGACGGCGGTAACCACCGGCGCGGCGATCAAGGCGACGGCGCCGGCGGCTCCCAGGGCGCCGACGAGGATTCGCGTCCAGACGGGCGCCCCCTCCGCGAAGCCGGAGATCTTCTCCGCCAGCCACTCGACCATCGGGGCGGCCGCCTCCAGCGCGGGGATCAGAGCCTCCCCGATCTTCAGGCCGACCTCGTTCCAGCGCGCCTCCAGCTTGTCCATCCTGGCGTCGAAGTTGTCCTCGTCGGCCGCGTCGACCGCGTCGCGCACCGCTTGCGCGCCTCCCTCGCCGGCAGCGCGAATGTCGGCCTCGGCGGCTCGCAGCGCGTCCGCCTGCCCCCACAGCGAATCGAAGAAGCGCACGGCCTCCTCGGACCCGAAGGCCTGCCTGAGCGCCTCGCCGCGCTCGCTCGCGCCCATGCCGCGGAACTCGCGCTGCACCTGCTCGAGCAGGTCCGCCAGCGGCAGGACGTTCCCGCGCGCGTCCAGCGTCCGGACGCCCAGGCCCTGCTCGCGAAAGTACTCGTCGGCCTTGGCCGCGTTGGCCGCCAGGGCCTTCAGGGCCGTGCCGGCCTCGCCGGCCTCCATCTTCGACTGCAGCATGCCCAGCGCCGCGAACTGCGACTCCATCGACACGCCCGCGTTGGCCATCGCCGCGCCCGCCGACTGGATGGCCTGCTGCATCTTCGAGCCGGTGGTCTTGAACGCCTGCACCGCCCCGGTCAGCTGCGCTGCGAACGTCCCGCCGAACTCCCGGTCGGTCGCGTCGGCGAACAGCGTCCTCTTGAACATGCCGTAGCCCGTCGCGAACAGGCCGGTCATCTCTTCGGCGCTCGCCTCGGTCGCCCGCGCTGTGATGGCCGAGAGCTCGGTGAAATCGGCCACTCCGCGCGCGTCCAGGGCGGAGATCCCGCTGCGGATGTCGTAGGCGGAGCGCACGAAGGCCGCCGGGTCGATCCCGGCGACGTCGACCGCCAGCGCGCGACCGCGCTCTGACACGGCGTCGATCCCGGCCCGCTCCATGCCGAGCCGCGCCAGCGACCCCCTCGCGGCGCTCAGCTCGCGGATCGCCTCCAGGGGTCCGGCCAGCAGGTTCAGCGTGCCCCGCCCGAAGTTCCGCAGCTCCCCGGAGATCAGCGCCCCGCGAGCGGCTCGCTGCGACCATTTGTCCACTCGCCCCTGGGCGGCCGAGACTTGATCCGCGGCCTCGGCCATGCGCTCCATCTTGCGCGTCGCCCGGTCCATGTCCGCGGCGATGCCGCGCTGCGCGTCGCCCAGCTTGCGGGTGTCGATGCCGGCCGAGCGCAGCTGCTCGGCCAGGCTGCGGACCTCGTCCCGCTGCTGCCGGTGGGAGCGCTTCAGCGCGTCGCTCTTGCGGCGGGCCGCGTCGAACTCGCGCTGCAGCTTCTTCGCGGCCGGATCCCCGGCGGCCGCGATCTTGCGGCCGAGCTCGGCCGTCTTGCGACGGGCCTGGTCCATCGCCTGGCCGGTCTTGCCGAGGCGGGCCCCGAGCGTCTCCAGCCGCTTTGCCGCCGCTCCCCGGCGGTCCAGGTCGGCCAGCTCGCCGCCGACCTTGTCGAAGGATCCCGCCAGCTTGCCGCCGGCTGCCGAGACCTTGCCCGCGACGCCGCTGAAGCGGTCCTCGGCGCGGATCTGGACCTTGGCCGTCAGCTCCGCCATGCTACCTCGTCCCAGTGAGCCTGCTCGTCACCGCCGTTGCGGCCTGAGGCGCCGCAGCGCCTTGGCGCGGCGCAGCGCGTCGCGGCGGAAGGCCAGCGCCTCGCTGACCGGCAGCGCCCCGATCTCGGAGGGCGGCCAGCTGTACGCCGCGGCCAGGTCGGAGACGAGAGCATGCAGCAGCTCCTGGCCGAACGCTACAAAAAAGAGCCCAGCACCTCGCTGAGGCGGTTGAAGTCCCGCGTGCCCATGGCCTGGGTGTCGCCCTCGGCCAGCGGCGAGACGCAGCACAGCAGCCGCACGGAGCGGTCGACGTTGTCGTCGGCCTTGCGGGCCAGCTTCAGGTCGGCCACGGTCGGCTCCTCGATGTCGATCTCGGACGTCTCGACTCCGGCCACCTCGATCGGCTTCAGCAGCGCGTAGCGGATCGGGAATTCCACCCGCTCGACCAGGAAGGCCTTGGTCTCCGGGTCGCGCTGCAGGTCTTCGTACTTCATGTCCTCTCCTTAAAGCTCCCTTGAATCTCCGCTTAAAGCCCCAGCGCCCGGCGCATCTCTTCGAGCTGGTCGGCGCCGTCGATGGTGCGGATCATGTTCTCGACGTCGATTTCGTGCACCGTCGCGCCGTCGTGCTCGAGCTTGTAGTAGCGCGCCGAGACCATGTACTTCGTCTCCGACACGCTGCCCGGCTCCCACTCGCCCCAGTCGACCTGCTTGACCTGGCCGCGCAGGTGCACCGCGACCGCCTTGACCGTCCCGTCGTCGTCGCGCAGGGCGCCGCGGAACACCAGCGGGACGGACTTCTCCGACACCAGGCCGAAGTGCTTGAGCAGCTCGGCGTCGATGGAGGACATCGTGAACGAGGCCTCCATCTGCTCCAGGCCCATGTCGATGTCGACCGCGGAATCCATGCCGCCGGCCCGGTACTGCTCGGTCTGGATGGAGAGATTGGGCGGGGCGAGCGACTTGACCTTGCGCGGGTAGGCGCGGCCGTCGACCTCGAGGTTGACGTTTCTCAGCAGGTGTTCCATGAGCTCTTCCCTCCCAGGCTAGAAGATGGTCTCGACGTAGTCGTCGGTGATCGCGGACCGGAACGTGATGCGCTCGGCCGGGTAGGCCGGCGTCCAGTCGAAGTCGAAGTAGATGCGGCCCGACGCGATCGATTCGGGCGTGTTCAGCTCCGGATCGGCCCAGCAGCGGCCGCCCAGGATGGCGCCGTCCCGCACCAGGTCGCGCAGGAAGCTGTTGACGCCCTCCACGACCGCGCTGACGTAGGTGGCGCGGATGTTGCGGTCGACCGCCCACAGGTGCGACTCCAGCAGCGCGCGGGTGATGCGGTCCGCCGTGCGGACCACCGACACGAACTTCCACTGCGGGTCCGAGGACAGGGTGCGGCCGCCCCACAGGCGCCAGCCGTCCTGGCGCACGATGGTCGAGACGTGCGCCTCGTTGAGGGCGTTGGCCTCCGAGTCGGCGTCGCCGAGCACGAAGCTGACCGGCCGGGACGTGCCGACGATGCCGAGCAGGGCCTGGTTGGAGGGCGAGACCCACCAGCCGCGCTCCGGATCCCGGTCGCTGCGGGCGATCAGGCCCGCGACGTAGGCCGAGGCGGGCGCCTCGGACATCGTGCCGTCGGCGTTGGCGACCTTGACGGCGGGATCGACCAGCAGCACGCGCCGGGAGTCGAGGGCCTGGCGGAAGGCCAGCGCGTCGGCCCGGGTCGTGCCCGGGCCGTCCGCGACGACGATGCCGCGCAGGCGCTCGGCGATCGCCGCCAGCCCGCTCGCGCCGGGCGCGCCCGTGACCTCGTTCGACGCGCCGCGCGAGGTCGCCGAGGTGAAGCCCGGGGCGATCAGGATCTCCGGCAGCACGCCCAGCTCGGACTGCGCGTCGAGCAGGCGGGCCGCTGCCGCGACGGCCTCCGCGGCGGTCACGTCGGCCGCGTCGGCATACGAGTAGCTGACGGCGACCGGGGCGGCGTCCGCGGCGGTCGTCACGGCTTTAACCGTGATAACGCCGGCGGCCTCGTCGACCTCGTAGTCGCCGGCGGGGACGGGCGTGGATTTGATCCAGCTGTAGTCGACCAGCACCTTGGCCTTGTCGGCGGCGACGGAGACGTCCAGCACCGTGATAGTGCCGGCGGCCTCGTCGACCTCGTAGTCGTCGGTGGGGACGGGGGTGCTACCGCTCTTCGTCTCGAGCGACACCGAGCCCTCCTTGACGGGCATGTTGGCCAGCTGGATGACATTGTTGACCGGCACCCAGTCGACTTCCTCGTCGACGACCGCGACGTCCACGGGCGCGAGCGTCACGCTCACGCCGGAGACTCGGCGATGGGCCAGCTCGACGGTGTCGTCGATCGGGACCCAGGTCGCCGCCTCGCCGGCGACTTCCCCCAGGTCCGCGGCCGGGTCCAGCGCCTGCACCACGGCCACCGGGGGCGCGGCTCCCTGGGCGTAGATCGCCTCGATCGCGGGCAGGATCGTCCCGCCGCCGGCGTAGAGCTCGCGAGCGGCCCGCAGGCCCCTCACCAGGCGCAGGTCATCGCGGTCGAGGCCGTAGGCCGTGCCGACCAGGCCGATGGCCGTGGATCCCGGAGACTCGGGCCGGCGCGCCCCGCCGGACGCTTCCAGGACCTCGGCCCCGTGTAGGAAATTCGTCGACATGGTTCCTCCCCAGACTCCTTGTCTAGACCCCGTCCAGCTTGACCGCCAAGACTTGCACTGTCACGCTATGGCTCGCCCACTGTCCGAAGCGGTCGTAGACGCCGTCGGGACGCTGGGTCGAAGTGTCGCTCTGCACCATGGCGGTCAGGGTGCGAGTCGAATCCTGAGTCAGCCGGACTACGCCGGCCTCCCACTTCGCGGCAGGGTCGTAGCCGATCGGCAGCCGGCCTCCGCCTTTCGCCACGGCCTCGTAAGTGAAGTCCGGGTTGAACGTCAGGATGACGCCGGCCGCGCCGGACAGGTTCGCTGTCGAGCTGCGGCCGAGCGGGAACGTCGCATCGTCGGACCATCCGGCCAGCAGCCACAGGCCCGCTCCCAGCGTGACGGAGGGGCCGCCCGAGAGGAGCTCTCGCAGCGCGCCGGATTCGGAGTACGTGCCGGACTCCTCGTCGTCGTCGATATCCCACGAGCGCTCCCTCCACTTGATCGTGCCGCTCTTGCTCAGAAAGTTGCTCCGGACGAGCCGGAGACTACCTCCCGTGACGCCCTCGAAGGCGTACCGCTTGCCGTTCTCGATCGAGCCGGAGGCCAGCAGGGCCGCGATGGCGGGCGGCACGGCCGCCCTCGCGCCCTTGGGCGTGACCGCCCGCTCGGCGTCGGTGCCGGTCTTGGCCTCGGCGTCGGTGGCCAGCTCGACGATGCCCTTCTTGGCCGTCGTGGCATCGGCAGGCAGGTCGGAGGAATCAGCCTTGCCGGCGATCTCGTTGGTGTTGGCTTGCACGGATCGCCGGAGCCCCGCCAGGGCCGTCGACGTCGCCGCGTCCTGCGTGCGCTCCTCGATCTCCAGCGTGCCGTCAGACCGGCCCTTGAGCTGGTAGATCGTTCCGTCGGCCGCTTGCTTGCCGATCAGGCGGGCCAGCAGCGCCCCGAACTTCGCGCGCAGCCCCTTCGGCGTCACCGCGCGCTCGCCGGACGAGCCGTCGGTTTCGTCCGCCGTCGCGTAGCGCGTCAGCCCGAACTTCAGCTCGGTCGCGTTGTCCGGCGAGTCGCCGAACTCGATCTTGCCGCCGACGGTCACGGTCACGTCCGCGGCCGCGGCCTGGAAGTCGACCGTCGCGCCGATCGCCAGGGCCGTGCCGTTGGCGGCCTGGCCGGCCTTGGCCCCGCCGCCGGTCCAGTACAGGTACAGCGCGGCCTTGGACGGCGGGTCCCCGGCCGTGCCGAACACGCCCGCCTCGGTGATGCCGTAGTCGGCGTCCGGCGCGAAGTCCGCGCGGAAGGCGATACGGTCGGTCTGCTCGGGGCGGCCCTTGATCTCGGCGCGGTGCCGCTCGCTGCGCAGGGCCGCGCGGCCGTCGTCGGCCGCGCCCCCGGCGCCCTGGCCGTCGCCGATCGCCAGGTGCGTGAGCCGCAGCTGGGCGGTGCCGGTGTTGGCCGCGTCGGTCAGCGCCGCCAGGCCCGCGGACGTCCAGCGCAGGTTCATTGCGGGCCCCCCTCGGCGGCGCCGAAGTCGATCGCCTGCAGCGCCGCGAAGCCGGCGGCGAGATGCAGCGAGCCCTCGAAGCCTGTCCGGAACTCCACGGTCAGGTGCACGCTGGCGCGCTTGACGGAGTCCAGGGCGCCCTTCACGTCGTCGAGGCCGTCCAGGTTGATGGCCTCGGAATTGAGGATGCTGACCTTGGCCGTCATCGGGTCCAGGCCGCCGTCCGGCCCCTCGACGTAGTCGTAGACGGCGCCGATCAGGCCCAGCACGCGCCGGATCGCGGCCGCCGTGCCCCTCTCCCTGTGCACCTCGAAGGCCTCGGCGCAGAATTGCCGCTTGACCGCTTCGGGCCAGTCCGGCTCCCACGTCTCCACGCCCAGCGCCCAGGCCAGCCAGGGCAGCAGGGCGAGCGGGCACTTGCCGGGATTCCACAGGTCGCGCACGGGCACGTCCAGCTCGTCGATGCGCGCCGAGGCGCCGTCGACGGCCCGCTCCAGCGGCGTGGCGCTGAAGGGCAGCAGGTCCGTCATGCGACCTCCACGTCGATCGCGCTGGCGTGCGCCGCCTGGGTCGCCGCGGCGGCCACGTCGGCGGCGGGTTTCTTCAAGTCGACCCTGGCCACGCCGGGCGCGTGCAGGGCCGCGATCAGCGCGCTGCGGGGCGAGCCGGCCCCGATCCGGTGCGCCGCCAGCGCGGCGGCGGCGACCCGCTCCCGGGCCGCCGCCAGCACCGTCGAGGAGTCGGGCCCGGGACCGACCGTCAGCGCGGCCTCGATCTCGTAGTCGACGATCGCGGCCGACTGCACCGTCAGCCGGTCGCCCATGGGGCGCACCGTCTCATCGCTCAGGGCCGCCCGGACGAGGGCGAGCAGCGAATTCGGGGCGGCTCCGGTGTCGCCGGCAGCAACGATCTCGCGCAGGACCGTGACGGTGACGCTGCCCGGCATGGGCGAGGCGACCGCGACGTCCTTGACCAGCGCGCTGGCCCCGAGCGCGTGGAAGCGATAGGCCGACGCGGGGCCGGCCGAGGAGATCGAGGACGGGAACAGCTGCGCGCGGCGCCGGAGCCGCTCGTCGGACTCGCGCACCTCTGCCACGGGCGGGTCCGCGTCCGGATCGGCCTCGACCAGGGTCTCGCGGCGCAGCCCGAACAGGGCGGCCAGGTTCTCCAGGTCCGCGCCTTGCGCGCTGGCCAGCATGACCGCGCGGGCGGCTTCGTTGACGCGCTCGCGCAGCAGGCCCTCGCGGTAGGCGCCGGTGCGCATCCACTTGGCGGCCGGGTCGGCTTCCGAGTCCAGCTCCGCGATCTCGGGCACGTCCGCCGCGGCGCGGGCGCGCCACTGCGCGACCAGCGCGTCGAGGTCGAGAGCCTCGACGACGTCCGGGGGCCGGACCTGCGAGAGGTCGATCGCGGGCGTGCCCATCGATCAGCCCTCCTCCGCCAGGGCCAGCCGGATGCCCTCCAGCAGCACCGGCCGGCCCTCGGGCAGGTACTCGCCCTCGAGGTCGATCTCGATGCGCGCGCCGGCGGCGCGGGCGGCGACGCGGCGCAGCCGCAGGCGCGGCTCCCAGCGCGCCAGCGCGTCGGCGGCCTCGGCCTGGATGTCCGCCAGCAGCCCGGCCGACAGCGGCCGGTCGACCAGCTCGAGCAGGCGCGAGCCGTAGTCCCGCAGCAGCACGCGGCTGCCGACGGGCGTGAGCAGGATGTCGCGGACCGATTGGCGCACGTGGGCGATGCCGCCCAGGGCCCTGCCGGTGGATGCGTCGATGCCCGTCATGTCATCCTCTGTTGCGGCGGCGGCGAGGGCTTCGGCGGCGGTCCCGGCAGCAGGTGCGTGTGCAGGTTGTAGATGCGGCGCATCGACCGCATGTCGCCCTGCCAGTCGGAGACATCGTCCCGGGCCGAGACGCTCCCTCGCGACGCGATGTCGCCGTCGGCGTCGATCTTGCCGGTGACGGAGAGGTTGCCGTCGATCGACACGTCCCCGTCAACCTCGGTGTCGCCGGTGACCGCGAGCCCGCCGGGAGCCGTGATCGAGGCGGTGCCGCCGTCCGGCAGCACCGCGGAGAGCTCGTGCGCCTCGGCGTCGTAGGAGACGATCGCGCCGTCGCGATAGGCGGTCACGGACTTGGCGCCGGAGGACTCCGGCGCCGGGAAGGCCTGGGAGGCAAAGCCGGCCAGCACGAAGCCGGAGGCGATCTCGCCGTCCGGCGAGAGGATCGCGACGCGCTCGCCGACGGAGGGCGCCCGCCAGGAGCGATCCTCGCCGGCCGCCGCCGACAGCCACGGCAGCCAGGCGCTGAGCGTGTCGTCGCCGATGTCGCGGCTCGCCCAGGCGACCCGCGCGCGGCCGCGCGCCGGGTCGGTCTCGGCGACGCGGCCGTAGCGCACCACGTTGGAGAGCCTGCGCAGGATCTCGACCACCTCGAGCAGCTCGGCGGCGGGCCTCACCGGGAGACCTCCCGATCCGGCGCCACCTGCTCGTAGTCCGCTTCGTGCTCGCGCCCGATCTCGGGGTCCGTCCCGGCCAGCACGGTCTCCGGCAAAGCGGGCGGCTCGGAGGCCGGCAGGTCGAAGTCGCTCGCGAGAGCCATGAATTGCTGCCTCCAGGTCACCGCCCAGAGCGAGAAGCCGGCCGTGTCGATGCCGGTCCGGTACATGTTCGCCGCGCGGATCTCGCGCGGATCGCCGACGTGGCGGCCGCGCGGGCATTGGGTCGCGCCCGGGTCCAGCTCGGCTGCCGAGAACACGGCGCCGGGCCAGTCCTGCGCTTGCGCCAGCTCGAAGGCGACGCGCGCCGCCAGCCGGGCGGCCATGCCCCCGGAGGGCTCGCCCTCGGAGGTCTTGCGGCTGATCGCGAAGGCCGCCAGCTGGAAGTCGCATTCCACGGCGCCGTCCCCGCGATCTTCGACGGAGGCGATCGCCAGGCAGCCGGCCCGCACGGCCGGGGCCTTGAGCGAGACGCGCTCCAGCTCGCCGGGGTCGAAGCGGCCGCCGTAGATCTCGCAGCGCACCTTCTCGCTGGCGAGCCAGCCCTCGGCCAGCGCGCAGAAGCCGGCCAGCAGCCGGGCCGCCGGGCCGGACGTCATGCCAGCGCCCCCTCGAGCAGGCCTTCGAAATGGTCGCCGATGACGGCGTCGAGGTCGCGCTCGTCATCGGCAGAGATGCCCAGCCAGGGCCGGGCCGGCACCGCGGCCGGGCCGGGCGCCATGCCGGCCGTGCCGCCGAACTGCTGGATGGCGGCGTAGGCCAGGTTCGAGCCGGTCTCGAGGATGTCCCCGGACACCAGGCTCTGGATCGAGTCCAGCAGGCCCTGCTCCGAGATCAGCATGCGCTGGCCGCCGCGGCGGGTCGCCGCGTAGGCGTCGGACCAGGGCTGCCAGCTCTCGCCGTCGGGGGCCGGGCCGCCGGAATCGATGCGCCTGCGCGTCTGGCTCTCCAGCTCCGCGCCGAGCGCCTCCAGCAGGGGGCCGGTGTCGGCCATGCCGGCCGCCAGCTTGCGGATGCGCGCCTGAAGCCCTTCCAGGGCCGGCGACGTCACGGAGATCTCCAGGGCGGCGGACACGCTACAGGATCCTCCCCAGGTCCTCGCGCGTCATCGAGCGCGGCTCGGCCTCGATCGAGACCGCGGGCATATCCGAGCGGGCGGGCGGGTCCGGGTCGGCCGGGCCCAGCGAGGCGCGGCCGGACTGGATGTCCTTCAGCAGGCGGATGCCGTCCTCGTAGCGCCGGCGCATCTCCTCGGTGCCGCGGTCGGCCGAGTCGGCCCGGCGGTAGATGCCGAGCTCGACGCACAGCCGCTGCAGCACGCGCGGGACCGGGTCCAGCGGCAGCTCGTGGCGCGCGCCGATGTAGGCGTCGATCTCGTCGGAGGCGTCCTCCAGGGCCGCCTCCAGCTCGTCCCAGGCCAGCGTCTCGGCGTGCGGGTCGTCGGCCAGCGGGCGGAGATCCTCCTCCCCTCGCCGCTCGACGCAGTCCCGGACGGTGGCGTAGGCCATGGGGCAGCCTCGGCTACTTGGTGCCGTCCGAGCCCACCGCGCACTGCGGCAGGGCGTAGGCCGCCGCGCCGCGCGAGTCGGCCCCGAACAGGTACTCCTTGCGCATGAAGGCGCGCTCGTGCATCTGCGGGTCCATCTGCGAGACCAGCTCCGGCGCCTTGCGCTGCTGGAAGATGAAGGGCTTCAGCGGCCCCGATGTGTGCAGCAGGAACCAGGCCGAGGCGGAGCTCAGTCGCGGCGAGACCGCCAGCTCGGCCGCGCCCTTGTAGGGGTTGGGGTCCTCGCCGCCGAGCCTGTCGGAGTTGAGCAGGATCGAGGCCGTGTCGCGCAGGGCGGGCGGCACCAGCAGCACGTCCGCCGCGACGCCCATCGGGCGGCCCTCCTCGTCGGTCATCGTCTCCAGCATCGTGCGAGCCTTGCCGAAGCTGGCCTGCGCGTTGGCCAGCGAGTCGGCCTTGAGCGCCTTCTGCAGCTTGTTGGAAAAAGCCGCCCCCTCGGTCAGCGGGTGGTCGTCCGCGAAGAAGGCCTTGCCGTCGTGGCACTTGCCCTTGACGGCGTCGAAGGAGTTGTTGACGGCGCCGTAGACCAGCTCGTCGGGCCACAGCTTGGCGGAGATGCCGGCCATGCGCGCCTGGGCCTGGTAGATGCCCAGGATGTCGTCCTCGAGGTCGTCGCGGTCGACCGCGATGGTTGCCTCGAAGGGCTCGTTGGGCACGTTGTAGCCGAACGCGGCGAGGGACTTCACGGCGCGCTCGCCGACCCACTTGCGCATCTGCGGGAAGCGGCTGAACCAGCGGTAGTCCTCCCGCCCGGTGGAGGACTGCACCAGCGTGGCGATCACCATCCAGGTGACCGCGGCCTCGGAGTAGGCGGAGTTGAACTCCGCCCGCAGGTTTCGGAAGAGCCCGTCGAGGGCTGCCCTGTTGACGATCATGATGCCTCCCGGCTCTCTAGAGGGTTTCCACCCAGACGCCGTCGGATTCGACGGCGATGACCTTGCCCGCGGCGGTCGAGCCGGTCGAGGTCTTGGTCACGGTCTGGTCGTCGACGATGAAGGCCTTCTCCTCGCCGACCTCGGCCGAGGTGACCGGGGCGGCGGAGTCATTGGCCCACTTGAAGGTGCCGCGCCGCACCAGCACGGTCGTGTCGCCGTTGGCGGCGCCGCCCTTGGCGGCCTCCTCGGCGCGGCCCAGCACGACCAGGCTCGCGGTCTTGGAGGCCGGCTCGGCGTAGCCTGCGGCCGCCTTGGCGACCAGCGAGCCGGCGTGGATGGTGACGCCCTTCTTGACAGGGGCGCGGAAGAGGACGCCCTCGCGCTCGGGCGTGCTGCGGTCTTTTGCCAGGGCCGCCATGTCAGCTGGCCCCCTGGGACGGCGCGTGCTCGTCGAGGAACTTGGCGTCCCGGCCGAAGATGCCCGCGATGGAGCGCTCCTCGGCGGAGGCGAAGCCGCCGGAGCCCTCCGGCGGGCTGCCGGTGACGCCGGACGGCCCGCCGGTCGCGGGGGCGATCGCGAGAAGCTTGCGGACCTCCTCGAGCCCGCCATCCTTGCGGCACTGGGACTCGAACCAGGAACGCGTGGCCGGCGTGACCTTGCCCGCCTCCTGGGCGGCGTCCAGCTCGCGCTTGATCTCGCCCTCGAGCGACGCCTGCGCCCGCTCGGCCAGCTCGCTCTCGGCGGCGGTGGCGCGCGCCAGGGCCGAGGAGTACATCTCGCGCGGCACGAACTTGTCGGCCGGCGGATCGGCGGCCTGCGAGCGCGCCTCGTCGCGCTCCGTCTTGAGCGCGGCGAGCGCGGCGAGGGCCTTGTCCTCGCCGGCGTCGCCCGCCAAGCCGAGCGCCTCCAGCACCTTCTTCAGAAACTCGTTCACGGATCCCTCCTCGCCGGCCAGCGCCGGCATGTCGAACGCGGGGCGGTTGACCAGCCCCGCTCCGGCGACGTAGGTCACGTCGCCTCCGTCCAGGTTGCCCCGGGGCCCGATCTCGACCGCGTGGACGAAGCTCGGGGAGATGTAGCGGTAGGAGCGGCCCTCGACGCTGGCGCGCCCGGCCTCGGTCCATTCCACGCGCGCCGCCAGGGCGCCGTCGCGGACCGCGAATTCCTTGATCCAGGCGGACGCGTCGGCGCGCTCGCCCATGGGCGCCCGGCGGTCCTGGGCGTGCTCCCAGTCGATCGGCAGGTCCCGGCCGCCGCGCCGCTCGTCGCTGCGCCGGGCCACGGCCTCCGGATCGGACAGCCGCCAGCGGCGGCCGTCGGAGGCCTTCAGCTGAGGGCCTGCCGGGAACAGCTGCACCCACTCCGGGGCGCGGCCGCCCTCGAGCCGGATCTCGGCGCAGAAGGCCCGCGCGGCGGTCGCCGCGAGGGCGGCCGCGAGGGCGATCGGCATGGCGCGGGAGGGGGCCATGCTGTCTAGCGCCGCGCCGCCTCTAGGATGTCCTTCAGCGAGGAGGCGGGGATGTTCTCCTCGGGGGGCGGGTCGAGCAGGCGCCCGGCCAGCCCGATGATGCCGCCCACGTAGGCCGACACGAGCTGGCCCGCGTCCATGCCGCACAGCGCGGCGACGGCGATCGCGCCGGCGGCGAGCGCCGCCAGCAGGATCACATTGGGCCGCAGCTCGGAGCGTTCGGGGCAGTCTTCGGGGGTCATGCCTGCGATGGTAGGCCGGGCGCGGGGGCCGGGGGAAGGCTGAACTGTTCAGCCCCTGTTTCAGTCGTTCTGGGGGAAGCAGAACGCGATGACATCCCGCACCGAGGCCGCCGCGTAGCCGATGATGGCGCCGATGAAGCCGATGCGGGCGTCGGGAGAGAGATCCCGGTGGTCGCTGTAGAAGACCGCGTAGCTCACCATCCCGAACATTCCGAAGGCGAGGGCCGCCAGCAAGATGCGCGGCCACCCGAGCCGGAACGGGCGCCGTCCGGCGCCGCCCTCCGCGGCAGGGTCGCGAGCCGCCGGCTGGCGCACCGACACCGACGGCTTCAGCCGGCCCACGGATGCTCGATCGCGGTCGGGCCGCGCGTGCCGTCGGCGAACGTCGCCTCGGGGCCGACCTCGAAGAGCAGCTGCCGGTCGCTGAGGAAGTGGCACACGTTCAGGCAGCGCTGCGGCGTCTGCAGGAACCACCTGGACGGCTTGCCCTGCACCAGCCCGGAGCGCAGCGCCTCGCGGGCGGCCTCGGCCCAATTGCCGGCCTTGAGGCGCGAGAACATCCCGCGCCACTTGACCGAGCCCATCTGGAAGTGCATCTCGTGCAGCGCCTCGCGCACGGCTGGCGGGAACGAGTCGAAGTCGGCGCCCATCTGCCGGCAGGTCCGGCGGGCCTTGTGCTCGGCGTCGTCGAGATCGTCCTCGAACAGCTCCCGGCAGAGTTCCATCGAGATCGTCATGCCGAGCTGCTGCTCTTCGTCGGGGATGCTGTCGGTGGAGCAGTTGTGGCCGATCCCGACGTGCCGGATGTTGTCCACCAGGTGCACGTCGAGCCGCAGCCCCTCGTGCTCTTCCACCCTCTTCCGGAACGGCAGCGAGAGCACTGCCGGCGGGACCGGGCCGCCGGGAGCGCCCGGCGCGGGGCCGGGCGGATCCCCCGCCGCCTCGACGATCTCGATCACGAGATCGGCCAGCTTCTGCTGGACGCGCTCGTCGTCCAGCGCGATCAGAACCGCTTGCGCGTGGTCCATGGCTCTCTCCTGCTGCTTCCGGCGCATCAGTCGCGCGGCGTCCAGCGCCTGCTCGGACATGCCGCCGGTCGCGGTCGCGGCCGCGCTCCTGGCGAGGCGCCCGGCCAGGCGCTTCTTCCATCCCGGCACGGCCGCTACTCGATCCCCGGAAAATCCTCGTCGGCCTTGAGCAGCTCGAGCAGCTGCCCGGAGGTCTCGCGAATGGCGCGGCGCGCGGGACCGGCGCGGCGCGCGGCGGCGTCGGCCCTCTCGCGGGCCGCGTCCGCCTCGGCCTGCAGCCGCTCGGA
>JAJEHF010000017.1 GCA_022823865.1 Bryobacterales bacterium
GCCTGCCAACAAATGGAGGAAGCGCACCACCGATCCGACCGCAAGCCAAGCCTGAAACCCGCCCCTTTCGGCCTTGCTCAGTCGATTTGGCCTCCGATCTGTAAGTTAATGCGCCTGTGTCCCAAAGTTAATGCCATTGCCGGCGGAGGTGGCCGGCCGAGCCGGCAAGCAGCCCGACGGCTCGGCCTCCACGCGCGAGGCGAAGCTGATCGTGATCTGGACCGCCGATCAGCTCGACCAAGACGGCCGGCCGGTCTGCGACGAGGGCTCGGTCACCTACTCGGCGGCGATCGATAGCGCCGCCGCGCGCGACACCGATCCGACCCCGGCCGCCTTCACCCAGCGCCTGCGCCGCGAGGCCGAGCGGCGCGGCTTCCCGCAGGCGCCACGCCGGGTCATCCTCGGCGACGGCGCGAAATGGATCTGGGCCGCGGCCACGGAGATGTTCCCCGGCGCGATTCAGATCGTGGACTTCTTCCATGTCTCGGAGAAGATGTGGGACGTCGCCCGGGCCCTCTTCCCCGCCGACCGCGACAGCGTCGAGGCGTGGGCCGAGGCGCGCTGCGAGGAACTCAAGGCCGGGGCTCTGGACGGCGTGCTGGCGACCCTGCGCGCGCATGCCGGCCACTGCGAGCCAGCCGCCAAGGCCGTGCAATATATCGCCACCAACCGCGCACGCATGCGCTACGCCGAGTTCCGCGCCCAAGGCTTGCAGATTGGCTCCGGCGTGGTCGAGGCGGGCTGCAAGAGCGTCGTGGGCCGCCTCAAGCAGTCCGGCATGTACTGGACCAAGGACGGCGCCGAGGGGGTTCTCGCCCTGCGCGCCTGCATCTTGGGCGGGCGCTACGAGGATTTCTGGGCTTGGCGAACCGAGTCACGGCTGCAGGCCGCCGCGTGACCGCAAACCGCCTGTCGGCCAGCGCCGAACCGCCCCTTCCTCTCGCTTCAACCACTCGCCCCGGGCCTAGGCCGAGACTCGCCCCCCCGATGCCCGACCTCATCGCCACGCGCAATACTGACCCACTTCGAACCCTCAGAAAGCCGAGAAATCAAAATGAAGTCGTGCACCCTCTGTCTTGTGTGAGCGTGCATCGGGATCGAATCCGAGATTCGTTTCGGGCGCGTAGGTCGGCCCGGGAATGTCATAGGCCCGGGCCTCGGGGTTCCACAGGATCTCGCTGAGAGACGACTGGCCTGGATGCACTCGCGACGGCTCCCCTGTGATGGCAGTTCGGTAGAAGCGTCCCCAGTCGCCACGCAGGACTGTACGGCCCCTTGCGTCTAGCCTGACGTTGAACCCGACACGCGGACTGACGTTTTCCAGCGGAACAGCCTCCCCCGTCCGGCCACGGTTCCTTCAGAAGCAAACGCCATTGTCTCGACCTCCGAGATCACGAGGTCGTCCACGTCTTGGCTGATGCCGCGAACGTCGTCGAATCGAATCCCGGCCGTTGTCGTGGAAGATGACGCCGCCCGGATAGCCGGGCACAGGCGTCAGGCCGCCATGGTCGCTGTGGTTTCCGATCACGGAGGCGAAGCTCATGTTCAGTTCATGGCTGGCATGCTGGAAGCTGCGGGCGTTGTGGTGGAGCTTGGCCTTGAACTCGGCACGGCCCTGTCTCAAGATCTCGTAGCTCGAAGCCCCCCCGAGACTATTCCGTTGTCGATGTCGTTGCGCCGGGGAACGTCCGGGTTGTTGGGCTCGGAGAGGTCCCTCGGCGAGTAGAAGCCCGACAGGCCGACTTCGTACAGAGTCGAAGGCGACAGGACGTGAGTGATCCGCCCGAACGTCAGGCACGGGTTGCGGCCGCTATCGGTCCAGATGGTTTCGAACTGGCCGATCGCAGCCCTGAGCGCGGTCATCTCAGCTCTGATCCGCCTCAACCTCTAGAAGCATGCCGTCCACCGCGATCACGCGAACGCTCTGGCCTGCAGCGATGCTCGATGCCGCACGGGCGTTCCAGAGTTCGCCGTGGACGAACACCTTGCCCTCGGGATCCAGAGCATCACGCACTTCGCCGACCTCGCCGACCATCGCTTCGCTGCCAGTCGCCGACTTGAGCCGGAATGAGCGAATCGCAAGCTGCAACAGGAACACGCTGATCGCGGCGAACGGGAGGGTAATGCCAACAGCGGAGAACCATCCGACCTGTAGTTCGGGCACGTCGGTGTCAACCAGTATGACCAATCCCAAGACCATGGCGATGATGCCGCCCGTGGCAAGGATCCCGTTGGTCGGAGTAAACGCCTCGAGCACGAACAGCCCCAACGCCAGCACGGCCAGGGCGACGCCGGCAACGTTGATGGGCAACAGCGAAAGGGCCATCAGCCCCAAGATCAGGAGAATCCCGCCAGCAACGCCGGGAAACACCAAGCCCGGATTCGTAAACTCGATGTACACGCCCGCTGCGCCGAGCGCCAGAATCAGCAAGGCCAAGCTCGGATCCACAAACGGGAGCAGCGTGCGCTGGCGCAGATTCGGCACGAACAGGTAGGTATCGGCCCCCGCCAGCGCCAGGGTCTGCTCACTGCCGTCAAAGCGCACGATCGTGCGTCCGTCAATCTGGGCGAGCAGGTCGTCGATGTCCTTCGCGACAATCTCGATGAGGTTGGACTCCAGCGCGTCCTCTTCCGTAAACGAGGCGCTCTCCAACACCGCCTGCTGAGCCAACTCGCTGTTGCGCCCGCGCTTGTCGGTGACCGCCCGCAAAGACGCCGCCGTGTCGTTCTCGACCTTCTCCTTCATCGTGCCCTTCAGCTCGCCGCCGAGAGCCAGGACGGGATGGGCCGCCCCGGTGTTCGTCCCCGGGGCCATTGCGGCCAAGTCGGCCGAGACAAGGATGATAAAGCCCGCCGAAGCCGCATGGCCGCCACTGGGCGATACGTAGGTGATGACCGGCACCGGTGAAGCGAGGATGCCCTGGACGATCTCGTTGGTCGTTTGCAGCATCCCCCCCGGCGTGTTGAGCCGTAACACCACGGCCTGGTCACCCGACGATTCAGCCTCGCGCAGGCCATCGGCAACGATTTCGCCCGTGAGGGGATGCACGATCGTGTCCAAGTCGATCACCATCACGCGGTTCGCTCCCTGCGCAACAGCGCCGGCCGTGAAGAGCGAAGCGAGCAGCAACACCCCACCGGCCGGCCAGGCCGACACAAGCTGGCTTAGCGACCGCGCCATAGCTGACTAGAGTGTAATGCCTCGCTGAACTCATCGCCCGGATTCGACAGCCTGTCGCTGCCAAGGGTCCGGGGCGCTCCACCTAGAATGGTGAGTCTGAATGGCTTGGCCCCGTTTCAAGCTGAATCGGATCGACAGCGTACTGCTCGTGCTGGTGGTCCTGATGGCCGTGCTGTGGCTGCTGCGGTCGGCAGTATCCACTCTCGAGCCACATCTGCAATTGATCCAAGCGCTGCTGGTGCTGTTTGGCGGCTTCTTCGCGGTGTACCGCCTGATGGCGCTGGGACGCTGGGTGGCACGCAAGCTGCTGTGGCGTGTGCGCCACCGCATGATCGCGGTCTTCTTCTTCGTCGGCGTGCTGCCCATCTCGCTGGGCGTGTTGGTAGTGGCGTGGGGGGTCGTCCTCCTGCTCGGCCCGGTGACCGCGCATCTGATCACTGAGGAGTTCTCGCGGCAGTCCTCGCGCATGGAAGCCATGGCAGCGCCGCTGCTGTGGCAGTTGCGCGATCTGCCGCCGGCCGACAGGCCAGCCTTCCTGCTCCGTTACCACAGCCAATCGGAATCCCGATTCCCCGGGCTGATGCTGCAAGCCGAACTCGACGGCACCACAGCGTCGTTTCCCGCAGGCTCGCTCGCGGGGGCGCTGCCATCCCAGCTGCCCGAGTCCGGGGGCTTGGTGCGCAAAGACGACGCATTCTTCCTGGCGGCAGTGGCCCAAGAGGGATCGCTGACCGAGCGTGTCGTTGCAGTCGTCCCGGTAACTTCGTCGACCTTGAGCGGCATCATCCCGGGCCTTGGGATACTGGAACTCCCGCAACGAGCGGACGCGCCAGGAGAAGGGGCCCGACCGGCTGCGGCGTTGGGTCGACCCGTGCCAGTCGGCGGGGGCATCCCGGCGCCTGCCAGTGTGTTCGACTGGCAGATCAACTGGCCAGTCCAAACCCTCGTCGTCGATCCAAATACAGGCCAAGCCCGGCCAATCACATTCTTGCTCCGAACCCGCCCTTCGGCCCTGTGGCAGAGGATCTTCGCCCAAGAGACGGAAATGACCTTTGGGCTGTTTACGGTCGTCGGCTACATCCTCGCTGCGCTGTTCCTCGGCAACCTGCTGGTATCGTTCATCGTCGCCCTTTCACTGACACGCACCCTGACGCGGGCAGTGAACGATCTGTATGTCGGCACGGGGCACGTCAACCGAGGCGATTTAGCCTACAAGATCGATGTTCGCGGAACGGATCAGATCAGCGACCTGTCACGGTCGTTCAACGCCATGACCGCGTCGCTGGAACGTCTCATGGAAGATTCCAAGCGGCGCCAGCAACTCGAGGCCGAGCTTGAGATCGCCCGCGAAGTTCAGGGCAGACTCTTCCCGGCGAGCCCGCCGGAGCTCGGTGACCTCGAGGCGCTGGGCGTGTGCCGCCCCGCTCGCGCCGTATCGGGGGACTTCTTTGACTACGTGCATCTCGATGACGGCAAATTGGCGATCAGCTTCGGCGACGTCTCTGGCAAGGGCATCTCGGCAGCCTTGGTCATGGCCTCGCTGCATTCGATCCTGCGCACCCAAGTCTCGCTGCTGAGCTCCGGCGGCTCGCAGGGCTTGGAGCGGGCCGCCAGCTTGGTGGTCGAGCGCGCCAATCTACAATTGTGCGAGGGAACTGCGCCGGAGAAGTTCTCGACCCTGTTCTTCGGGGCCTACGATCCGGAGAGCGGCAGATTGACCTATTCCAACGCCGGGCACCTGCCGCCGCTCCTGCTGCGCGACGGCAAGATCAGCAGGCTGGAGATCAACGGCATGATCGTGGGCGCGTTTCCGCACGCCGAGTACTCCGCTACGAGCGTCGCTCTCGAGAGCGGCGACATCTTGGTGGCCTACACAGACGGGGTGACCGAGCCGGAAAACGCGCAAGGCGAGGAGTACGGCGAAGAGCGGCTACGCCGGGCCGTCAGCCATCGTGCCGACCAAGGGCTGCAGTCGGTGATCGAAGGCGTAATGGACGATGTCGTCCGCTGGACCGGTGACTCGCCCCTGCAAGACGACATGACAATGCTAGTTCTGCGGAGGCGCAGATGACGATCGGATGGCAATCCCGAGCCACGGGGATCAAGATACTGATCGCTGTAACTACCAGCGCTCTGATAGGCGGCACAGTCGGCTTTCGGCTGATCGAGGGCCAGAGTTGGTTCGACAGCTTCTACATGACGCTCGTAACTCTGACCACGATAGGGTACGAGGAAACTATAGAACTGAGCCGGTACGGACGCTACTTCAATGCGATCCTAATCATTACCGGATTCAGCGTAATCTTCGTAGCTATCGGCATGCTTGTCGACGCCTTGATCCGGCTTGAGATTCTCGACCGGTTCCAACAGGTAGCATTGAGACGCATGCTCAACAAGTTCTCCGACCACTACATCGTTTGCGGCTTGGGCCGCGTGGGCCGAGGCGCGGCCCGGCAACTGGCGCTCGACAAGCAGAGAGTCGTAGCTGTGGACAAGGCCGGGCCGACGCAGCTACACGGGCGCGATATAGGAGTACCCGTTCTGGTCGAAGACGCAACCCTGCAAGAAACGCTTGAAAACGCAGGCACGCGACGCGCCAAGGGCTTGGTGGCGGCCTTGTCCAGCGACGCCGACAACGTCTACATCACGCTCTCGGCCCGCGTGCTCAATCCGGAGCTGCGCATCGTCGCCCGTGCCTCGTCACTGGACGCGAAGAAGCGCCTGCTGCAAGCCGGAGCCAACGACGTCGTCATGCCCTATGCCTTCTCGGGTTACCGGCTGGCAAAGGGCCTTTCGAGACCTCACGTAGCCGATTTCTTGGATGTATCCGGCCTGCTGGAGGAGTCCAGCTTGCTGGAGGAGTCCGGGGCGGAGCTTGAGTTGGGAGAACTCCCGGTCGCTGCGGGCAGCCGCTGGCTGGGCCAGACCTTGGCCGAAGCCGGATTCGCTGAAAATCTCGATATGATCGTGCTAGCTCTGTCCAGGCAAGACAGGGAGATGCGCTTCAACCCGCCGCAGGACACCCGCATGCGCGAGGGCGACGTGCTCGTCATCATGGGCCGGAAGACGACATTGGACGGGCTGCACCTGCAGAAGGGTGCCTGATGCTGCGTGCGCTCACGGCCGCAGAGATGCGCTCGGCGGACCGAGCCACGATCGAGGCGCGCGGAATTCCCAGCCTCGTGTTGATGGAAAACGCGGCACAGGCGGTGGCGCGCAAACTAAGCGAGGAAATTCCCAGCCTCGCCGCCGAGAAAGTAGTGGTGCTGTGCGGCAAGGGCAACAACGGAGGCGACGGCCTCGCCGTGGCAAGGCAACTCCTGCAGACTTGGCCGAGGCTCGACCTGACGGTAGCGGTGCTGGCAGAACGCGCATCCCTGTCGAAGGACGCCCGCGCCAATTGGGACATGCTCGCAGCCCAGGACTTCCGCGCCGAGACAGTCGTTTCGGAAGCGGACTGGTCGACTCTGCTGCCGCGGGTCGGGGATGCAACGCTGGTGGTCGACGCCTTGCTGGGCACGGGCACGCGCGGGCCTGCCAAGGGGCTGGCGGCGCAGGTGATCGGGGATGTCAATGCTGGCTTTCGCAACGCCAGGGTGATGGCGGTAGACATGCCCTCCGGTCTCGCGAGCGATTCCTCCGAGAGCCCCGGGCCGGCCATGCGGGCGGACATGACAGTCACGTTCACGGCCCCGAAAGTCAGCCAAGTCGTCGGCCCCACTTGTGAGCGCCTCGGGAGCCTCTCCGTGGCCAGAATCGGCACTGCCGATTCCGTGATCGAGGCGCTGCCCGGGCCGCGACTGTTGCTGAACGAGCCAGCGGACGTCGCCGAGTACGCCGCAACTCGCGACCGATCCTCCCACAAGGGCAGCTACGGCCATGTGCTGGCGATCGGCGGATCCCGTTCCAAGCCGGGAGCCATCCTGATGGCATCCACGGCGGCTCTGCGGGCTGGAGCGGGCCTGGTCACGGTTGTCACCCCGGCCGGGGCCGCGGACGGAGTCATCGGGGCGACTCCCGAGCTGATGCTGGAACCCGCCAGCGCGCTCTCCGACGGGACACTGGGGCCGGCCTCGCTCGACGCTCGGATCTACGAGGGCAAGACGGTAGTCGCGATTGGTCCCGGGATCGGGCGCTCGGAGGCCAACGAGGCATTGGTGCGAAACGTGGCCGAGGAGTGCTCCCTGCCCTTGGTGATTGACGCCGACGGGCTGGCTGCGGTCAACGGACTCGATTTGGGGGCCCGACCGTCCCCGACCGTCCTGACGCCCCACCCGGGCGAAATGGGCCGCTTGCTGGACAAGACCTCGGCCCAAGTCCAGGGGGATAGGATCGGGGCAGCACGGGCCCTTGCTGCCGCGACCGGCTCCTACGTGGTGCTCAAGGGGGCCCGCAGCCTGATCGCGGCCCCGACTGGGGATGTGGTCGTGAACCCCACCGGCACGCCCGGCATGGCCACGGCCGGGTCAGGCGACATCTTGACCGGCATGGTGTCCGCCCTCTTGGCGCAGTTCCCGCGGCGTCCGGTCTTGCAGACGGTCGCCGCTGCCGTCTACCTGCACGGACTTGCCGGCGAAGCCGCTGCGGCGAGCCTGGGCGAGCAAGGCATGCTAGCGACCGATATCGGCCGCCATCTCGCGGCCGCTTTCGCAATGGTGCGAGCGTGACCTACCGCACTCGCTCGGCCGCTGAGACAGCCGAGGTGGGAGCCCGTATCGCCACCATGTTGAGGCCGCCAGCCGTCGTGATGCTGATCGGCGATCTCGGATCGGGCAAGACCACGCTGGCCAAGGGAATCGTGCAGGCACTGGGGGCAGCGCCGCCGGGGGAAGTGCTGAGCCCGACGTTTTCTCTAGTCCACGAATACGAGGGCGAGCCCAAGGTCTACCACCTAGACCTATATCGCTTGGACACAGTGCCGCAGTTGGAAACGCTCGGGCTAGAGGACATCTGGGAGCAGCACGCGATCGTGCTAATCGAATGGGGAGAGCGCTTCGACAGCGAACTGCCCGGGGTTCGGCTCGAGGTCCGCTTGGACTACGACGGCGACCTTGGCCGCGTGATCGAAATCTGCACGGACGACGCCGAAGGGCAACAGCGGTCGTCCCAGTCGATATAATCTCTGGCTTGCCATGATCGCTTCTTTGCGGGGAAAGATCGCTGACAAGCAAGCGGGCAGGGTCGTCGTCGATGTCGGCGGCGTGGGTTACGAGGTCGCGGTCCCGGTCGAGACCTACAGCCAAGCCGGGGACCTGGGCGAAGACATCTCGCTGCACGTGCATACACACATGCGGGAGGGCACCATCTCGCTCTACGGCTTCCACAGCCCGCGGGACCGGGGCCTCTTCGAGAAGTTCATCGAAGTCAGCGGGGTCGGACCGCGCCTCGCCCTGACGCTGCTGTCGGGCATGCCGACCGCCGAGTTGCTGGCGGCGATCCAGACCGGAGACTCCAAGAAACTGGTGCGCATCCCGGGAGTCGGCAAGAAGACTGGCGAGCGGATCGTGCTCGAGCTGAAGGATAAACTGGGAACAGTCGCGACCGGCGAAGATGGCGGCGATGCCGGCGCCGGCGCGGTCGAGGAAGACGTCATTTCCGCTCTGATCAGCCTCGGCTGTAGCGCAGACGCTGCCAACAGGGCCGTGCGCAAAGCGAGACAGAACGGAGTGCCTGCGGAGTTCGAGGCACTGTTCCGCCAGGCGATGGAGCTGATCAAGCGCTAACGGTCGTCAACATGGCCACTAAGCGCATCGTCGGTCCGGCAGCCTCCGAAGAGGACCGCCAGTCCGATCTCACGCTCCGGCCGCAGAAGCTGGACGAATTCATCGGCCAGACCACGCTGAAGGAAAACCTATCGATTGCGGTCGAGGCGGCGCGGATGCGAGGCGACGCACTTGATCACGTCCTGCTCTACGGCCCGCCCGGCCTAGGCAAGACGACCCTCGCCACGATCATTGCGAACGAGCTTGACGTGCGGGCGGACTACACTTCCGGACCCGTACTGCAAAAGAAGCTGGATCTGACCGGCATGCTAACGACCATCCAGGGCCGACAGGTCTTTTTCATCGACGAGGTGCATCGGCTGCTGCCCGATATCGAGGAGATGCTCTATTCCGCGCTGGAAGACTTTCGGGTCGACCTTGTCGTCGGTACGGGACCTGGCGCGCGCATGCATTCCATTCCCATCCCTCCGTTCACGGCGATCGGCGCCACCACGCGCCAAGGGCTGATCAGCGGGCCTCTCCGCACGAGGTTCGGCATTGTACTGCGCTTGAACCCCTACGATGCGGTCGACCTGATGCGCATCGTCTTCCGCTCGGCTGGGCTGCTCAAGGTCGAGATTGAGGAAGAGGCCGCCGAAGAGATCGCGCGTCGGGCGCGTGGAACGCCGCGCATCGCGAACCGGTTGCTGCGCCGAGTGCGCGACTACTCGGAGGTTCGCGCCGACGGCCGCGTCGACCAAGAGGTCGCCTGCACAGCTCTGGATATGCTGGAAGTGGACCCGCTCGGGCTTGATGAGATTGACCGCAAGATCATGGAGACGATCTTGGCAAAGTACTCGGGCGGCCCGGTCGGCCTCAACACCCTCTCGGCATCGGTCGGCGAAGACGCGAGCACCATCGAAGAGGTCTACGAGCCGTATCTAATGCAGCTGGGCTTCTTGGACCGCACGCATCGCGGACGCGTCGGCACGTTGCAAGCGTTCGAATACTTCAAGCTTGATCCGCCGGGCGGGGCACAGCGCTTGCTGAACTACTGAAGGACTTCACGTGAGAAAGCCCTTGCATTACATCGCCATCGAAGGCCCGCTGCGGGTAGGCAAGTCGAAGCTGGCGGCGGCACTGGCCGAGCGGCTGCGCGGCCGCGCCATCTTCGACGAGGGATCAAACCCCCATTTGGGGGGGTTCTACACTGGAAGACCGGGTGCCGCCTTCCGCACACAGATGCACTTCCTGCTAAGGCGCTTCCGCCAGTGCTCGGAGACCGGCATCGAGACCTCTCAGATCCCGGTCGTGGCCGACTACTTGTTCGAGCGGGACAAGATCTTCGCCTATCTCAATCTCGACGACGACGAAATCTTGATCTACGACTCCTACTACCGGGCCTTCAAGAGCCAACTGCCCGTTCCGGGGCTGACGGTGTACCTGAAGGCCACGCCGGAGCTGTTGCGGAGACGGGTCTCGACCGGGCCGGAGTCCAACGTTTCAGACGCCTACCTGGAGGCGATGGTGCGTGCGTTCGATCACTTTTTCAGCAAGTACGATCCGATGGAACTGATCGTGGTTGACGCGGCGCAGACCGACATCCTCAGCCGGCCCGAAGACCTGCAGGCCCTTGTCGAGGAAGTGAGCCGCCCGGTCATCGGCAGCCAGGCGCTGTTGCCGATTTGACCCCACGCCCCCGCGAGCCGAGCGCATAGAGTCCCGTCCCATGGCCTTGGAGTGGATCCATCTGCTGGCCGCGTTCGGCGGCGGCCTGTTCGGGGCCGCCATCGGCACGCTGCCCGCCTTCATCTTTACGGGCCTGCTGGTCTTGGTCGGCGTGGCTGTCTCCGCAGCAGGCGGAGGCACGGACGTGCTGACACAGGTGGCGTTCGGACCTGTGTTCGGACCGCACATCGCCTTCGCCGGCGGCGCGGCGGCGACTGCCTACGCCTATCGCCGCGGCTACGTCGCCAGCGGTCGCGACATTTCACTGCCCTTGATGGGGCTGAACCGACCCGACGTTCTCTTGGTCGGAGCGGCCTTCGGTTCGATCGGCTACCTGTTGGAACTCGCCTGGCGCTTGGTCGGGCTAGGCCCGCGAACCGACACGATCGCGATGACGGTGGTGATCTCAGCAATGATCGCGCGCATCCTCTTCGGGCGGAGCGGACTGGCCAGCAGACAGTTTCGGCCCGACGAGAGCCGGAACTGGGTCAGGCACCAAGAACGCCCCCCTCAGTTCGCCGCAATCGGGCTCGGCGTCGGGCTGTTGTCGGCATTCATGGCCATCACGCTCGGACCAGAGCGCGGCGGTGACGTGATCGGCTTCGGCATCGCCGCTGCATCGCTGGTGTTCGCTCAATTCGGCCTCAAGGTTCCGGTGACACACCACATGGCCCTGCCAGCGGCCGCTGCGGCACTGAGCTCCGGGGACTTCCTGATGGGGCCCGTGTTCGGAATCGTAGGCGCGTTCGCGGGTGAGGGATTCTCCCGTGTATTCCACCAGCACGGCGATACCCACGTTGATCCTCCCGCAGCGGGCATCGCGCTGACGATGGTGCTGGTGCGATTGCTGTGGCCGCTGCCGATGGGGTGACAGACAGCCCGTGATCTACCCGCACCAGCCGAAAGAATTTGCGGGATCGCACGAGAACTCTCTGGAACCCATGCTGAGGCTAGACCGGTCCAGCGCCGTTCAATGTGGCTGGAGCACTGCGGGCCGTGCAGCTTTCGCTGAGGCGGTGGACCGCGTCCCGGTAAGCCGCCAGGGCCTGCTGGCTTGGACCTCCACGAAGAGCAGGGAATGCAACAACGGGAGTTGCCCCAAGACAGAGGCGGGAACCGAATCAGTTAACTCTGATCCCCGTGCCGTCCACGCGAGATCAGTAGACGGTGCCCCACGAAGTAGAGGCCTTTCCGGGACAGCAGTTCGTTCCATCCCTCTTGGAACCCAATGCGGGTCGTGTCATCGTAGAGTCCCTTGCTCTCTTCAATGCGCGTCAAGCGGGCAAACTTTTCACGCCCCCGGTAATCGGACGCAACGAACAGCTCCTTGCGGTGGAGGATCGGGCGGTTGGTGCTGGACTGGTAATCCCTCGTCCTGACTCGGAATGTCTGAAGATGGATGCTCAGCCCCCAAACGAGCGCGGGGTGTGGGTCTCGATCGAATTCCGGATAGGCAAGATACGAGACGCTCGGCTCACCTAGGTGAAGCTTGATGATGTTCGCCCCTGCGACGCGCCCCCAAAAGCTCCGGGCGCAACCTTCATAAAGGCGCAGTACCGGCGACAGCGTCGACAGTGCACTCTCATGAACATAGAGCGCACTGGGGGTAAGCTTGCCTACAGAGGACTGCCTGCAAGCCTCCTCGAAAACGCCCTGCCGCCCAAGAGAGAAGAGCAATTTGTCCGCTTCTGCACAGGCCCTCTTGTAGCTCCCGAAGAATGCCTTGACATCCCGTTGCAACGATCGCGCCAAGCGCCCGAACGCAGTGCGGCCATCGAATTGCGACAGCGCTAGGTAGACGAGGAGGTCTTGCTGGCGTTGCCGTTTGATTTGCTCCCATCGTTCTTCGTCCGATACAGTCAAGACTACCCGGAACGCCCTTCTGACTGAGCCAAACACATCCACAATCGAGGAAGCCCCCTCGAGTTCGTCATCCAAGGGAAGACGACCTCGATCCGCTACGAATTGCATCAGTGGGTTCAACAGTCCCTGATGGGCAGCGAACAGCGCGGCAGATTTATTAGGTCGAGGCGCTGCACTCCGTCGACGGTACCGAGAGGCGATGAACTTCGAGCGAACCTGCTCGTCTTTGAAAACGTAGAAGACGCCTGGTGCCGCCGGGACGGCGCTGACCTTCAGGGTGCTGTCTATCCAATCGCGTAGCTCATGCTGCTGGTAGAACTTCTGAAACGTGCCTCGGCTCGTTACGCACCCGTCTGCGTACGAAAGGCAGTCTTGAAGCGCCCTGCCTTCTACTGCTAGACGCGCGCTGACAATCAAGGCCCTATCCGTAAGCGTCCACGCCCGCTTGAGGACATTGCAACGTTCGGCGATATCCTCAATGACATTGACTACATAACCGAGGTTGACCACTGTTGATCGAACGTGCGGCGTGTCGGGGCGGTGAATTGGATCCCACCCACGTGCCTGGCAACCAATCACTCCAAGTCTTCGGAGGTCGTCACCGCGACCGCATCCGTAGTCGAAGACCTGTGTGTCGGTTGTGATGAGACCGTCGGAAATCGCGCACTTCAGCGGACGCGAGAGATCTGTTCGGCTGATCGCCGTGCTAGCGCGCCTAGCGTCAATCATTACCAAGATGCTAATATGGCCTCCGCAGTGGGCTATGGTCAATCCAACTAGAACCTTGCCTCTTCGCTGGCGGTTCAAGTATGTTTCCGAATCCAACTCGAGCGTCCCTGCATCACCTGGCGTTTACGTGATTGGGCATTGCCAGTGCCACCACGGACTTGAACTCAAGCGCGTCTATGTCTACGTCGGCGAAAGCGCAAACTTGCAGCGCCGTCTGGACGAGCACCTGCCGGACGCCGAGCAGAACCCGAGGCTAAGAGCCTATCTTCGTGAGTACTACACTGTTGCCACATGTTGGTACTTGCCGACGGACGCCAGTCAGCGGAGAGGGGTCCAAGATGACCTGATCCGCGAGATTCGACCAGAATTCAATACTATTGGCCTGTAGGGCTGTGGAGGTGAGGCAGATATGAACAACCAAGAGATGATGCAGTCCATCCTAGATGTCGAGAAGGCTCTGGAGAGAGAGCAACTAGAGAGGCTGAGCCTCAGACCGACGAGACTCGGTTCGAAGCTGCGTGGTCATACTCGGGATGGAGTGCGGGTTCCGGACGCTGCTCCGCTCTGCGGCCGGAGCCGCCGTATGGTCGCCTAGGCGACAGTGCCCGTATCA
>JAJEHF010000076.1 GCA_022823865.1 Bryobacterales bacterium
CATGCAACACTCGCTTCCGGCTGGCGGGCTGCGCCTTTGCCGGACAGGTGTCGAACCTGCTGGCTCGCGGTGCAAGGTTTCAGCTCATCGCTTCCTCCTTGCCAGGGCTTGCCCTGGCGCAAAGAATTTCCGGAACCCACAGGCTGAATCCTGTGATATCTTGTCGTGCCGTTCGCCGGGATTTTGGCGATTTCAGAGCCATCCACGATTTGAGTTTTGAGGTTGCCCGAGGAGCAATCTGTTCTTTGCTAGGTCCGAACGGTGCAGGCAAGTCGACAACTATCAAGGTTCTGACAGGTCTGTTGCCTCTCAGCGGTGGTACCGCGCAGGTCGCTGGCTACGATGTAAGAGACGACCTACTGGAACTGAAAGGCTGCATCGGAGTGGTTCCTGATGACCTAGGTCTATTCGACGACCTAACTGTGGCCGAGCACCTTTCCTTGACTGGGGCGGTTCACCGGCTGGAGGCACGCACCGCCCGTCACAGGACTGATCAGCTCTTGAGTGTCTTGGATTTGACGCACTTCGGCGACAGGTTTATTTCAGCTTGCTCGCATGGGGTGCGCAAGAAGACAGCATTGGCGATGGCGCTCTTGCCAAACCCCAGGGTCTTGTTTCTCGATGAGCCCTTCGAAGGAGTTGATCCAGTCACTTCGCGCACGATCTGCGAACTCCTGCGACAGGCCGCTGAAAGAGAGACAACCGTTCTGTTAACGACACATTCCCTATTCCTTGCGCAAAGCATTGCGTCGCAGTTTGTAATCATGATGGATGGTCAACTCGTATGGAATGTTTCAGCGAAAGACGTCAGTGGGCCGCTTGAACAGCATTACATGGATTTGGTCGAACCAATAGAAGCAGGGGAAGTCGATTGGCTCGGCTGGCGGCAATCCTGAGAGCCCTGCGGAAGGCGACCAAGCGTGACCAGAAGTCAGTCTTGTCGGTCGGGAGCAATAGCTTCTTCATGGCCTCATTGGTGGTGATGCAGGACGCGGGCCTGTTCATTTTTCTCTTGGTTGTTCTTGTGGTGATTATTCCCTTGAGTGCCAGCCCAGCTCAGAAGATTCCCATTTCTCGAATGTGTTCCTGGCCCCTGAGTCGAGCCGAGGTCTGGATCTTGCGGATGGCTAGTCCTTGGGTAAATCCAATTACTTGGCTCCTTGCCCTATTGTTGATCGCAGTTGAGGCCGAGAAGATCACGAACGGAATCTGGCTCTTCATAGCAATGATCGTCTCGGGAGGGTTTGTTGTCTCTTCGCTTCCCAAGAAAGTCGAACACGCTGTATTTAGGCACATGCCTCCGTTTCCGGGCGTTCTCAATCAGTTGATTCGCAAGGACCTCCGACAGATTCTCTCCGTGCTGGATGTCTACTTGGCTGGGCTTCTCAGTGGAATCACCGCGTTCGTGCGCTTGACTGGCATCGATCTCTCCTTACATGGATCGATGATCTTGACAATCCTAGTTGTACTTGCGCTCTCGAGCTACACACTGTCGCTATTTGGGCCCGATGTGCCAAGCGGCTTGTCGCGCTATGGCTTACTGCCCGTACGAGGATGGCAGCCCTTGCTTTCTAAGGACCTTTCGGTCTTGCTCGTTTCCTTACCCCTTCTGGCTCCTTTGCAAACGGTGCCAGGGCTCGGGGCGACGTTCGTGGCACTCGCAATCGGTCATCGCACTAGTGTCCGTGTAGCGAGGATGCAATCTCGCTGGCGGTTCTCAAGGGGGGCACGCTTCCTGCCCGTTGGGCTCGCTCAGACGATCGGCATTGCCTCGGCAGGCGCGCTAGTCTTCTTCCACGGCCCGCTGCTGCTAGTGCCTTGCATTGCCATATGGATATTGTCAATTCGCCACTACGGAAAGCCAATTGAACGAGGTGTGGCTTGGGTCGGCATTCCTCGGTCTCGTTGACGTTCTCGGAGTGAGATCTGACCGGAAGCGATTCAGCCACTTTCACTTGGATTGCGTGGACCTCGTTCGGCTTGGGGGCTCTCGCGTGGTACACCGGTGTTTCGGTGAGGCATCTTCCCCGAAACATCCGTTCGTAACTTTTCGCCGCCAACGCCCCCTGGCACAGCCGAGGCACCCAGGACCGCTGCTGTGCCCCAGAGCCCTCAAATCGCGGTTCGGCCTCAAGTAGCCGGGTGTACAAGGCCGCCAAATGAAGGTAGCGGTATCTTGCCTCGCATCCCTTCAGCGCAACTTGCCCTCGAACCGATCCAAGACCTCATCCGGCAGTGGTTCGAAGAATGAATCCGGGACTCCCGCGAGTCCTTTGCCCAATCCAATCGGACGCGGTTCGCCGGCAGGCTCCACGATCGGGCGAATCTCCGCAATCGCGCGGTTCCGGCGGCAGAGAATGATCCGGTCACCCGCCTTGAGCTTCGCGACATGTTTCGAGAGGTGCGTCTTCGCCTCGCGCATGTTCAACCGAATCACAGACATCCCTGCCTCCTACTGCTCTGGAACGACCGGTTCCAGCGGGCGCCCGGCGTCCAACGGATACACCGCCTCCATGGATTCCAGCTCCCGCACCATGCCTTCCATCATGCTCGCGAGCTGTTCCGGATTCTCCTCCGCGAGGTTTCGAGACTCGCTCGGATCCGTCGCCAAGTTGTAGAGGGCGTAACGCTCGTGGCCTTCGGCAAGATACTCGTAGCGCACCTTCCAGTCGCCCGTGCGCCAGGTAGTGAAGAAATGGCTCTGCCCGCGGCGCGGGTGGGGGTAGTGGTTCAGGAATTCGCTCCGATGTCTCGGATCCGATTGCCCGATCAGCAGTTGCGTGAGGTTCTGACCATCAACGGGGTGGCCTGCCGGGACCGTCGCGTCGACCAAATCCAGGATGGTCGGGAACAGGTCGTAGCAGACCCCGACCTCCTGGCGAATGCCACCGGCGGGGATCGGCAGTTCCTTCTGCCACCGGTTGTTGGCGTCGGACTTGCCCCATGCGGCGATGAAGGGAACGCGCACGCCGCCTTCCCACTTGCTGCCCTTCCGTCCTCGCAGAGGCGCGCTGGAGGAAATGTCGTCCGTGCCCGCCAGAGGGGCATCTCCTCCGTTGTCCCCGAGGAAAATGATCAGAGTGTCCTCGGCGATGCCCTTGTCTTCAAGGTGATCCATCAGGTCTCCCAGCGACTTGTCTATGCCTTCGATGAGAGTCGCGTAGTTCTGGGCCCGATCGCTCTTGCCTCGGTCTCGGTAACGCGCCGCAAAACGAGCGTCGGATTGAAAGGGCGAGTGCACTGCGTAGTGGGACATATATAAGAGAAACGGCTTCTCCGCGGTGAGTGCTTTGTCTACTTCACCCTTGGCTTCCAGAGTCAGAGCTTCGGTCAGGAAGGTGTCCGTGCCGTGGTACTTGTCCAGACCCGGCACAGGGCGCGCCAGCAGACTCGTGGACCGTTTCCCGTAATCGGCCTGGCCATGATAAGAGCCCGGCGCTCCGATGGCGGAGCCGGCGACATTCACGTCAAAGCCCAGGTTCAGTGGGTCGGCTCCTGCGTGATCGAAGGGAGCAAAATGCGCTTTCCCGACGTGGATGGTCGCGTATCCGACCTGCTTTAACTGCGACGGCAGGGTCACGTCACGCTTCTCCAACCCCGCCCAGTTCCACTCCGGCGGACCGCGCTGCGACACCGCGAGGGGGAATGCCTCGTTATCCAGAGTGCGATTGTCCTGCCACGGATTGATGTAGTCGGTAGTTCGGTGGCGGGCCGCGTTCTGCCCGGTCATGATCGAGATGCGCGTCGGCGAGCAGACGCTGTGCGCGTAGAAGTTGCTGAACCGGGTGCCCATCGCGGCCAGCCGCTCCATGTTCGGCGTGCGATACCAGGCGTTGAGCGGGTGGCGCTGAGGCTTGCCGTCTTCATCGGTCAGCATCGGAACCGAGGTGTCCATCAGCCCCATGTCGTCGACCAGGAAAACGATGATGTTGGGCTTGTCGGAGGCCGCCCCGCCGGAACAGGCCGACGCCAGCAGCACTCCCCCGAAGGCCAAGCCGACGACCGCCCTTTGGGGGAGGCTGCCGAATCCCGTGCTCATGCGTTGCCCCTGAACTGCGTTTCGGCCCCCTAGCGTGCCTCCGGTTCGTCCCGGGGCGATCCCGAGGCGCCCGGACCCCAGCGGTAGTAAAGCTCGTCGCCGCTGATGGCCTTGAGGGCTCGCTTGAAGGGGTTGTTGGTTGCCCCGAAACGCGATTGCTGTTCGAATCTGTCCACAGTCCGCTGGAGCGGTCCGATGGCGGGCTGGAGCTCTTGGTTTGCGTCTGGCGGCTGCGAATCGAGAATGCAGCCGGCGCGGATCTGGGCATCGACGCTGGGATGATCCAACGCCTCGATCAGGATCGGCAGGCCTTTCTGGTAGCGTCCCAGGTTGAACAGGCCTTCGGCCGCGGTGAGGCGCACGCTGACTGACTCATCCTCCAAGGCCGCCTCCAGCGCCGGCGCCACGCTCGAAACTGCTTCCGGTCCGCCGAATCGCCCGGCGACCGCCAAGCCCAGCGCCGCCCAGAAGCGGACTGCCGAGTCGGGATCCTGGGTTCGGGAGATCAATTCGGGAATCGCCGTCCGTCCCTCCAGCTGCAGGTTGGCAGTGTCGAGAATCCGCTCGTAGTTCTCCAGCGACTGCCCTAGGTCCCACGGGGATGCGGCTCCTTTCTCGCGCTCGAGCATTTCCGTCTCGTCGAGAATGCCGAGGTCGCGCGTTTCCAGCATCCATTCGCCTAGCCGGCCGCGCATTCGCTGGAGAACTTCCGCGTACTCGGGATCGCCGGCTACGTTTCTGACCATATGAGGATCGTCGGCCGAGTCGTAGAGCTCCTCGATCGGCTTGAACCGCATGGCGAGCATTTCCTGTGGGCCGGTGAGTTTTCCCTGACGCGCGAGCTCGACCCAGTGCCGCACCACCACTGCGTCAAACTCATAGTCCTCAAACGGCTTGAAGGGAAGCTGCGGGTAGAAGTTCCGGTGGTAGCGATATCGTTGGTCGCGTACCGTGCGGACCATCTCAGACCGGGTGTCAAGCCGGTCACGCATGGCGAAGGCGTAGTCCCTGTACTCGACATCGCCGCTGCGTTTGGAAAACAGCGGCCTGCCATGCATGTGCGCGGGCGGATCGATCCCCGCCAAAGACAACGCTGAAGGGCCTAGGTCCATCAACGTCACCAGCCCGTCGATCACCGAGCCCGGGTCGGCGGGCGCGAGGTGCTGGTACTTCTTCGGGAAGCGCGCGATCAGGGGGACGTGCAGGCCCTGCTCCCACGCTGTGTGCTTGCCCCGCGGCATGCCCACGCCGTGATCGGACCACACGAACACAATCGTGTCCTCCCAAAGCCCGTCCTCCTTGAGCTGGTCAATCAGGTCGCCGGCCCGATAGTCGACCTGTGTCACCGCATCGTAGTAGCGCGCCCAGGCCCTGCGAAACTGCGGCACATCGGGGTGGTAGGGCAATGGCATTAACTTTGGGACACAGGCGCATTAACTTACAGATCGGAGGCCAAATCGACTGAGCAAGGCCGAAAGGGGCGGGTTTCAGGCTTGGCTTGCGGTCGGATCGGTGGTGCGCTTCCTCCATTTGTTGGCAGGC
>JAJEHF010000026.1 GCA_022823865.1 Bryobacterales bacterium
CCCTACGATGGCAAACCTAGCGGAAAAAGTCAAGCCCCGGCGAAAAAATTCTCTCTGATCGCGAACTCACTCTATTTCAGTCACTTACGATCACTTACGATTTCGTCGCCAGTCACGGACTCAAGTTAATGCCATTGGGGGCCTACTCGGCTGATCGGGGCTATGGCTGGGAGAGTTCCCTTCAGAACGCGTTCGATGTGGTGCGGCCACCAAGTAACCCAGATTGGCTCGAGCCCAGTGGGCAACTCGTCCCGGGGGACTACGTTGCCCACAAGGAACATAACGCTCTGACAAGGGACGGTATCGCGTCAACCGACGATCTCGTCTTTCGCGCCGACCTTCCCGACGGCACCTACCGCGTCACCCTAGTTCTCGGCCGCTTGGACCGGCCGGCTTGCTCGATGCAAGTCGAGTTCAACGGCACGCCCGTGGCCAGCGACGTCCATGCAAGGCACTTCGCCCGCCGCGGCGTACCGGACTTCCTCTATGGCTTCCCTCGCGTGGTCCGCCGAAATGTTGAGGTGCGCGGGGGGTTCCTGCGGATTCGGGTCCGAGGTGACGATTCAAGATTTCGCGAGAGGTTTCTCCGGGAGTTCGAGCGGCCGGCACCAGTCAGCTACTTAGTCGGTGTACCCACCCGCAATCGCAAGCCCGCTGGCCCTGACGTGGACGCTTGGGGGCGACTCGACCCTCGACGCGGCACGCCGGGAGGGGGCGTGTGGGTCTATGCGGACATTGGCTGTCCGTTTACCGAGAACGCGCTGGCAGCGATTCAGATCCACCGGTACCGTAGTCCACCGTTGGCTGTGGTGGATGGACGCTTGAGGGCCAACCTTGAAGACCCCAACCTCCGGTCTGGCGCAGAACTCTTCCAAGCCCGGCGATTCGCCGACGCCGAAACTGCTTTTCGGCTGGTGGATGATGACTTCGCTCGGGCCCTCGGCCTTCTCTGGCTGGCTGGTGCCGCCGGCCACGAGCAAGAGCGTCGTCTGTTGCCCGATGCGATCGAGTTGCTCCAGGGATTGGCCCGGCGGCCGGCGCCGGACCCTTGGATCGGGGAATTTCTTGAGCAGGCGCGCCGGCTCTCGACGGCCATACACCGCTTCGATCACGCCAGCGAGCGCCAAAGAGTCTACACCGAACTGTTGCTGATTACCGGGGAGGTCGACTCGTTCGAGCCCGGCGATCCCTTGTACGTGAAGGGAAAGACCTACGCGGCGCGCGCACTGTTGATGGTGGACCCGCACCGCTGGGCGTTCGCTTCGCACGTTGGAAAGCAGATGTTCAAAGATCTTGAATCACGAGGCGAGCGCAACCGCTACATCGACTGGTACCTGCACGAAAGGTGGTCGGACGCGTTTCCTGACTGGCAATTCGCCGATTACCGGAGCTCGCGGGAGGGCGGCCCGGCCTGGGCGGGTGAAGTGTTTGAAGCCTATAACCGCGAACTCGATTTGGCTGAATGGTGGATGAGGAATCGACAACAGAGCGACGGTTCGCTAGGGGGAGGGTGGGGCGACGACGTCGAGATCCTGCGAAGCTTCGCTGCCTTCGTCGGAGCGAGTCCCGATGCGAGCCCACTGGTGATGGACGGAATCCGTGCGCTGGCTGACGGAGCCTGGTTCAGCGGTTCCGCCGATACCGAAGGCGGGTACTTCGCCGAGGTAGGGGACACGGAGCATTCCGGGGAATGGACGGCCGACACGCTGTCCGCCATGATCCAGTCCGACTACGGCAACCCGGTCTACATCGAAAGGGCGCTCAAGACGGCCAAGCTGATGCGGGACTTGTGGATGGATGTCAATTCGCGAGGCTGGTTTCTGATGCGCTCCAATTTCCTGGGCGCTTCCGGTGTCGGCACTGGAGGCAGGGCCAGTGATTCACGCATCAATTACCGCCCGGCGGCGCCCGCACTGGCTGTCTTTCGATACAACTCGTTGCCGGCAGTCGAGCGCTTGTTCGTCAGGTGGGCCGATGCGTGGCTGGCGGCGTCGATGTCCACGGACAGGGGCAAGCCTCGCGGAGTGATTCCGCAGGAAATCTCCTTTGCCGACGGCACGATTGGAGGCGTTGATTCGCCTTCGTGGTTCCGTGCCGCTCATTCACCCGGCACTGTCAACTACGACTGGGGAGGGGCCGGTTCCTATCACGACTCGATTGTCGACTTGCTGCTCACCGCTTTTCGCGCCACCTCGGATCGAAAGTACCTGGAGCCCATGGAGCTTGAGGCGGAATTCGTCCGCCGGCATCTCCCCGACACGCTGAGGGCATCGCCCCTGTCGAGCCGCCCGGGTCCGCCCCATCCCGACCTTTGGAAGGGCTTGGCCGAAGGTAGCGCGGCTTGGGTGGCTGCAAGGCTCGCCTCTTGGCCGGCGACTTGGAATCGAATGCAGGATGTCCTGTTCCCTTTGGGGGACTCGGCCGGGACCACCCTTCGAACGCTTGCGGAGGCGGCGCGGATGGCTGCCGAAGAAAACGAGTTCGCGAGACGGAGGTGGCCGCACGTGACCACCGAGATGATCGCGACCGATCGGGTGTACTTTCCTGGCTTGGGTAACGCAGTACGCGTAATGACTGGCCTGGGCGCGCTCGGGAACCGGCCCTTGGTCACTTACTCCGGACTGGGCAGGGATTTCGCCGCGGCCCTGCTCTCGGCCGATGCAAGGTCCCTCCGTGTTGCGCTGTATAGTTTGTCCCGCCAAACGGAGACGGTGACGATAGTGCCTTGGCTCTTGGATGTCGGGCCGGTCTACAAGATCGAAGTTGGGCCGGACGATGACGCCGACGGTGACTTCGAATCGATCACCCGCGAGCACTCTCGCCAACTGGCTCACCGCGGCCTGGGCTTTGCCGTCGAACTGCCGCCCCGGCAGGGCACGGTGGTCCGGGTCCAATGGGCATCCGGGGAGCCGAACCGCTCGCTGGCAGCGGACCTGGCCTTGTCCCCGCAGGACATTCAGTTCATTCCCGAGTACCGCCGTGTCGACGTAACCGTTCACAACATTGGCGCGATTCCCGCACGATCGCTCGAGGTTGCCCTATATGAAGCTGATCGTCTCGTCGGCAGGCAACTTGTGCCTGGCGTGCAGGCGCCGGATGGGCTGCTTCCGGCCACCGTCCGCGTTGGTTTCCCCTTCATCCCGAATTCGCCTCGCGGAAGATTCCGGGCCGTCGTTGACGCCGCCAACGGCATCCCGGAGATCTCCGAACGCAACAATGACGCTCAGGCTGATATCGAGACCCCGCTGGTCGGCAAGAAAAGACACGCCCACCCGTGACCGGTCACCGAGTGACCCGGAGCCAGAGCCTGTCGAACTTCTCCAACTGAGTTGTGCCCGCCGGCGGCGGCCTGCAATCCAGTCGCCTACACATCCCAATCCGCAGACCTGCAGCAACACCCGGCGAACGGCAAGGTCGTCTTCCGGCGCAAGATTCTCGACCCACGGCTCCTATCGAATCGCACCTGCAGGTCATCAAGGTCGGGCGAATAGCGTGGCGACGGACCCACAGCGGAGATCTCGCGTTCCCGCGACGTGTTCCGCATGTGGCGCGGTTTAGATGGTCGCTGGCCAGCGCAGCGGCTCCGGCCTGTCTAGCATAGGAACATGTCTCGTACGATTGGCATGATCGAGTTACTGGCGCTCGCAGCCTTCGGGCTATTGGGCTGCGGAGGTCGCAGTATCGGCCCGCCGCCGGAATCGGAAGTGCACATGGTCGAGGAGAACCTTCACGGCGTCACTGTCCAAGATCCGTTCCGCTGGCTGGAAGAGGGCGGTGCCCCAGAGACGCGCCAGTGGATCGCGGCCCAGTCCGCTTACGGGCGGAGCTACTTGGATGGCCTGCCGACGCGAGAGGCCATTCGCGAGCGGATGGCGGAAATCCTCGGTTCCGGCTCAGTATCCACGCCGGACGAGGCTGGGGGGCGTTACTTCTATTCGCGGCGCGACGGCGACCAGGACCAGCCCGTCGTCTACGTGCGGGAAGGGCGGAACGGCGAAGACCGCGTGCTGCTAGACCCCAACACCATGAGCGACGACGGCACCACCACGGTCGATTGGTACGTGCCCTCCAAGGACGGCAAGCTGCTGGCCTACGGAAAGTCCGTAGAAGGTACCGAGACCAGCACGATGTACATCTTGGACTTGGAGTCGGGCAGCGACCTTGAGGACGCCTTCCCCAAGGTTCGGTTCGCCAACCCACAATGGCTCAAGGACGGCTCGGGCTTTTACTACTCGCGACCGGTCGACGTTGAGACGATCGGCCCAGGCGAGGAGCTGTACGACCGCCGCGTTTTCTTGCACAAGCTTGGTCGCAGCTACGCCGATGACCCCGTGCTTTTTGGGGAGGGGCTCGAGAAGGCCCACATACCGGACGCGATCTTAAGTGACGACGAGCGCTACTTGATGCTCGATACGTTCCTCGGCTGGGGACGCAACCACCTCTACGTGCGCGACTTGCGCACGAACCGCACCGTCACCATCGCCGAAGACGGTGAGCACAGCTACCTCGGCGAGATCGTCCGGGACAGGCTCTATCTGCTGACGAATCGGGACGCGCCCCGTTATCGGGTCGTGATGGTCGATCTGCGCCGCCCCGACCCTGAACACTGGGAGACAGTCATCCCAGAGAGCGATGCCGTCATCGAGTTCGCAAGCATCGCCGGGGACCGCTTGTTCGTCGGCCGGATGCGAGACGCGCATTCGGAACTGCACTCGTATCAGCTCGACGGTACTGACGAACGCCAGATCCAGCTGCCCGGATTGGGAACGGTCAGCGGGTTCACCTCCAAATCGTCCAGCGACGAAGCGTTCTTCTCCTTCAGCTCGTTCGTCCAGGCCCCGACGATCTTCCGCATTGGCTCCGAAGCGACCGAACCCGATATTTGGGAACAGGTCGATTCACCGATCGACTCGGATGCCTTCGATGTCCGGCAGCTGTTCTACCCGAGCAAGGACGGCACCAAGATCCCGATGTACCTGATTGCCAAGAGCGGCACGCCGGCCGATGGCAGCGTGCCCGGTTTGCTGTACGGCTATGGCGGGTTCAACATCGCACTGACGCCGAGCTATTCGACTTGGATCTTCCCTTGGATCGAAGCCGGAAACCTGTTGGCAATTGCAAATCTGCGCGGGGGCAGCGAGTACGGCGAGGAGTGGCACAAGGCCGGCATGCTCGGCAACAAGCAGAACGTCTTCGACGACTTCATCGCTGCCGGGGAATATCTCAAGGCCGAAGGCTACGTGGACCCCGAGCGCCTGGTCATCCACGGTCGCAGCAATGGCGGGTTGCTGGTAGGCGCAGCATTGACACAGCGCCCAGACCTTTGGCGAGCCGCCGTGTCAGGCGTGCCCTTGCTGGACATGCTGCGCTATGACAGGTTCCGCATGGCCAAGCTGTGGGTCTCCGAGTACGGCACCGCCGAGAATGCCGAAGACTTTCAGTGGCTGCACGCCTATTCCCCGTATCACCGCGTCGAAGCAGGCCAAGACTATCCCGCGACATTGATCTACACCGCAGATTCAGACTCGCGAGTCGACCCCATGCACGCGCGCAAGATGGTGGCCCGCTTGCAAGCAGCCACTTCGGGGAAGGCGCCGATCGTGCTGCGCTACGAAGAGTCCGCCGGGCATGGGCGCGGCAAGCCGCTGTACAAGATCGTGGACGAGTGGGCCGACATCTGGAGCTTCATCTTTGCCCAAGTCTGATCGGGCCTCGCCCCCGGGCGGTGATAGTCTAGTGCTTTCTCCGCCGACCCCGCGCCCGCAGGCGCGGCTCTGGGCTGGCGCGCGGTTGCTGTAGTTCTGTGCCCGATTCCGAGTCCGGCCACGCTCAAGTCGTACGCAAGGCCGGCGTGGTCAGTCTGGCCGTATTCCTCAGCCGGATCACCGGCTTGGTCCGGGAAATCACCTTCGCGGGCCTGTTCGGCGCCGGCATGGTCTACGACGCGTTCGTCGCGGCTTACCGGATCCCGAACTTGCTGCGTGACCTGCTGGCCGAGGGAGCCCTCTCCTCCGCTTTCGTAACAACCTATTCACAGGCGCTGTCCGAAGAGGGCGCCAAGCAGGCCAACTCGCTGTCCAATCGCCTCGCTACGCTGCTGGTGCCGGTGGTGGCCGTGGTCTGTGTGGCCGGTACCGTGTTTGCCCCGAGCATCGTGCAGCGCCTCTTCCCGGGCTACGCGGCGATTGAGGGCAAGTTCGAGCTGACAGTGTTGCTGACGCGGATCATGATGCCGTTCCTGCTGTTCGTCGTATTGGCAGCCAAGGCCATGGGCGTGTTGAACTCGCACGGAAAGTTCGGGATTCCCGCGCTGGCCTCAACACTCTCCAACCTCACCTCCGTGGGCATCGGCCTGCTCCTTGGGTTCGTGCTCGGCCCTGAGCTCGGATTCGAGCCAATCGTGGGCATGGCGCTCGGCACGCTGCTAGGGGGTGCCGTGCAGTACGGCTGCCAAGTTCCGAGCCTGCGCCTGACCGGCCTGCGCTTCCGCCCCGAAGCGGCACTGCGCGATCCGGGAGTGCGGCAAGTGCTGCGCTTGATGGGGCCCGCCACCATCGGGGCAGCCGCGGTGCAGATCAATGTCATGGTGAACTCTGTCTTTGCTTCGCGCCTCGCGGACGCGTCTGGAGAGATCATCAACGGCCCGGTTTCTTGGCTGGGCTACGCATTTCGCTTCATGCAGCTCCCGCTAGGGTTGTTTGGCGTTGCCATCGCCACCGCCACCTTGCCGGTCATCTCCCGCGAAGCTGGGGCGGGACGCATCGACGAGTTCCGGGATACGCTCTCTCGGTCTCTGGGCCTGGTGTTCCTGTTGACGATTCCGTCCACGGTCGGCCTGTTAGTGCTGAGCCAGCCCTTGATCGGCGTTGTCTACGAGCGCGGACAGTTCGCCGCGTCCGACACCGAGCAAACAGCCCTGGCCTTGGCGTTCTACTGCCTGGGCTTGGTCGGCTATGCGTCCACCAAGGTGCTCGCTCCCGCCTTCTACGCGCTGGACAACGTGCGGATCCCGATGATGGTCTCGGTGTTCTCCATCGCCCTGAATTACACACTGAACTTCGTGTACATCGAGATCCTCGGCTGGGGGCACTGGGCATTGGCGCTATCGACGTCACTGGTGGCGACGCTGAATTCGATCCTGCTGTTTGTATTCATGCGGTCGCGGCTCGGGGGAGTCGGAGGCAATCGGCTGTTGCGCGGCGGAATCAAGATCGGCGCGGCCTCTGCCGGCATGGGAGCGTGCTGCTGGATTTGCGCGCGCTTCGTCGAAGCGGCCTTGGGGCCGGGCACGTTCGTGGGCCGCTTGGCGGCGCTGCTTGTAACGGTGCCTGTCGGGGTGGGGCTGATCTATTGGCTCTGCAGATTGCTGCGCGTGCCGGAATTGGAGTTGGCACGTAGCGCGATCATGGCCAGTTTGGCTCGGCGTTCCGAGCCAAGCGGCTAGCTCCCGCTTTCCGAAACTGCGCCCTGTAGGGCGTCGACCGCCGGGGGTTGCGGCGGGTCTTCGGTCAGAGCCTTCTGCAGGTTGACCGGCAGCTCTTCGAACGCTTCGTTCAACGCGTCAGTGGTCAACGCACCCGCCTCGGCGGCGGCGTTTACGTATAGGGTGTCTAGGGCGCCGCCGAAAGGCGAGTCGCGGGAGAATTCCGGCGGCTCGCCAAAGATCAGCAGCCTCATGGCGTCGGTGAGCCGCTCCGCCCAGATACGGGCGAGCAACTTGGCGTCATCGGTGTTGGCTAGCGTCATGTCGTCGGCCGTGATGCTGACGATCTCGAGAAATTCCTCCGAATCGGTGAACTCCTTCTGCACGATCATCGGCAGGCCTTGGCTGCTGCCCGTCTGGATCGTAATGACCTGCGGCGGATTGGCGACCAGCACGTCTAGAGCTTGGCTGAGGCTTGCAACGACTTGCTTGGCCCGAGCGGCACCCGCGGCGCCGGACACCGGGTCGCTGATTTGGAAGAGCATTAGCTGCCCCATGCGGATGGCGATCGGGACACCCTCCGTAACCCCCTCATTTGGCAAGAGTTCGAAGCGCACTTCGGGTATCTCCAGAGTAAGCACGCGGGGAGCCTGTTGGAGGAAGAATACCAAGCCGATGATTGCCAATCCGAGGCCCAGCGCGACCAAGGTAAGTGGCTTGGTCAGGATTTGCTTGAACGACTCGCGGTCGGAAGCGTGGGCCAGAGCCTCCAAGGCTTCGTGGGAGGGTGGCGCGGCTCGCCCTTGAGAGTCTGTAGGGGGGCTGTCGACTTCGGGCATGCGGGAAACGAGCGACCATTTCTATTGTTACCCTTGCGTGGTAGCAATGTCGAATGAATGCTGGCTCTCTAGATCGGTCGCTCCGGCACTGTCGTAGTCGCAATGCTGCAAATCGACCAGAACGACAGTCAAGGGGCAGGCCAGGCGGTTCACTCGCAGCGAGCGAGCAGCATCCTGAGCCCGACGAGTGGATTCATAGCGGGGGCCGGTTTCACACACTCCCTGACACCTGCCAGAAACTGCCTCTTCGGCTGTACCTACTGCTACGTGCCGACGCTGCGTATCTTCGGCGGACTGAAGCCAGCTGACTGGCAGCGCTGGGGTCGCCACACGACGATCAAGACGAACGCTGCCGAATTGCTGCGGCGCCAGCTCAAACCAGCGCAACGCATATATTGCTCGCCGCTGGTGGATCCGTACCAGCCCGCCGAGGCGCAAGCACGATTGATGCCGGACCTATTGGAGTGCCTGTGCCGGCAGCCGCCAGCAGTATTCGCATTGCAGACTCGGGGTGCGCTGATCCTGCGTGATCTCGAGCAGTTGCTAGAACTGTCCCGGCGAACGCGACTGCGGGTGAGTTTTTCCGTCACTACGGACCGCGACGAGGTGCGCCGGCTCTACGAACCGCACTGTGAGTCGATCCGGGAAAGGCTGCGCGTGATCAGCCGGCTCTCCGAATCGGGAATCGCGGTGTACTGCACTCTGGCTCCGCTGCTGCCGTGCGATCCGGTCGCTCTGGCCGAGATGGCCTTGGAGGTTACCAGCCACGGAGTGATCGCAGATCCGCTGCACAACCGGGAAGGCAAGCCACGGGGAGCGACCACAAGGCCCGAAGGGCTGCGTGTCAGCGAGGCGAATGGGTACGAGCAATGGCACAGGCCCGATTTTCAAGCCCGAGTCATCTCCACGGTTCGGTCGCGCGTCGAGGCGGCAGGCAGACAGTTTGGAGAGGGCACCGCTGGCTTTCGCATGTTGGCCGCGTGACGCGCTCGGTTGTCGGGCAGACTATCCCGCCGGGTAGAATCGGGTGGTGCGAGTCCGCTTGATCGAGATCGCCCACGCGCGATCCGGCGACAAGGGCGATACCGCCAACGTGGGGCTGATCGCTCGCAAGCCGGAGCACTATCCGGTGCTGCTGCGCGAGGTGACGGCAGAACGGGTGAAGCAGCATTTCGGCAGTCGCTGCACCGGTCCGGTCGAACGCTTTGAATTGCCCAATATCGGCGCTTTGAATTTTCTCCTGCACGGAGCGCTGGGCGGCGGCGGCACGCTTTCGTTGCGCGTGGACGCCCAGGGAAAGACGCTGGGGGCCGCTTTGCTGAGGATGGAAGTAGACGTGTCTCAGGACGAGCTTTGAGCCGTCCCGTTCCGCACTGGACGCTGTGATAGCGTGGGTTGAAGCGCAGGATCTGACTTGAGCGAAGAAGTAAGAATCATCCCGCTGGGCGGTCTCGGCGAGTTCGGCATGAACATGCTCGCCGTCGAGTCTGGCGACGACATGATCCTGATCGACACCGGCGTGCTTTTCCCGGGGGCGGAGCATCACGGAATCGACGCGATCGTTCCCGACCTGACGTACGTACTTGACCAGCGCGACAAGCTGCGCGGGCTGGTGTTAACTCACGGCCACCTGGACCACATCGGCGGGGTGCCCTATTTGCTCGAGCAGATCGACGATGTGCCGATCTACGGCACCGCGTTCACGCTGGGCCTGGTACGCAAGCAGATTTCCGAATTCACCCTGCTCAAGCCCCCGAGCCTGACGACGATCGAGGCGGGGGAAGAGATCAGGTTGGGCTGCTTCACGATCGAAGGCATTCACGTAACCCACAGCACTGCGCAGTGCCTCGCCTTGGCGATCTCCACGCCGCAGGGCTTGCTGCTGCATACCGGCGACTTCAAGATCGACCAGACTCCGCTCGACGGGCGTGTCTTCGACTTCGAGCGGTTCGCCGAATACGGCAAGCGCGGCGTGTTGCTGCTGCTGGCTGACTCGACCAACGCCGACGTGCCGGGCTTCAGCGCGTCGGAGCAGGCGGTCGGCCCCGTGCTTGACGACATCTTCCTCAAAGCCGAGCAGGCGCTGTTCTTCACGTGCTTTTCCTCGGCCATCCACCGGGTGCAGCAGATCGTGGATCGAGCGGTTGAACACCGCCGCAAGGTTGCGCTGGTCGGCAGGAGCCTCGATAGCGCCTGCAACATCGCGATGGACCTCGGCATCCTGCGGATTCCGCCGGGGACGTTGCTCGACCCTTCCGACCTTGAGTCGCACCCGCGGCATGACCGCGCCACCATCATTGCCGGCTCGCAGGGCGAGCCGCGCTCTTCGCTGACCCGCGCCGCCGTCGGCCAGCACAACTTGGTCGACATCGAAGACGGCGACATCGTCGCCTTCAGCGCCAAGATGATCCCCGGGAACGAGAGCGCGATCTTCAAGGTGATCGATCACCTGTACCGGCGCGGCGCGAAGGTGCTCTACGGCGATGTCTGCCCGGGATTGCATGTTTCCGGCCACCCTTGCCAGGAGGAGCTCAAGCTGATTCTCAATCTCGTCCGCCCGCGCTATTTCGTGCCGATTCACGGCGAATATAGGCAACTGGCCCAGCACCGGGCGCTGGCGATGCAAGTCCGGGGCGACGACCTGCAGGACTCGTTCATCCTCGAGAACGGCAACGTACTGCAACTGGACGAGTTCGGGGCTCGCGTGCTGCCGGACAAGGTTCCAGTGGGCCACCGGCTGATCGACACCGGCACGCGCAGCGAGGTCATCCATGACGCCGCGCTGCGCGACAGGCGGCGCCTGTCCGAGTTTGGCGTGATCGTCCCAGTGGTCACCATCGACGAACGGACCGGCAAGGCCTTGGAAATCGAGATCTTGGATCGCGGATTTGTGGTCTCGGAGGGGTCCGAGGCTATGCTGGGCGGAGCACAGGCGGTCATCAGCGACGCAGTGCGGACCAGCAGCGCGGAAGAACGGCTCGATGTGGCGTTGATGGAGGACAAGATCCGGGACGAGTTCCGGCGCTATTTGGCCCGCAAGACCTCGCGCCAGAGCCAGCCGCTGATCGTCCCGGTGGTATTGGAAGGCTGACTTGGCAATGGCTTGGGGCTTTGCCGAAACTGGCCGGGACGACGAGGTCTTCAACTACTGCAAGAACTACTCCTTGGATGACTCCAAGGACGTCGAGTGAGACAGTTCCCGCCAAGCGGACGGGCGTGGAGCGGAAAGGGCGGGAGACACGAAGTCATGGAGTTCGGGGTCATCCTAATTGTCTTGGGCACGCTGGCGGTAGCAGCGCTATCACAAGCTTGGAAGAATTCGAACCCGCCTCCGGACACGCCGCCCTCTTGGGCGTCTGGATCTGAGTACGAGCCAGACTACGAATTCCCATGTGCCGTGTGCGGAGTCCAGCGCACAAGCAGCAGCGAGTCTTGGATGTACGAGCGGTGCTTCGAATGCTATGAAAAGCACTCTGAAGTACGAGAGCGCCTATGGGCCAAGGAATATCGCTGCAACAGCGAACGATGGCGTCGCCGCCGAATTAAGGACTTACAGGAGCAAGGCAGAGATTCACGTCCGCGAGTTGAGTGGAAGTGCCTGATATGCGAGGGTGCCATTGCTCCAAGAGAACTGCATATCGTGCATTCTTCGAATCACGCGCATTCAGCGTGCGTTGCGAATGCTGACACTGGACCAATGGATGAAGATGTCTTCCGTTGCAAAGTAGCAGGCGTGACGTTCGAGAATCGTGACGGGGTGAATCGTCAAGGGGCGCTCAGCGAGGTTGCACGTCAAGGCGCGATTTCTATCCAGGTAGAACGCGATTCAGGCAATGCTCACGACAGCAATGCTGTTCTGGTACTGGCGAATGGACTAGATGTTGGGTACGTGCCACGCGACGTTGCAGCGGATCTCGCTCCATACCTGGACGCGGGAAAGACGGCGACTGTCTCCTTAGAAAAGTTCCGCCTGCCATACCCTGACCAGTATGAAGAGCATGTCTATACGATGGAAATCTTCATCGATGTAGGCTGACGATCGGACGCGGTCGGCCAAGGCAGAAGAGACGAGGCCCTCTGCATTCTCCGCGCCAAGCTCTCCGAGTGGAGGGCAGGACGCGATGCCGGAATTGCCTGGACACGCAAGAACGGGCTTATGGGTCCTGCAGACGCGAGCAGACCAAGCTCAGGCGGCACGGCAAGCGAGCAAGGCGACACTCGCCTGTGAGTCTTTCACCGGGAAAAGCACGGCGCCTAAGCAATGGTTTGCGTGGCATGACCGGCCGAGCCTAGGCACTCAGGGTGCCTACGTGCTCGTGGGGCGGCGTCGCAGGCGATCCCACTCTTCGAGATACTCGGCTAGGTGTTCGTTATCGCCGGTGTCGGCGCGCTCTTCGACCATCTTGCGCAGCAGCTTCTGCTCGTCCTGGTATTGCTGCGCGCTCAGATGCCCGGCGAAGAAGGCCGTTCGCAGCCAGAGCAGAAAAGTACTCAGGGCATCTTGCTCGTTGTACTTAACGATTCCGTCTATGTCGCCCGCCAGCCACTGGGCGGCCGTACCGCCGCCGTCCGAACCTCCGATCTTGCACGGGATGCCTGACTGGCGGGTGAGTTCGTTCAGGCTTGGTTGCGCCTTGCCCCAGCCTCCGATGGCATTGATCAGGTCGACGTTCCACTCGCTGTCCCTCGCAAAGTAGTCCACTCCCTCCCATGGCTTGTCGGGCCGTTTGCAGAACTTATCCGCTTGGATACCGTGCACGATACTTCGTTGGATGAAGATCCTTAGGTCCGACCCTGCCGAATTGAATCCCACCAGTTGAGGCTGGACCTTTCCGACGCTGTCCAAGAAACCGCCGAGGATGGCCGCTTCGTCGCAGTCTTCCAAGCGGGCTGGCGTCTTGGGACGAGAGCGGAGATCGAGGGTGATTTCGCCGTACCGATCGCGCTTTCGGCGAACGAAGGCTATCGAAACCACCCGGCAAAGCACGAGCTTGAGAAATGGGCGGGGGTTCTCCTCGCTCGCGCCGTGCTGGCGCCACATGTGCTCGATGACTTCCGCCTCGGGCGTGTCCTCGTCCAACTCATAGAGCACTCTGCCGGCGTTGGCGTCCGGCACCCACTCGGCATCGTAGGCCCAGACCTCCTCTTTGACGGTCTTGAACATTCCGAATATCGTTGCACAGCCGTCGTCCCGCCAGATGTCCCGACGGGGTTCAGCTGCGCGCCCGCAGCAATGGCTTGGACGGATCGACCTTGAGCCAGAACAGCATCGACACGAAACACGAGCAGGCGATCAGCCCGAGAGGCAGGTTCCAACCGTAGGAGTCCACCAACGCGCCGTACCCGACGCTCATCACGACCCCGCCGATCTGGCCGGCAGTGTTCATCGCGCCGCTAACGCTGCCCGACGCCTCGCGTCCCACATCGACGCAAACGGCCCATGCGACTGGCAGCATGACGTCGGAGGCGGCGAAGCCGAGGGCCAGCACCAAGCTGGCTGCGATGCGGTCTTCGATTGCGAGCGAGAGCAGGATCAGCGCCCCCGCGGTTCCGATCCCTGCCATGCCGACGATCCGGCGGCCCCAAGTGAGCCCGATCCGATTGACAAGCCGGTCGCTGAGTGAACCGCTGAGCCAGTCGGCACAGCCGGCCAGCAGGAAGGGCAGGGCGGTGTAGGCTGCGAGTTCAGAAGCCTCCCAGCCCTTCTCGGACGACAGGTAGCTGGCCGTCCAGAACAGGTACCAGTTGGACGCGTAGCAGAAGAAGTGGTACACGCCGAGGATCGCCCAGAAGTTGCCGCTGCGCAGCATGCCCGCCAACGGCACGTGCCCGCGCTTGACCGACCCTTCTCCGATGATCGCGATCTCCGCGGCATTGACGCCGGGCTTCTCAGAGGGATAGTCACGGAAGAACTTCCACCACCAGACCGCCCAGACGATCCCCAGCACGCTGAACACGAAGAACACGCTGCGCCAGCCCCAGTTGGCGATCAGAGGCAGCACCAGCAGCGGCGATAGCGCGCCGCCGAGCCGACTCGCCATGAACACGATGCCCTGAGCCCGCGCGCGCTGTTGGGGAGGGAACCAGCGCGACACCACGCACGAGGCGTTGGGATACGCGCCGGCTTCGCCGGCTCCGAACAAGGCCCGGACGACCAGCAGTTGCACGTAGCCGCGCACAACGCCGGTCAGGGCCGTGAAGCCCGACCACCAGACAACGATGCGAGTCAAGATGAGGCGCGGCCCGAAGCGGTCTCCCAGCCAGCCGCCCGGCACCTCGAACAGGCCGTACGCGGCCAAGAACGCGGCCACCACCATGCCCCACTGGGCATTTGACAGCCCTAGGTCCCGCTGCATCTCGGGGGCGGCCGAATTGATGCAGACGCGGTCCAGGTAGGTGACGACCGACAGCAAGAACAGCCCCAGCATCACCGTGCGGCGAACGTTGCTCGGGGCCGGCTCGCGCCCGGCTTGGGGATCGCCGCTCAAGGGACTCTCCTGCCGCTTGGAACGCTAGGCCGTGACGAGCGTCTTGCGATAGTCAGCCAGGAACTTCTCCAAGCCGATGTCCGTCAGCGGGTGGTTGAACAACTGGTCGAAAACCTTGTATGGCAGAGTGCTGACGTGGGCGCCCGCCAAGGCCGCTTGCTTGACATGCAGCGGGCCTCGTGCCGAGGCAGCCAGGACTTGGGTGGGATAGCCGTAGTTGTCGTATATCTCGACGATCTCCTGGATCAGGGCCATGCCCTCGTGCGAGATGTCGTCCAAGCGCCCGATAAAGGGACTGATCAGATAGGCCCCCGCCTTGGCCGCGAGCAGTGCCTGCATAGGAGAGAAGCACAGCGTCACATTGGTGCGGATCCCTTCGGCCGCCAGTCGGCTGACGGCCTTGATGCCGTCGCGTATCAATGGGATCTTGACCACGACGGAATCATGGATCCTTGCCAGCTCGCGCCCCTCGGCGACCATGGCGTCCGCTTCGGTAGCCACGACCTCCGCGCTGATGTCGCCATCGAGGATTCCGCAGATCGCCCGGATCTGGTCATGGTGGTCGTGGCCCTCCTTGGCGATTAGGGAGGGGTTTGTCGTGACGCCGTCCACTATGCCGTAGGAGGCGGCCGCGCGGATTTCCTCTAGGTTCGCGCTGTCGATAAAGATCCTCATTCGGTGCTCCTTGTGCGCCTGCCGCGCCGGAATCGGCGAACGCCCGGGCCAGCGGCGGGCCGCCGCTAGCGCTTCACTCCAGTCTTGTCCTTGCCGTCTCGCTCGCCGACTGCCACGGAGACTTCTAACTCGGCCAACTTGCGTCGCAGGCTCTCGACCTCGCTGGCATCGCGGTCCGCCGGAGCGGATCGGTTCCACTCCTCCAAGCCGCGGTTCCAATGGCGCTTGGCGTCGGCGATCCGGCCTTGCTTGTAGTACACGTCCCCCAAGTGCGTATGCACCACTGGGTCGTCCTTGTATTGCTCCAGCGAGCGCTCGAGGAACTTCGCGGCCAGATCCAGCTTGTCTTGGCGGAAGTACACCCATCCAAGGCTGTCGAGGTAGGCGCCGTTGTTGGGTTCTAGGTCCAAGGCGCGCTGGATCAAGTCGTGCGCCTCGTCCAGATGCATGCCGCGGTCGGCGAACATGTAGCCGAGGTAGTTCAGGGCTGTCGAGTTGTCGGGCGCGATATCGAGCAGTTCCCGGAACTTGGCTTCGGCTTGCTCGTAGCGCTTGGCGCGTTCATACATCGAGCCGTACGCAAACAGCACGGCAATCCGCGCCTCCTCGGAGTCGACCAGCTTGCTGGCACGGTCGATCTGTTCCTCGGCCTTGTCGAACTGGCGGCCCTTTTCGTAGACCCGGGCCATCGCCAGGGCGGTGTCGATCTCGGCCTGCCCGGTCGCGCCCATGCGCTGGACCACCTTGATCGCTTCCTTGGTCTTGCCGCGGTCAGCCAGGGTTGCCGCCAGCAGGTTTGCCAGCGCGGGGTCATCCTTGAACTCGTCGGTGGCGCGGCGTGCTTCCTGCTCGGCCCGGGCGAAGTCCCGGGCCTGGAGCCAAGTCTGGACGATCTGCGCCAAGATTTGCGGCTTGAGGTCCGGCTGCAGGGCCGTGATCTCGCGGAATGTCTTGACAGCCGACTCGGACTGCCCCTGCTCGCGCTGGAGGACGCCGAGGCGCTCGAGCAGCATCAAGCGTCGCCTGTGCTCGCTGCGGGGGTATTCGTCTCGGCGCGTGGCCTCCAAGAGATTGGTCAGCTCGGCGATAGCCTGCTGCTGGCGGCCTTGGGCTTCCAGCAGGTTGATGGCGGCGAATTGGACCTGCAGCGAGTCGGGATCGATTTCCCGAGCTTTTTCCAGAGCCTTCCACGCGCCGTCGTAGTCTTTCAGCTCGCCCTGGAGCGCGGCTATCCGCAAGAAGTACTCGGCCTCGCCAGAATCGAGCTCCGCCAACACCTGGTATTGCTCAAGCGCTTTCCTGAACGCGCCCGAGCGGAACAGGTTCTCCGCCAGGCGCTGACGCGCCTGCAGCGTGTTGCCGCCTTCCTGAAGCAGTCGCTGGTAGAGCCGCGCCGCGTCTTCGGCACGCCCGGCTTGCTCGTAGGCCCCTGCCAACGCGTTGATGTGCTGCCTGTTCGAAGGGCCGTCGCTGACGACTTGCTCGAGTTCAGTGATCGCATCATTGAGCTTGCCGGTCTCGAGCAGGATATACGCTAGGCTGACCCGTGCGTCGGAGTTGCCGGGCTCCAATTCGATGGCACGTCGCAGCGTCTGCTGGCCAGCCTCCGGATCGCCCGCCAACGCCTGCATTTGGCCAAGCTCCAAGTGGTGGGCAGCGTTGTCGGGCTCCAGCTCCACCAGCAGCTTGAACTGTTCGATCGCCTTCCGCAGGAACTCGAGGTTCGGCTCCTCGCGGTTCGGGTCTTGGCGTTGCTTGGAGTAGTAGGAGCGGTAAATCTCGCCCAGCAACCGCCGCACTTCAGCGTTCTGGGGATCCCGGGCAATGATCTCGTCCGCAAGGGCCACCGCACGTCCCAGCCGGTTCGTGGCAGCAAACAGGTTGATCATTTCCATCCGGATTACCGCCGAATCCGGATCCCCGTCCAGAGCGGACTGGTACTCCTTCGCCGCTCGAGCGATGTATTCCTGCCGCCCGAACTGCTGCGCGAACTGGTGGTAGAGGTGGCCGAGAGCGAAGTGGTAGTACGATTCGCCCCGGTCGGGGGCGCTCGCGTCGCCCTCAGCGGAACGAAGGGGAAGCGGCAGGCACAACGCTGCCGCAAGCAACGCTAGGCACCCGCATGCCCCAATAGTCCCGCGCAAGGAGAAACTGCGGGCGGGAGTCCGATACCGAGTAGGCATTCGCTGGGGGTATTATAGCGATTGCTCGGTCTCTGGCTGGCAGTCAGACCGATTTCGTCGCTGGTTGGGTCTTCCAGCGGCGGTGAATCCAGAGCCATTGGTCGGGATTGGCTCGGACCTGTTCCTCGAGCGCGCGCTGGAACCGCTGCGTGTTGATCTCGATGTCCCGCTCCGCTATCCCGCTGCGAACGATCTCGATCTCGGGTCCATACTCGACGACATGACGCCTGGACGCGGGATCCCAGCGCGCGACCGCAGGCACCACGGCGGCGCCTGACCGCAGTGCCAGCTGCGCGAAACCCTTGTGCGCGGCCGCGGGCATCCCGAAAAACTCCACGAATACGGCATCCTCGGGCAGGGCGTTCTGGTCCGCCAGGATGCCGACTGTGCCGCCCGCCGAGAGGGCCTTGAGCACCTCGCGAGCCGAATTGCGCTTGGCGATGACTCGGTTGCCGTGCGCCGATCGGCGGGCTTCGACGATGCGGTCCACGAGTGGGTTGGCGATGGGCCGGACCATGACGCTGATCGGCCCGACCACGGCACCGTGCGCCAGCGCCCCGAGTTCCCAGTTCCCTAGGTGCCCCGTCAGCAGCAGCACGCCGCTCCCCTTTGCCTCGGCCGCGCGAAAATGCTCGAGACCTGAGAAGTCGACATGCCGCACGATGGTTCGCTCGGACCAAGCCGGCAGCTTCGCAAGAGCCAGAGCCACACGGCCGAGGTTGCGGTAGACCCCGAGTCGAATATGCCGACGCGCAGCGCTGTCAAGCTCGGGCAGGGCGCGTTGGAGGTTGCTCTCCGCGACATCGCGCCACTTGGACACCGCGCTGCCGCATGCGAGCCCGGCCAACTCGGCTGTTGGCAAGGCAAGGCGCTGCGGTAGCCAGCGCAGCAACAACAACAGCTTGGCAGCCGCGCCGAATTCAAAGAGCCTTACGAAGCCTGTCACCATGCCACTCGTCCAGGCCGAACCCGCCACGCCTGCCTAGTCCATCGCTAGCCGCTGCCAGCGAGGTGCCGCCTACAGCGACCCGCCTACGAAGCCAACTGGAATGCGCGAGGCTGGTACAGCCATTCGACGATGTTGCCTTCGTGCGGCTGGAGCCAGTTCAGCCGGACGGTCGGGATCGGCCCGATGTTGAGCCTGTCAATCGTCGGGCAAGTCACCAGCTTGCGCCGCAAGGACTCGTTGTCGGTAATCCCGCTGCACACCAGCGTAGGACCAATGCGCCCGAGCATCTCGTCTTCGGGGCATTCCACGACGCTCACGAATGGGAACATGAACTCGCGGTTGGCCAGCGGGTGTTCGGCAGACTCGCAATGCACCACTGTGGGCAGCAAGTACGAGCAGTGCTCGCGTGTGACAGCCCGGTCGCAATCGCGCAGGGCGGCCGTGACGTCCGTAGCGCCGCCTTGAGCCAGCTCGCCATCGATCATTCCCGAGACAGCCTCGGCCACCCCTGCGACGGTAAACGCCGCCAGCGACGCTTCAGGGTCCTGCGGATCCAAGGGGCGCACTTCGCACAAGCGCTCGGCAATCGCCTGCGCGATCTCCTGGCCGTGGCGCGACACCCAGATCGACGAGGCGTTGATGCAACTGCGCCCGCTGTTAAGGAACACGCTGTCGACCATCATGTCGAGATACTCGCGCCAGTTGTCGACCGCGTCGTCACCGATGAGGATCTTGCTGTATCCCGGGCCGTGGACCTGCACGCCGGGATTGGCCTTGTACAGATCGATGGTCTGCTGACCGCCGAATACCATCGTGCGCTTGCAGCACTCCACGACGGTCTGGCCTACGGCGTGGCCGTGGTAGACGGCGACGGCTTCCTTGGGGATGCCCGCTTGGATCATGGCGACTGCCATCCGATAAGGCGCCCATGGCTCTTGAGAACCCGTCTTGAGACAGAGCCCGACCTGCAGGGGCACTGCGGGAATCCACAGCGTGTGCACGCCGGGCGAGTTGCTCGGCAGCACCGCGCCCAGCACGTCGGCGTTGGCGTGATAGCTCAGCATGCGCCCGGCGCTGTCGAAACCGTAGCCTCGGGCAAGGATGTCGAAGTCTAGGCCGCGCGTGAGCGAGTCCATGATCGCTCCCATCTCGCGGCAGACCCCGACCAGCTTGGCCATATTGGCGCGGCACATAGCCTCGGGCAGGCCGGTCGTAGACGATTGCTGGTGAATGAATTCCGCCGGAGTCTGGCTGCCGGATCCCAGCGGCAGTTCGGCATTTTCGAAGAGATCGCCGGCGCGCTCGATGCGCTCGACGATCCGAGCCGGGGATTCGGAGCGCAGGGCGGCCTGTGCCCGCGGGGCGAGCTTGAGGTCGCGCTTGACCATGGCCGGCAAGACCTGGCTGACCTTCGCAACAGGCTCGCCGGTGTCGAAGTGTACGGTCTCGACGGAGTCTAGGCTCTCGTAGGGCTCTCCCCAGCGCAGTGCGGGCAGGTGGATCATGTCCATAGTCTAGCCATCAGCGTGGCACCGGGCTTGGATCCCGCCCGAAGCGGCCGACCCGGTTACCGCTCGCGGGCTGCGCGTGGCCTACCCGAAGTGATAGGTGCCTTGGGCTTGGTTCCAGTAGACCTTCTTGTTCTTCCGCAGGGACATGGTGGCGAGGTGTCCCGTCACAGCGGCCTCGTGACCGAGCTGGGCCGGGCAGTTCAATTCGGCGCCGTGCGCGATCGCGTCGATGAAGTTCTTGATGTGGTCGTTGGTGGCGTTGGTCTCGTTGAAGTCCTTGCGGGCGTCGAAGTGCATCTCCGGGCGGGAGGTGACCGCTTCCGGCAGGCCCCGAGCCTGCTCGGGGTACACGTTGAGATAGCGCAGGTTCATGACCTCCAGCGTGCCCTCGCTGCCGCAGAGTTGCTCGCCGTAGCCGTAGTGGGAGTTGCTGAACGCAGCCGTGTAGCTGATGTGGAAGTGGTCGTCGTACTCAAACCCGGCCGTGACGGTGTCAGGCACCTCGCGGTCGTCCTGGGTCCAATAGTGGATGCCGCCGTTGCACATCACCGAGTCGCAGTAGTGCCGTCCGGTCATCATGTGGATGGCGTCGGTCTGATGTACCAGCAGATCCGTCGAGATGCCGCCCGAGTAGTCCCAATACAGCCGCCATTGGAAGTAGCGTTGCTTGTTGAAAGCCGTGGCGCGCGCCGGGCCCAGAAACTTCGCATAGTCGGTGTTGGTCGGTTCGGCGTCGGCCGGGATGTCGTAACGCCAAGCGGGACGCGTCAGCGGGCTGTTGCGGTACCAGAACGCGCGGGCGTAGACCGTCTTGCCCAGCACGCCGCTCTCGTAGATCTCGCGGGCCTTGGCGTAGAGCCTCGAACTGCGCCGCTGGGTGCCGACCTGGAAGAGCCTGTCGCTGGCTTCGACAGCCTTGAGGATCTCGAAGCCTTCCTCGATGGTGTGAGAAAGAGGCTTCTCGCAGTAGACATGCTTGCCGGCCTCGAGCGCGGCGATGGCCATGTCGCGGTGCAGGTGCTCCGGGGTCATGATGAAGACCGCGTCGATGTCCGGGTCAGCCAGCATCTTGTAGTAGTCGTTGTAGGTGTCTGGCGCGATGCCCTGGTCGCTGATGACGTCATCCTTGGTCTTGGCGAGCCGCGGCGAGTAGGTGTCGCAGATCGCCTTGACGATCGCGTCGTCCTTGGACACTTTCATCTGCGTGCGGATGTGCTTGCCGCCGCGATTGCCGAGGCCCACCCAGGCCGTCCGCACTTTGCTGCCGGCGGATTGCGCGCTGAGGATGCCGGGCGCGGCCGCGACAGACGCCGCGAAGAGTCGACGAGAAATCGGGGTAGTCATGATTGACTCCAGTTTATGCGATCGCCGCACCGCTGTTGGATTCGCGCGCGCGAGCGCTGCAAGGTAGGGAAGCGGGCGGGGCGGCTGGCCGCTACCACTCGATCAAGGGCTTGATCACGCCCTCGCGGTACTCCGCCATCGTCTCGAAAGCCTCTTGCCCGCGTTCCAGAGGAAAGCGGTGGCTGATAATGTCCTCCGAACGGATCAGGCCGCGCTTGAGCAAGTCCAGGGCATCGTGGTCGTTGCCGTTGGAGCGCTTCTGAACATGGATCGTGGCTTCCCGGTCTAGGGCGGTCCAGAGGTTGAGCGGCACGGCCGGCTCGGAGGGGATGCCGACCACCACCATTCGCCCGCCCGGCCGCAAGCAGGAGATGGCGTTGTTGATGGACTCGCGCTTGCCGGCGGCATCGATGACGACGTGGGCCCCGCAACCGGTCAGGTCCATGACCGCATCAATCGGCGAGTCTTGGTCGACATTCACCGCCACGTCCGCGCCTAGCTTCCGAGCACGCTGCAAGCGGTGCTCGATTCTGTCGGCGGCGACGATCACCGACGCCCCGGCCAGTTTGGCCAGCGCCACGGCGATAAGGCCGATCGGCCCAGTGCCCAGCACTGCGACCGCTTCTCCCATGCGCAGTTGGGCAAGTTCGTAGGAGTGCAGCAGCACGGCGAGGGGCTCGACGAAAGCCGCGTCCCCGAGTGTCATGCCGTCGGGCATTGGCATCAGGTTGCGTCGGGGCAGCACAGCGTACTCGCGCAGGGCACCGGCTATCTCGCGTCCGAAGAACTCATGGGTCAGCGCCAGGTTCTGGCGGCCCGAGCGGGTGAATTCACACTCTGCCCGCACGATGAACGGTTCGACCGCAACCATCGCGCCGGGCGAGAGATCGGTCACGCCCGGCCCGACTGCGGCGACTTCGCCGCTCGGCTCGTGCCCCAGCACACACGGGTAATCCGCGTCCGTGCCGGCAATGCCGCCCTCGCTGAAAGCATGCATGTCGCTGCCGCAAACACCGCTGGCCCGCAGGCGCACCAAGACCTCGTCCGGTCCCGGATCGGGCGGGTCGGGCAGGACGCCCATCTCGAGCCTTTGCGGGGCAACCAGCTGCAGCGCGTTCATCGGTCGGGGGAAGGGCCGCGCGAGCAGCGAGGCCGCGCAGATCCAGAATCCATCATAGTCAACACTGTTCCGCTCAGCTCTCCGCTCCGCTCCGGCGACCGATCGCATATGTCACGCCGCAGCCGAGCACGGCCAGGGCTGCGGCGCCCAGTGCTTGCACGGGCGTCGCTGAGCCGAACGCGGTGGCGTCGGTCTGGAAGGGCCAGAGGCCCAAGACCGCGCCGCTGAGCAGGCCGAGCAAGAATCCGAGCATCAACGCTCGCTGGCGGTCGAGCAACAGGCGCAGCAGGCTGCTCATGCCGACGAGTGCCGCCAACGTGCCGGCAGCAAACGGTGCCAACACCTTGACCGGGGCGGCAAGCACCTGCCAGTGCAGGTCCGAGCCTGCTGAGAGCGCGAGCTTGAGTCCGTGAACGGCATCAAGTACGGGCACGTACTGCCCGCTCAGCAACAGCAGGTAGCTTCCCGAGAGGCCGGGCAGGAGCATCGCGGCGAACGCGGCCAGTCCGGCCAAGAACAGTGCTGCGGGCGACGAACCTGCGCCGGACGCCGAGCCGGCCGGAAGCAGTAGCGTGGCGGACATGGCCGCCAGACCCGCGGCGGCACCGATCCAGGTCTTGGCACCGGGTCGGCCGATCAGCTTCCACAGGACCGGCACACCGCCCAGCGTCGCTCCTAGGAAGACGCTGTAGGTCATCCAGCGGTGCATCAGCACGAGGTCGCGCATCGTTCCCGCGACGAGCAGGACCATCGCGGCGGCGGCGGCCGCGACTGCGGCGACCAAGGCGACCGCGCCGCGGTCCGGACGCAGCGTGGCGAGCTTGGCGATGGCATCGATGGACTGGGGGTAGATGCCGGTTGCCAAGAGCATCGTCCCGCCGGATACGCCGGGGACCAAGTTCGCCAATCCCATGAGCGCTCCGCCGGCGAGCGCCCGGAGAAGCGGTACTGTGGCCGGCTGCAGTGGGCGTTCTGGCATGGTGGACACCGGGCTGCGAAGGCGGGGAACGGTTCAGCCGCTGTCTCGGCCGACTAGGCCGGCTAGCGGATCGATCCAGCGCCCGCCGAGGCTGCTGGCGCCGTGACGGCGGACGCCTGGGCAGCGGGCGGCTTGGGAGGGGCCGGGTTCGGCTTGTAGAGCGAGACCAAGCATCCTCCCAGGGCCGCGCAGGCGATTCCGGCGAAGAACTGCCATCGGATTCCGCCCACGCCGCCGGCTGGCGGGTGGAGCGCCATCGAGACCAGGGCGTTCACGATCGGAGCGCCCGCGAAAATGATCGACATCACCACGGCTGGCGTGCCCTTGGCGCCGAACGCCAGCAACACTCCGAACGCCCCGACGGCGCCCACCGTGCCAGCGATCAGGGACATTGTCATCCCACGCGCGGGATAGTGCCAGTCCGCCCCCGAAGCGGCCAGGATCGCGAGCGGCGCCAGCACGGCGACCAAGAAGTAGGCGATGCCGACGAACAGGAACGCCTTGTAGCGACCGTGCACCGGATCGGCCATCCCGAGCTGGCCGCTATGCAGGAAGACGCCGTACAGGCCCCAGCACGAAACGGTCATCAAGGCGAAGATCAGCCAGCCGTAGCCCGCTTGGTTCATGGTAATAACTCCTTTGTGTTGTGTGATTCCCAGAAACTGCTTGAAGTTTTCCGGAAAATATGCAGATCAAGCCGAAGCGCGGTGCCGCACAAAATCCCAGTGCATCATCGCTCCGGTCTCCGCCGAAGTATTGATGAGGTGGGCGCAGGAAGCGGCGTGATGCCCGTCCCAAGCATCCTCGATGTTGCCGCCCCGGTTGCGAACCGCGTGGAAGAAGTCTGCGAGGTGCGCCACGGTAGCATCCGGCCCCGTGTCTTGGTAGACCTCTTCGGTCGCCCGCGGACGACGCAGCTCGGCACGCCCTTGCGGGGTCGCGTAGTATGCCTCTTCCAGCCGCTTCGGCCATGCGCCGACGATCCAGCCATTGTTGTCGTAGGCCGGATCAGGGTATAGCGTCAAGGTGCGACCGGCCAGTTGCGCGGCACCCTCCGTGCCGAGGATCTGGAACAGGTAGCCGCCGTCCGCCCGGCTGTTGAAGGTCGAGCTGAGGTTGACGGTGAAACCTTCCTTGTAGCGCAGCAGGGCGTTGAGGGTGTCAGGCACGTTGCGGCTCTTCGTCCAGCGGTACAGGTCGCCCATGGCGACCACGTCGGCCGGCATCACCGCCCCGGTGACGAAGTGGATCGTCGTGCAGAGATGCACGAACAGGTCCGTTGCGATTCCTCCGGAATACTCCTTGTAGCAGCGCCAGCGGAAGAATCTCTCGAGGTCGAAGTCGCGTTTCGGCGCCGGGCCCAGAAACGCTTCCCAATCAACCGTTTCCGCCGAAGCATCTGAAGGAATTGGGTAGATCCAAGCCCCGCCGGGGCTGTTGCGGTTGTAGGCCGCGCGAATCATCGTGACCTGGCCGAGCTTGCCTTGCCGGACCCACTCGCGCAGCGTTTTCGTGCTGTCGCTGCTGATGCCCTGGCTGCCCACCTGAAGGACCTTGCCCGCTCGTTCAGCCGCGGCCGCGATTTCCAGGCCCTCGTCAACGGCAAACGTGAGCGGTTTCTCGCAATAGACATCTTTGCCCGCCTGCAAGGCTTCGATCACCATCTGCCGGTGCCAGTGATCCGGCGTTCCAATGGTTACAGCGTCGATCGATGGATCATCCAGTATGTCTTTGTAGCTGGAGTATTTCTGAGCTCGTCCATCGGTCCGCTCGATCGCTCTCTCCACGCGTCCGGTGTAGGCGTCGCAGACACCGACGATCTCGGTGCCGTCCACTCGCTTGATCGCCTCCAGCAGTTCGTGCGAACGCGAGCCGACTGCGATCATGCCGACGCTGATCCGGTCGCTAGGCGCGATGGTCTGCGCCTGGGCGAGCACGCCGGCCCCCGTGCCGAGGAAGATCCTACGAGTTAGCGCCACCTCTCACCTCCAGCTGTCCGAGCTTCCGCGGAGAATTGCTGCAGCGACGCTGCCGTCGCGCAGGGCAGTGCTGCTTCCGAGCAGAGGCTACTGTCACGGGCAACGAGCGAGGATGCCACTCAGCGGTCACATCAGTATACATTTAGGGCACCTCGGGGCCGTGCCGGTCCGCGCCGCGCAACGCTGGGGCGGGGGTTTCGCCGGCATTTGCAGGATCGGCGTCACGAAACGACCGGGCCGTGCGTCTAGTTGACGGGGCGGCTCTTCGAGCGGCTTGAATTGCCTTTGCACGATTCGTTATGTTGGGGGAGTTCCCCCGGCTGCCGGTCCGCTCGGATGCGCGCCCGATCAGGCACTGGGTCCGCGCTAGCTGCGCTCTTGATAGCAATCGAATAACTGACCATGACCGCCAGAGAGGACTCTCCTGCGATCCAGGCCGTTCAACTCAGCAAGTTCTATGGGAACTTCGCTGCGATCCAAGACGTGTCGTTCGAAGTGCCGCGCGGCCAGGTCGCGGCGTTCTTGGGCCCCAATGGTGCCGGCAAGTCCACGACGCTCAAGATTCTGACCGGATTCTTGCAAGCGACCAAGGGCAGCGCTCGGATCGCAGGCCTGGACATCGCGACGCACCGCATCGAAGCGGCTTCCAAGATCGGCTACCTGCCGGAAAACGGGCCGCTGTATCCGCAAATGACGCCGCTGGAGTTGTTGCGCTTCTTTGGGGAGGCCCGCGGCCTTGCCCCGGAGCACTTGGCGTCACGGGTAGACGCGGTGGTTGAGCAGTGCAACCTCCAAGCCGTGCTCGAGAAGGCGGTTCACAAGCTCTCGAAGGGCTACCGGCAGCGCGTCGGCATGGCCCAGGCGCTGCTGCACGAGCCCGACATCTTGATCATGGACGAGCCCACCGCCGGGCTCGACCCCAATCAGATCCGCGAGGTGCGCAGCCTGATCCGCGAGCTCAGCGAATCCAAGACCGTGCTCATTTCGACTCACATCCTGCAGGAGGTCGAAGCGGTGGCCGACCACGTCGTGATCATCCACGAGGGCCGCATCGTCTTTGACGGCACTCCCGGCGAGATGGCCGACGGCAGCGGCTTGGAGGCGGCATTCCAGCGCCTGACCCAAGGCGCATCGGCGCAGCCCGCAGAATCCGAAACCGCCAGCGAAGGAGATGCACAGCCGTCTGGGGACGAGGCGGACGCTGAAGCCGACGCCCGAGGGGGTGTGCAGTGAACCAGTCCTGGCATGTCTCGAAGGCGGTCCTGCGCCGCGAACTCACGTCGTACTTCAGCAGTCCGACGGGTTATGTCTTCCTGTCGTTGTTCGTGTTCCTCAGCGCCGTAGCCGCGTTCTGGCAAGAGGCGTTCTTCGCCAGCAATCTGGCGAACCTCGAGACCCTGAACGTCTATTTCCCCTACCTGCTGATCTTCCTAGTCCCCGCGCTGACGATGGCGGCGTGGGCCGAAGAGCGGCTGCATGGCACAGACGAGCTGTTGCTGACCCTGCCGGCCACCGACCTGGAGATTGTGCTCGGCAAGTATGCGGCGTATCTAGTCGTTTACTCGGTCGCTTTGGTGTTTTCCCTCAGCCACGTGGTCGTGCTGCTGTTTCTGGGCAGCCCGGACCTGGGCCTGCTGTTCGCGACATATGTCGGCTACTGGCTGATGGGTGCGGCCTTGCTGGGGCTGGGCATGCTGGCCTCGCAGCTGAGCTCGAACCTGACCGTGGCTTACATCCTCGGCGCGCTGCTGTGCGCCGTGCCGGTCTTCATCGAGCACGCCGGCAATATCGTCGGCGGGGGCTTGCGGCGATTGCTGGAGAGCCTGTCGTTCATTGAACAGTTCCGAGACTTCTCCGATGGAGTGATCCCGCTGTACGGGATCCTCTACTTCGCGGGCTTCGCGGCCGCGCTGGTGTACCTGAACATCGCCGCGCTGGGCAGGCGCCACTGGGCGACCGGCGAGGGCGCTCCCAGGCTGGGCTGGCACTACGCGGCGCGCGGAGTCGCGCTGCTGGTCGCGGTCGCGGGCCTGACAGTTCTGGTGGGTCGACTGGGCGGCAGGCTAGATGCCACGGCGGAGCGCCTGCACTCGCTTTCCCCGGACACCCGCGAACTCATCGCGAGCCTTGATGCGGATCGTCCCGTTTTCATCCAGGCCTATCTCAGCCCCGAGGTTCCGCGTCGCTACGTGCAGGCCCGCAGCAACATAATCTCGCTGCTCCGCCAGTTCGATTCCCGCGGGGGCAGCAAGATCCACGCCAACATCATTGCGACCGAGCCGTTCACGCCGGAAGCGCGGGAGGCGCGCGAGCGCTTCAGCATCCGAGCCCGGCCGGTACCGCCGATGTACCAGACGCAGGGCAGTCCGGACGAGATTTTCTTCGGACTTGTCTTCAGTGCCGGGGCCGAGGAGTTCGTGATCCCGTTCTTCGATCCCGGATTGCCGGTGGAATACGAACTGATGCGTTCGATCCGCGTGGTGGCCGATGCCGAGCGCAAGAAGGTCGGCGTGCTGCGCACGGGCGTCGACCTGTTCGGCGGCTTCGACTTCCAGTCGCGTCAGCAAACACGGGGCTGGTCGATCGTCTCGGAGCTAGAAAAGCAGTATGACGTGGTGCAGGTCCCCGCAGAAGCGGATTATCCCGACGATCTGGACGTTCTGATCGTGGTGCTTCCGAACACCTTGCAGTCCGACGGGATGGACCGCCTTGCGGAGTGGGTCAAGGGCGGCAACCCGGCACTGGTGGTCGTCGACCCGTTGCCGGCGTTCGACATCGCGTCGTCTCCGCACCAAGTCCCGCAGAGCCCCTTCCAGCAGGGGCAGCCCCAGCGGGTGCCCACCGACACGAAGCCGCTCATGGACGTGCTGGGCGTGCAGTGGCAGACGGACAGCATCGCGTGGGACAAGTACAACCCGCACCCGACGTTCCGGTCGCTGCCCGAGGAAGTGGTCTTCCTGGGCGAAGGCAACGACTACGACGGCACCTTCAATCAAGAAGATTCGGTGACATCGGGACTTCAGGAGATCGTGCTGCTGTACGCCGGTGTGCTTGAGCCTGCCGAAGACGGCGACGCCAACACCGATTTCACCCCGCTGCTGAGGACGGGAGCGGATTCGGGCACCACTTCGTGGTTCCGCCTCGTCCAGCAGTCGATGTTCGGCACACAGCTGGCCACGAACCTGCCGCACGATCCGGACGAAGAGAGCCACATCGTGGCCGCGCGTCTCTCCGGGGAAGGAGAAGACAATCCGGTGCGGGCGATCGTCATTGCCGACGCCGACATGCTGGGCGAGCAGTTCTTTGAGCTGCGCCGCCAAGGCGTTGAGGACCTGAACTTCGACAACGTCACGTTCCTGCTCAACGCCGTGGATCGGCTGGCCGGTGACGACTCCTTCATCGAACTCCGCAAGCGTCGCCGCGCGCACCGCACGCTGGAGAGAGTGGAGGCCCAGACGCGCAGCTACGAGGAGGATCGACTCGAGGAGACCCGGGTTGCCGAGCAGCAAGCGGAAGAGAAACTCAAGGCCGCCCAAGAGCGCTTGGACGCGGCCGTGCAGGCGCTGCAGGATCGGACAGACTTGGATGCGCAGACCAAGCGCATCATGATCTCGAACCAAGAGCGCATCGAGAACCGCCGCCTCACGGTCGCGCGCAGCAATATCGAGGACGAGAGGGAGCGGTTGATCGAGGCTGCAAGGGGGGACATGGAAGCTGCCGTGCGAGGCATTCAGAACACGATCAAGCTCGTGGCCGTGATGCTCTCGCCGGTGCCCGCGTTCCTGCTGTTCCTGTTCGTATCCGTGAAACGGCGCGAGCGCGAGCAGATCGGCGTTGCCCAGCATCGCCTGGTGGAGACCAGCAAGCAATGAACGAGACGACCAAGACCCTGTATTTCGTCATGGCTGCGGTCGTGATGGCCACGGCCGCCGTGGTTGTCGATCCCAGCAAGTCCACGCCTGACATCTTCGACGACGTGGGCGAGCTCTTCTTTGCCGAGTTCACCGACCCTCAGGCGCCGAAGTCGATCGAAGTGATCGACTACGACGAGGCGACCGCAACGGCCACTCCCCTGAAGGTCGAGTTCACGGACAACAAGTGGGTGATTCCGTCGCATTACAGCTATCCGGCCGATGCCGAGGAGAGGCTGGCGACGACCGCCGCGGCGCTGATCGAGCTGCGCAAGGATCGCGTCGTGTCGGACTTGGCCCAGGATCACGCCGAGTATTCGGTGGCCGATCCGCTGGACGACCAAGCGACCTCGCTGGCCGGCAGGGGCAAGCGGGTAAAGATCCTCGACGGCGACTCGAACGTGCTGGCGGACTTCATCGTCGGAAATGAAGTAGAGGGTAAGCGCGGCTATCGCTACATGCGGGTCCCGGGCCAGAAGCGTACGTACGAGGTCAAGACGGAAGCGGACGTCTCGGCGAGGTTCCAGGACTGGATCGAGACGGATCTCTTGAAGGTATCGCCGTTCGATCTGCGGCGCATCCAAATCAACAGCTACACGATCAACGAGAGGCTGGGCCGCATCGAAAACCGCCAGCAGACGACGCTGACTCAAAAGGACAGCAAGTGGCAGCTAGGCGGGCGCGAGCCGAACTCTGACACGATGAGCGCCCTGACGACGGCGCTGGACAATCTGCGTATCGTCGACGTACAGCCGAAGCCTGAGGGACTGAGCGCGGATCTGAAAGCGCGCGAGGGCATCCAACCCACGATGGAGAACTTCCGCTCATTGCAAGGCAAGGGCTTTTTCCCCAACCCCTACACCGGCCAGATCCTGTCCAACGAGGGCGAGATCGTGGTCGATTCCAAGAATGGGCTGCGATATACGCTGCGTTTCGGCGAAGTAGCCAGAGGCGGGGCAGAGCCTGGCAGCGATGAAGGCGAGTCGGACAGCGAGGGCGAGGGCGAACGCCGCTATTTGATGGTCAGCGTGGACTTCAGCGAAGGTCGAGCAGAGAGCTACGAGGGAGACGCGGAGCAGGGCGGGGAATTGGCCGACGAACTGCGCGCCCGTTTCGCGGACTGGTACTACGTGATTTCGGGCGCGGATTTCGCGAAGCTCCGGCCAAGCAGAGCCGACCTCCGCTAGCCGGGCTGCGGAAGGCAGCCTTGGTGGTCACCCCGTGTACGTAGGGGTCAGTCGGATCGACTGCGAACGTCGCTGGTTGGCGACAATGCATATACTTCTCCACCAGATGACTCATTGAACGCTCAAAACGCATGCAATACGCTCATGTTTTGCAGTCATTATGCTAGCATTAGGGATAGAGGTGGGTTCGTGGCTGTAATAACGGTACGCCGACTCGACGATTCCGTGCTGCGGAGATTGAAGGCTCGTGCCGAGACTAACGGCAGGTCGCTGGAGGGGGAAGTCCGGCAGATTCTCAGTGCAGCTGTCGAGAACGATATGGAGGCGAAGCGAAGAGCATTCGTGGTTCTTTCCAAACGGCTACGGAAGGAAATCCCGAATCGCTCGCGGACATCGAGCGCGGATCTCATTCGCGAGGAGCGGGATCGCGACCACCGGAGCTGACGATGGTGGTTGTCGTGGATGCGAGCGTAGCGGCCAAGTGGCTGGTCGCGGAGCCTGATTCAGAGATAGCGGCGATGCTCTTGGACGGTTCTTTCGACCTCCAGGCACCGCGCTTGCTGGTATCAGAGATTGGCAACATGCTCTGGTGTATGGCCGTCAACGGTTCGATCGAGGAGTACGAAGCCGCTCGCTTGGCTGCCGCCTTGCTTGACATGCCCTTGCAATGGAGGGACGACGAACGGACATGCGTGGAAGCGGTGCGGATTGCTGTCGAGCTCGGCCATCCTGCGTACGATTGCATGTATTTGGCGCTTGCGTTGCTGATCGGAAGCCAAGTGGTTACAGCTGACAAGCGTTTCGTCTCGGCAGTGGCGTCAACGCCGTACAGGACGATCGTCTCGCCACTGTGGGAGTTCGTAGGGAACCACGGTTGCGGCCTCGTCCATATGCAGACACGGTAGCGAAGCCGCGAGTCTCGAGACGGGCTGGTTGGCCGCCGACACCAGGGCGACCGGTCATTCGAGTTCCCCAGCCAGCGTGTCACTATAGGCGTGCTCTGCCAGACTTGCGACGAACTTCCGATAGGCCGGCACCGATTGTGGGCGATGTGCGAGAGCAGTCGGCGAGGTTGCCCAACCCGAACGACGCGTCAGGCGCCCGTCCAATCCCTGCTCGCGGAGATTTTGCAGGGCCCATCCCAAGACTTCCTGCTGGGTGTTGAGCGAGATCCGGCGGCGAGTGCGCGAGAGTGTCGAAGAGTCCGGGACCGGCTCGTGCAGGGCGTACCCAAGGAACCGTCGCACGCTCAAGCTGTCGCGAGCATACAGGGCGAGGGCGCGCTCGGAGTCGACACCAATCAGGTAGCCGAGAAGCAAGAGACGGAAGTATACGCTGGGCGGCATCGAAGGCCGCCCCAGCGCCGATTGGTAGTACGGGCGGCAAGCCGACTCCACGTGACGGTCAAAATCGATGCCTTCCAACAGATCCGTGAGCCGATCGTAGAACGGCAATTTCGGTGCTGCGGGTAGCTCCGTTGTACTCACCAAGAGAGCCTGAGTCGTTTTTGTTCGCGTTCCCATTGCCATATGTATAGTATAGTATCCGAAGAATCAGGCATGCTGCCCGCTGTCTGGAAGCCAGTCGCTAGAGGTAGTGAGGACCATCCCCTGAGTGTCAAGAAACGAGCGTACGTCAGCTGATCGGCTAGCAAGACCCTGCTCCAAGAGAGGGGCGAGGTCTCTTTGTCCACCGTTGAAGGCAAGAGGCCTTGCCCAGATACTAGGGAGGCTCAGACCAACTAGCATTGGGATCCCGAATCCTAACTCAAGCGCCTATGCAGCATTGATAGCGAGGCCCGGCGATTGCGGTTCTGTTAAGCACTTCAAGAGAATGAGCCGACGCGCAACCCAGCGCCAATTCCCAGCTTCGTGGCGGGCGGATGGCATCGCCCCGTGCCTAGGGCCGGCAGCTAGCGGCCGCGCTCGGATGGAGTGGTATCGGCCGTGAGGGCGCGGAGTTGCTCCTCCAGTTCCCGCACTCGCTCATCCGCTGCGCTCGCCCTCTGCTTGGCTGCCCGCGCATCACGCTCCGCGATCCGCCTCCGCCGCTCGGCTTCTTCCGGCGCGCCGTCGGTCTCTTCCCCTGTGCGCGGGTCCCGGAACACCAGCACCGTCGCCCGGGCTTGCCTCCGGCTGCGCAGTTGCAGCCCCAGCACCCGGCTCCGGAACCACCGATCCCGATCGCTGCTCGCCACGGGCCGCACCGGGTCATACTTCCCCCCGCTGGCCTCGTAGCCCTCTAGGGATGACCGCATCAAGGTTCCCTCCGGGTCCAGCCGCCAATACTCCCGAACCCCCATCCGGGCGTACTCCCGCACCTTGTGGTCGGCATCCCTGTCCGCCGTCGCCGGCGACGCCACCTCTAGCACGAAATCCGGGGCCTTGCCTTCCTCCCAGGTCCGGTACGACCTGCGATTCTCAGGGCTTACCCCGAACACGACCTGCACGTCGGGCTGCAGCCAGAGATTGTTGTCGTCACGCCGGTAGTACACCGCCAGTTCCATGGCCACGAGCACGTCCGTGCGGTCCCGGAAGTGGTTCCGCAAGGCCGCCGCCGCTTGCAGCACGGCATCGCCGTGCGCGATGCTCTGCGCGATCCAGTTCCGTTCCGGGTATTCGATCTCGTCCGGCTCCGGAGACGCCCCGGCAACGGCTGCGGCCCGCGCGGCACGTTCGGCTTCTGTGGCGGTCGTGACGGGCATGCCGCATCGGGCAGCGCGCGAATGCGCGCCTAGCGATGATACTAGCACCGTGCCAAGGCTCGTCTCCCGACCCGCCGCTGTCGTGCGCGACCTTGCTTTCGAGTGCTGCTGGTGCCCCGAGCGATGCGGTGCGCACCTTGCGACGGAGGTCTCGCGGGAGCGCGCACATTGCGCCGACCTCAGCCTGCAACAGACGGCGTGAGTAGACAGGGAATCGAGTTTCGTGGGCGGCGACGTGATGCCTGCCACCAGAACCTTGGCCACGACCGGGTAGCCAAGGGATAGTGATCTCGCGCCTAACGTCTCTGTGGCCCGGTGACGTCCCACCAGCGCCCGCCATTGGTGGTCTTGAGCACTCCGCCTTCGCCCCCGTAGTACAGGGTTGGCGGAGCGGTCTTGGCGTCGAACACCAAGGTCCATGTTTGATTCGACCACTGGAGGCCAGCCGGTTGGAAACTCTGGCCGGCATCGACGCTGCGGAAAACGCCCTTGGTTGTGCCCGCGTACACGTGTTCCGGATTAGCCGGATCGACCGCGAGCGCCGTGATGTGCTGTGCCAACGGCTTTCGCGCGGCAGACCAGCTGTGTCCGCCGTCGGCCGACCGGTGGATACCGCCAGGATTTGTCCCCGCATAGATCACGTCGGGGTCTGTTGGATCAACCGCGATGGCCGCCACATCGATATCAAACAAGCCGCTCGGATTCGTGCTCCAAGAGGCCGCGCCATCGGTGGTCTTGTACACGCCATGCCACGTGCAGGCGTAGAGAGTGTCAGAGTCATGTGGATCTTGCACCAAGCAGCGCAGTGTCTTGTCGACCAATCCCCGGTTTGCTTGGTTCCAGGTAGCTCCTCCGTCCACGCTCTTGAAGACGCCCCCGCCATCGGTCGCCGCGTAAATCCGCTCGCTGCGGTCCGAGTCGACGACTATGCCGCGCACTTTGAGGTTCGTAAGTCCAGAGCTGGCTGGATGCCAAGATGCAGCCGCGTCAGTGGTCTTGTAGACGCCTGATTGGTAGGTCCCCGCGTACAGGACATCGGGGTCTTGCGGATCCAGCGCGATGACGCGTGGCGAGAGCGCCTCGAGTCCGGTTGACGGCCAACCGTCCGCGCCACCCCGTGTCGTCTTGCACAATCCCCTTGCGGCGCCTGCGTAGATGATCTCGGTGTCCACGGGGTGCAGGGCGATCGCCTGTGTCTCGCCACCTCCCGGCGAGCCCATCTGGCCGGTCCCGACAACCGGGACCACGACCGTGATGAGAACGAACCACAGAGTGCGCATCTATCTGTCAACCCGCCATGGAAAGGCATAGCTTGGCTGCGATGAGAAGCGGCGGAGACCGATCTTGAGAGAGGTGCCGGCTCCCGGCTCTAGGTCTACGCGGAAGTATCTGCCGTCAACGCGAACTGTTTGCTCGGCAGGCTCTGCCGATCCACTTGGCGGCGAGCCGGGGCCGCGGAAGGCTCCTGCAGCCGGGAGGCTCACGTTCGTGACGACGTGCTCGCCATAGGCACCGCCTTGCACGATCAACGAGCGGCTCTCGAAGAGGTTGGTGTTGACGATCTCGACCTCCACGCTGTCAGCTGAGACGGATCTCACCAAAGCAGCCACCCCTTGGGGCAGGCCGGGTTTGCCAGCGTCGAGATCGAAGTAGCGCAAGTAGGAGTGCAGCATCTCGCCGCGCTTGTGCACCGGCAGGCCGCCGATGGTCAGCCGCACGAGATTGTCGGTCGGCATCGGCTCCAGGCTGAGCCAGTGTGCGTCGAACCAAGTCTCAGGGTCGCCGCGCTCGTTGAGCACGCGCTTTAGCTTCCGCTGCACGAACTGAAGGTCCGCTTGGAGCGCCTCGACCGCGAAGCTCGGATTTCGGCCTTGCACAAAGTACGCCCAGCCCAAGTCGGGATCGCTGAGCTTTCCAGTCTCGAGGGCGAGAGCGCCCAAGCGTTCGATGTTCGCCCAATCCTCGCGTTTCTGGGACGTGTGCCACAGATGCACGTACGGGTGCGCTGGCTCAGGCACGAAGTGGTGCCACTGATTCCTGTCGTCATAGCGGATCGGCACCATGGACACGCCTTCCCGGGTCTCGCTGCGCTCGCGCAACACGTGCATTTGGCTTCTCGGCAGTTCCAGCCAGCCGCTCTCGCCCGTGAGCAGGACCGCCACCTTGGCCGCGGTCAGGGATGCCAGCACGATATCAGTGCCGCCCCGAGGCCACTTCCAGCCGTAATAGCCGCCCCACCAGCGGCCGCCGGTGTGTTCGCCGATCTTGCCGCTGATGCCGACGTTGTCTGGCGTGATGCCTTCGTTCTGCTCGGTCAGTTCCATCCACTTGGTCAAGTAGTCGACGACCCAACGCCGGTACTTGTCATCTGCCGTGTAGAGAAACGCGTTAGCGATGAGCGGCGCCGCGGTGAGATTGATCGGCACGTCTCCGCGCGCCATCCGATCGCTCATCGTCTTGACAATCCGCCCGAACTGGTCGTCGGCCAGCTGGTCGTTGATCCAGCCGGTGGAAGACGGCACGCCAGGAATATCGTCGAAAGGCAGGTGGTAGTAGACCAGGTTCGCGTTGGTCGGAATCCAGTCGCGCTTGGTCCATTGCATCTTCGGGCCGCGACTTCCGTTCATAGAAGCCCGCATCAGGTTCAGGTCCCGGTTGTAGTTGGGGGCCTCTGGGTCTTCCCCTGTATACATGCCGGCAAACCGCACCGAGCGCTCGCGGAAGCGTGGATCGTACGGATCTGCCATGCCCAGCGGGTAGAACGACACATAGCCTTCGCCGTGGTGCATCCAGTCCCAGTTGCTGTCGAACTCGCGGTAGATCTGGCCATAGCGCGAGAACTGGCGGGTGATGCCCTCCCAGACGTGGCGGTGCAGCGTGTCGAGTCGCTTAGCGCCGCCGAGCACGTGATGCAGAGAGAAGCCTCGAAATCCCTCGTAGGCATCGTCCGAGGAGTTCATGCCGCCTTCGTAGCGTTCCTTCCAACGCAGGGTTCCGTCCGGCTTGACGTAAGTCTCGTAGAAGGCTACGCCGGCCCGATCCATGGTTTCGATCAAATGGCGCTGCATCAGCGCCCAAGGCGGTGCGGTCCGGGGATGGTTAACGTGTATGGCCGGAAAGTCGAGTTCGGATTCGCTCGTGTCGGAATCGGCGGAAACGACCGAGGGGAGGATCGCTGACGCGAGCAGCACGATCGTCAATCTTGCCGCGAGAACCGGCGGCGCCGTTGTCCGGAGCAACTTGGCCGTGCGGCCTGTCCTGCACAGTTCGCGACCGACGTCTGGGGCGTCCGGGGCCATCTGATATAGGGCGCTTGGGACCATCTGTCTTCCAGCCGAATCGAGCGGTAGGGCATGTCAAGCATCCCACGTTCGAGGGCGGCGTGCCAGAGTTGCTCTCTGCGCACTTGCCGAAGGTCCCTCGGAACATTGTGTAGCGTATGCGACGATACGGCACATGGGAGAACCGGGGCGGAGCACCGCGACTGAGTTTCGAGTCAGGCTGAACCGCGCTCAACTAGCCGGCGCACGGCTATGTCTGTTGCTCTTCGGCTTAGCGACTCATGTGGCGTGGGCAGATCCGAGCCTGATCCTTTACAACGGCAAGGTTGTAACGGTGGACCGGGAGTTTTCCATCGCGGAGGCGGTGGCGATCAGCGGCGACCGGATCACGGCGGTCGGCACAAATGGCGAGGTGCGATCACTGGCTGCATCGGACACCCGGTTGGTTGATCTGGAAGGCAAGACCGTCCTGCCGGGCCTGATCGACACACACACCCACCCCCTTGGCGCGGCGCTGTATGAATTCGACCACGCCGTGCCTGAAATGGAAACCGTCGCAGATGTGTTGGACTACTTTCGCCAGAGGGCGAGGGTCGTGCCCGAGGGCAGTTGGATTCGCCTACAACAGGTCTTTATCACCCGCCTGCGCGAACAGCGCTACCCGACACGGGCAGAACTAGACGAAGCCGCGCCGAATCACGCAGCGTACTTCCGCACCGGGCCGGATGCCTCGTTGAACTCGCTGGCGCTGGAACTTAGCGGCATTGACAAGGACTTCCGCATCCCCCAAGGAGCGCTAGGTCGCATCGAGCGCGACGCCGACGGGGAACCGACAGGGATCATTCGCAGCGGGGCCCACCTCATCAAATTCGAAGAGAGCCAGCGAGCGCCCACTCGCGAGGACCAGCGCCGACGGCTAAGAGAGTTGCTGGCGGCCTACAACCGGGTCGGCTTGACCAGCATCGCGGATCGCAACGCCAGTCCCGAAGCCGTCGGACTCTACGAAGAACTGCTCGGACGGAACGAACTGACCGCCAGGGTGTTCGTGAGCGCTGCCATCAATGCCCAAGCTCCGCTCGAAGACATCGAGGCCTCGATCGCCAAGCTGGCGCGCCACCCGAGGCACCGCTACGGCCCGATGCTCTGGCTGCGCGGCATCAAGTTCTTCTTGGATGGAGGCATGTTGACGGGCAGCGCCTACATGCGAGAGCCCTGGGGCGTGAGCGACGTGTACTCGATCACAGACCCGGACTACCGCGGCCTGCGGTTCGTTCCTCCCGGCAAGACCTACGCAATCCTGCGGCTGGCGCTTCGGCACGGACTGCAGCCCACCGCACACTCCGTTGGCGATGGCGCCGTGCATGCGCTGATCGATGCCTACGAAGAGATCAACGACGAGTTCCGCGTGCGCGACATGCGGCCATGCATCACGCACTCGAACTTCATGAGCCCGGAGGCTGTCCAGCGAATGGCAGAGATTGGCATCGTTGCCGACTTGCAACCTGCTTGGCTTGAACGCGATGGAGCCACTTTGCTCAAGCAGTTTGGAGAGGCCCGGCTGCGCTACTTCCAGCCCTACAAGAGCCTTCGTGACGCCGGGGTGATCGTGGGCGGAGGATCGGATCACATGCAGAAGATTGGCGACATGCGGTCGATCAATCCCTACAACCCGTTCTTCGGGATGTGGATCGCGCTTACCAGGCAGCCGCGCTGGACCGACGTCACCCTCCAGCCGGAGCAGAGGATCACCCGTCAAGACGCCATCCGGCTATACACGGCCAACAATGCGTACATTACCTTCACAGAGAACGAGAAAGGATCCTTGGAAGTCGGCAAGCTGGCGGATCTGATCGTGCTCGACCGGGACATACTCGAGTGTCCGGTCGAAGACGTGAAGCGGGTCCAAGTCGAGCGGGCCTACCTCGGTGGCAGGCTCGTTCACGAAACCGGCGGTGCGCTTTGATGCGCTAGTGCGCTCCGCAAGCAGTTGCAGTCGACGTGACGCCGGTCGATGCGGTGTCAGGGAGTGAGCGTATATGCGAAGAACCCGCGGCCGCTACTCTTCGATCACTGGGAGCAGAATGTGCGATGCCCGGCTGCTGGAGTGGTAGATCGTTTGCTCGGCGACAACCGCTTCAGCGCTGGTGCCGTAGGGCTCGCCATTGTTCAAGTTCCGCGCGAATTGAGGGAAGTGGCTGCTCGTGAGGTGGACTCGGATGCGGTGCCCTCGTTGGAACAGGTTCGCAGTCCCGATCATGTCCAGCTCCATCTGGTAGATCTCTCCCGGCTCCATCAGGACCTGCTTGCTGAGACCCTCTCTGTGGCGGGCGCGCAGGATCCCCTCCGCCACGTTGATCGACCGACCATCTGGGTACACGTCCACAAGCTTCGCTACGAAGTCCGTGTCCACAGCGCTGGAGGAAGCGTGCAGCACAAGCTTGACAGGGCCGACTACCTCCAACGGCGTCGCGAGGATCTTTGATGTGTAGACCAGCACGTCTGACCGGTGTTCGATCGGACGCTGGTCTCGCGCTCCCGATGATGTGGCGACCCCGCAGCAATTCGCGCCCCCCAGGCTCGGCACGGGATTGGACGGATCGTAGCGATAGCTGTCCGGCGGCGACCCTTCCGCGGGCTTGCTCCACGACAGGACACCGTTCCCGTGGGCGCCGTTGGCGCTGCCGTTGCTGTCGAGGTACAGCGGCGTGTACTTGGTCCTCTTGAGCGGGTACTCGGACTCGTAGCGCCACTCGTTGCGCCCCATCACGAATACCTTGACGGGCGGTTCGTCCGCTAAGCCGTTGTCCATGCCCTTGAGCCAGTAGTCGAACCAGCGCAGGGCTAGCGCATTGGTATCGACCACCGCCGCCTCGCCCCAGTCCATGTCGCCCACGGTTTGTGCGACGCCGTGTTCCCAGGGTCCGATCACCATGTTGCTGCCCGTGCGCGCCTGGGCAGTGGCGCCCTTGGCGCTCACGCCCGCGTATCCGCGCAGCGTGCCTTGGGCGAAGATGTCGAAGAAGCCGCCCATGGTGTGGACCGGAACTTCAATCTGGTCGAAGTGTTCCTCGACACTCAAGCTCCGCCAGTAGTCGTCATAGTCCGGGTGAGCAAGCCAGTCCCTGTAGAACTGAGCATCGCGGCCCACCAGATCCTGCATCTCGCTGAGCGGCAAGTGCCAGACGACGTCGTCATAAGAGATCGCGTCAGGGCCACCAGCCATCGCATGTGGGCCAGGGTTCTGCATAATCCGCGATTCTTGGCGGACAGGCCCCCAGCCGAAGTTGAAAGCCAGGCGCCAGCCACCGTTGACCGTGATCCAGTCGTGGTAGATGCTCGTGGACGCAACCCGCGGAAAGATCGTCACCAAATGCGGCGGTTTCGCTTGGGCCGCGCGCCACTGCACGTGTCCTAGGTAGGATCCGCCCTCCATGCCAACCTTGCCGTTCGACCAAGGCTGGGCGGCGGCCCACTCAATGGTGTCGTAGCCATCGTTGATGTCGTCCCGGAACGGCTCCCAATGCCCCTCAGACTCATGGCGGCCACGCACGTCCTGAAATACGTACGCATACCCTCGGCGGGAAAAGTAGACTGCGGCCGCATAGGCGGACGGGGCGCGTTCGGTCGAGTAGGGAGTCCGCGACACGATAACGGGGTGCTTGCCTTCGCCAACGGGTCGGTATACGTCTGCGTAGAGGACGACTCCGTCACGCATAGGGATCGGGACACGGTTCTCGATGCGGATGTCGTTGCGGGGCGGAAGAGAGTGGGGAAACTCGCTGGCTGCGCCGGAGCCACAGATCGCCAGCACCAAGATGGCGGCCGGAGCGAGGGGTGGCCAAGGAAGAATCGTCTGGCGGGAGTGCATGAATATTCGCTTCTGGCCCTCAGTGGCCTCGGCGCGAACGCCTACGCAATGATAGCCGGACGCTGGTGGGCGACGTAGCTGGGGGACCAGCGCCGAGTCTGTCGGCGGGCGCGGTCGAGGGCCTGGGGAACCAAGTTAGCGGGGTGCGTGCCGGTCTGTTCCCAGCAAGCACACATGCGGGGATCCGCTATGGCCTTGGCGGGCTGACCATGATGTGGGCGCCCGGCGTTCCGGGATACATCAACCATGGACCGCTATCCGGAGTCCCTGGGACCCCAAGCGACTCAGGAGTCGCGTATGGCGTGTAGATCACCCACCGCAGGTATGGCTCGAGGATCTCGTCCTTGGAGGCATCGTAGCCTTTGCCTGTCATTACGTAGAGCATGCGCGGTTCGCGGGGCATATTGACGCGTCCCTCGTCAACGTCCTTCCAGCGCACTTCGTGGCGTTCCTTCCCCTTGTAGCCCTGCGCTGTGAGCTCACGCCCGCGCGCCATGAACGGCTCGAGATCCTTGTGGTAACAGGCAACGGAGAACTGGTCGTCGCCCGGTGTGTCGGCCAGGCAGTGCAACTCGTTCGATCCTTCGCGGAGGACGCCGAGTTCGCCAGCGGAGTTGTAGCCCAGCACCGTTGCGCCTGCCCGCAGGTCCTCGGGGGCTGCTTGGATGGCGGCCGCAATTTGATGAGCGTCTGGTGCGGCCTCCGCAAGAAGGGCAGGTGTTCCTAGCGCGAGAAGCGCAAGCGTCAGTCTCATGGTTTCTCCGGGCGGATAGAAATCCGGTTGGGTCCGCGAAGTGCCATTGGAAGGCAAGTCGCGTCCCCTCCAGTCTATGGCAACCGGCCGGACCTTCCTGCCAAGTCGGCGCCAGCGCAGCCGGGAGTTGACCTGAAAGCCGTGCGGAAGGACCCAATTTCACCCGAGACGCTGGGCTTCGCGAGCTCGGCGCGACATGTTGACATGCGCGTCGAGCGCGAGGTGCTCCGTATCGCGATCAACCGTCCAGCAGTTCGCGACGCCCTGCATCCTGAGGCGCACAGCGAGCTGGCCCTGACGATCGACGCCCTTACAGCGGACAGGATCCTCTGCACTGCGTGATCCGCGGGGCGGGCAACGGGCCTTCTGTCCAGAATCGGGTCTTAAGCGATGCTACCCGACGGTTCGTGCGATGCTGGAGAGCCGCGATGCTCTTGCTGGACCGCGTGCATTCGTCGAGCAGCGCCCCCCTGTGCGGGAAGACCTCTGAAACCAGGTTCGGCCCCCACTTCGTTTCGAGTCGTACAACATGAACTTTGCGGTGTCGGAAGAGTCCGCCCTCCTGGTCGCGTCGGTCCGGAGGTTCGTCGAGGAGGAGCTTTGCCCGTTGGAGGAGGAAGTCGAATCCAGGGGCGTGCTCGAACCAGCCAAGGCGCGCGAGATATTTCTGAAATCCCGGGATCTGGGCTTCTACGCCATGAACATGCCGGAGGAGGTAGGCGGTGGTGGACTCAGCGCTGTCGACATGTGCCTGGCAGATCAGGAGATGGGCCGAACCAGCGACATCCTGGTGCGCAGGGCTTTCGGAACTGTCTACGAGCTCCTCTTGGAGTGCGAAGGCCCGCAGCGCGACGAATGGCTGCTACCTGCCGTCCGCGGGGATCGCACATGCGCCATCGCGATGACAGAGCCCGGAGCGGGATCGGACGCCGCCGGCATCCAGACAACTGCAAAGCCGGACGGAGACGGCTGGATCCTGAACGGGGGCAAGCACTTCGTGAGTGACGGAGCGTTCTCGGACTTTTTCGCCGTGACAGCGCGCACCGATCCAGACGCCGGGGCGAAGGGCATCTCGGTCTTGCTCGTGGACAAGGCGATGCCGGGCGTCTCGGTCGGGCGAAACCAGTCGATGATGGGGCTGCGGGGAGGCAGCCATATCGAGCTGGCATTCGACGACGTCAAGCTCGGCAGGAAGCATCTCCTCGGAGAGCCGGGACGAGGCCTGCGTCTGATTCTCGGCACGATTGGACGCGTGAGGCTCTTCGACATCGGAGCCCGGGCTGTCGGCACGGCGACGCTGCTGCTCGAGATGATGACGCGGCATGCCAGGGACCGACGGCAGTTTGGCGCTCCCATTGGAAAGTTCCAGATGATCCAGTCCCAGCTGGCCGACAGCGCGGTCGAGATCGCGTCGGCGAGACTTCTGTGCCTGGAGGCCGCGTGGGAGACCGACCAGGGCTTGGATCCCCGAGAAAAGGTGTCCGCGGTCAAGGTGTGCTCGTCCGAAACTCTAGGGCGGGTCGCCGACCGGGCGGTCCAGGTCTTCGGAGGTCTGGGCTACTGCAAGGACCTTCCCATCGAGCGCATCTACCGCGATTGCCGGGTCATGCGCATCTACGACGGGACATCGGAAATCCATCGCGGGGTGGTCGCACGAGGCCTGCTGCGAGGCGGAGCGGCTGTGGTGCTGCCGAACGGCAAGGCGCTCGACCGGTCAAGCGGCCCGAGGGCGTGAACTCGCCCCGCAAGCCTGGCACGATGCTCGGCTGGTTTGTCCATGGTCGTCCGATCCGTCAGGGAGCTTCGGGCGGCACTAGCCGTTCGAGGTGGTCAATTAGCGCGGGGATGTCGTCATTGACGATTTGCCAGACAAGGCCGACATCGATTGCGAAATAGGCGTGAGCAATGCGATTGCGCAAGCCAATGATCTCGGACCAAGGAATCTCCGCCTGCTCACGCTTGAAGTCCGAGCTCATTCGGGAGGCCGCTTCGCCAATGATCTCCAAGACTCGGAGTGTTGCACTTTGATGCAGGTCACTTCGCCTGAACTCGTCGAACGTTAGGGCAAGCGCGAAGCGGTTGCCCTGCGGGCGGAAACCAGCATATCGAGCAGATACGAGTCATCTCGCCGCATAGATGACCTCGGCTGACTCAAGGATCTCCCTCCTGCGGATATAGTTCGGACTGTGCTCCACGGACGAACGCGTCAAGACATCGACCCGCCTTCCCAACATGCTCGACAATTCGTCAGCCATGCTGACGAAGCGAAGTCCCGGAATATTGCCCTTCTCAAATTCAACTAGGACGTCAATGTCGCTGCGAGGATTGAAGTCGTCGCGCAGCACGGAGCCAAACAATGCCAACTCCGCGACATGCCAGCGCTCGCAAAACGCCTTGATGACTTCAGATGACGTATCGAGACGAGTTTGGAGCCGGTCGGCTCCCCCGGCTTCCTCAATGGCGGATTTCGAGAGTTTAGCTGTCACAATGACTCCACGACGTTGCGGCTCTCAATGCCCCTAGCCTCCACAATCTCGATCACTGCCCGTCAGTGAACGCCCGCTTCAAAGGGCAGGGACTCGATCCCAAGATAGGCTTCAATCAAGTTCATATCCATTTCCTTCTACGGGTTGCGGGCCAGTATCGACCATCCATAGTCTGCTTCGCACAAGGCAAGTAACGCGTGCCGTGCGAACACGGTGCGACCATCCCGGATCAAGCATCCGCGTGGCGATCCGGCCGAAGCCGCCGGACTCAATGGTGCCGGTCTCTGGGTCGCGGTAGTTGAAGCTGTGTGGCCCGAGCGGACGATGAGCCCGTCCTGCCACTCCGAACATGGCCCAGTCGAGAAGCAGCACGGTTGGTCCTGCCACGACAGCCCTGAAGATAGCAGCGACACCTCTCGCGTATAAGTCGACTCGCCCAGTGCGACGCCTGGCCGACCAATCTCGAGCTAGAGTACCTCGCCGCAAACGCGACAGAACTTCGCATCGCGGGCATGCCTAGTAACTCCGCAGGCGCCACAGACTCGCCCGCGCTGGGGAGGGGGGTCGGCACGAGCCATCTCGGCAGACACGATCCCCGTAGGCACCACGATCATCGAGTACCCAAGGATCATGAGAACGCCAGACAGCATGCGCCCCAAGGCGGTGCTCGGTGCCACGTCTCCGTAGCCGACCGTAGTCAGGGTCACGATGGCCCAATAGATGCTGGTCGGAATGCTCGTAAAGCCCGACTCGTCGCCTTCGATCAGGTACATCACAGTGCCGAAGACGACGGCGATGCAAACCACACCCGAAACGAAGACCGTGATCTTCTGTCGGCTGGCGTACAGCGCGGACGCAAGCTGTGATCCCTCTTGGACAAAGCGCGCCAGCTTGAGCACGCGGAACACCCGCAAGAGCCGGATTCCGCGCACGACCGCCAAGGACTGGGTGCCGGAAAAGAACGCACTCAAGTAGGTCGGCAGGATCGCGAGCAGGTCGACGATGCCGAGAAAGCTCAGTGCATACGAGCGCGCATGGGCAACCGTCCATAGCCTGAGCACGTACTCGATCGTGAAAAGTATAGTGAAGCACCACTCGGCGATCCGCAGCGGCATGCCGTACTCTGCATTGATCTCCGGGACGCTCTCCAGCACCACGCAGGTGACGCTCAGGAGAATCGCCACCAAGAGCGCCTCGTCAAAGGCCTTGCCTGCGGGCGTGCCGACACCGAAGATGATGCGGTGCAGCCTAGAGCGAAGGCTTCCTCTCCGAGGTCTGTCAGCAAAGGGGTCCACTTCGCCTAGTGTATGCAACCGCCGCCACTTGCCCGCCTATCTGCCGGAGAGAAAGGTGCGACCAGCGGACTTGCGAGAGCAAGAGCTAGGGGAAGGCAACCAAAGGTGTTGGGCAAGCGGTTGCCCGACCCGGAGATCGGATCGCGAGTCGGTACGGACAACGGCTCCGTTCAACCGCCGGAAATGCCCAAGACTTCGCTGGCGCACCATTGGCTCGCAGCTGTCGCTGGCTTCCGGGCGCTTGACGGTATCCTATGCTGTTCAGAAGCCGACCTGACGGCGGCGAAGATCCCTGTTACAGCTTCTCAATGCCGATTCGAATTGCTCTCTTGTTGGCGCTTCCAGTCTTGGCCAGCGCCAGTCCCAACGTCGTCTTCCTCGTAGCCGATGACCTCGGCTGGAACGATGTCGGCTACCACGGCAGCGAAATCCAGACCCCGAACATTGACGCCATTGCAGAGTCTGGAGTGCGCTTGGAGCGCCACTACTCCTATCCGTGGTGTTCTCCTACACGCGCGGCGCTCATGACCGGCCGCTCGCCGCTGGAGATCGGTGTTCACGGTCCATTAAATCCCAACCACCGCCGCGGACTGCCCACAGACGAGCATCTCCTGCCTCAATCGTTCGCCGGCGGCGGCTACCAAACATTCGCTACAGGCAAGTGGCACCTCGGCAATGCGCACGTAAAGTACTTCGCGCACAATCGTGGCTTCGACTCGTTCTACGGCCACACAGGTCCCGGGATCGACTATTTCCGCCACACCATCGCCGGCTCTTACGACTGGCAGCGGAGCGGAAGATCTGCGAGGGACGAGGGCTACTCGACTTCGCTCATTGGCAACGAAGCAATCCGGGCAATCCTCGACCGCGATCCTGAGCGACCGTTCTTGCTCTACGTGGCGTTCAACGCCCCGCACACGCCGTTGCAAGCTCCGCCCCATTATGTCGAAAAGTACGCGCACATCGAGAAGGAAAGCCGCAGGGTGTTCGCGGCGATGGTCGACTGCATGGATTCCGCAATCGGCCGAATCCTCGGCACCATCGAATCGGAAGGTCTCGCGCAGGACACGCTCGTAGTTTTCATCAGTGACAACGGCGGCCTGCTCGCAACGGATGGCGGTGCCGACAACAGTCCGCTCAAAGGCGAAAAGACCCAGACTTGGGAGGGCGGGATTCGGACTCCGGCGGCGGTTCACTGGCCCGGCGTGGTGGAAGGCGGGGAAGTGCTCAACGACTTGGTCACGGTGCATGACTGGTTTCCAACACTTCTGGAAGCCACCGGCGTGCGGGGGCGGAACGAGAAGCCGTTTTACGGGCGCAGCGTGTGGCCAACGATCCGAGATCGCAAGCCGCTCGGCGAACGTCGGGTCGTGATCGGCGCCACTGGATGGTTTGCGGTCTTCGACGGCCCTTGGAAACTTGTCCACCGCCCGCTGCCGGGGGGTCGTAGCGAGCGGACACTGTATCGGATCTTCGATGATCCAAGCGAGAGCCGCGACCTTGCGGCGAACGAGCCAGCGGCGTTCGAGCGCCTCGCGGGGATCCTGGACAGCTTCTCGGTTGGCGAGAACATCAGCGGTCCGGCTCCAGGCGACGAGCGGTTGCCCAATGGCAGGCGCAGGCCGCCTCCCGGAAACGGCTTGCCCGGAAACCCTCACCCATCACAGGCGCCCGAGAGGCGGCCGCCGTTCGCGGAGCGAGCGGCACGAGACTGATGTGTTGGATGGTCGGGAACGTGCAAGCCCCTGGGACGCAGCGTCATTCCCGGTTTGGCAGCTTAGCGGTCTGTGCCCGCCAAGCGATTGAGAACTCTATATGCTAGTCAAGCGTTCCGCGCCACGGCGGCCTCGTCTTTCAATGCAGATCAGCAACATTTCCGTGCTTCTTCGAATCCTTCTCTGTCTCACGCTCCCGATTCTCGCAAGTGCGGCGCCCAACATCGTCTTCATGATGGCGGACGACCTCGGCTGGAACGATGTCGGCTATCACGGCAGCGTGATCAAGACGCCGAACATCGATGCGTTGGTCGAGCAAGGCGTCGAATTGGATCGCTACTATGCGTTCCCTCTTTGCAGCCCGACCAGGGTGGCGCTGATGACCGGGCGCTCCCCAATCCGACAGGGCATCGACACTCCCATCGGGCCCAACGGCGGCTTGCCTCTCGACGAGCATCTCTTGCCTCAAACGTTACAGGCCGCCGGATACCAGACGTTCATGGCAGGCAAGTGGCACTTGGGGATTGAAAGGATTGCCTCCCATCCGTATCGTCGGGGATTCGACCGGTCATACGGGCACCTCGGGGCTGCGGTGGACTACTTCGCTCACAACTGGCTTGGCGGCTTGGACTGGCACCGCAACGGTGAAGTCCTGCGAGAAGAGGGGTATGCGACGGAACTGATCACGTCTGAAGCGCTCGATCAGATCAGGGCCCGGGACAAGTCCAAGCCGATGTTCCTCTACGTGGCCTTCAACGCCCCTCACACGCCGCTGCACGCCACAGAGACCTACTTGGAGCGCTATCCCGACCTCGAGGACTCCAATCGGAAGGTATTCGCGGCGATGGTGAGCGCCATGGACGACGGAGTCGGGAGAGTATTAGCAGCGCTGGAGGCAGAGGGCATTGCCGATGACACGCTGGTGGTCTGGGTCAGCGACAACGGTGGCAGTATCCGCGCCGGCGCGAGCAACGAACCGCTACGAGGCGGCAAGAGCAGCGCATTCGAGGGCGGCATCCGGGTGCCGGGAGTGGTTCGGTGGAATGGCGTCCTGACCGCCGGAAGCAAGCTCGAGCAGCAGTTCAGCGCGCATGACTGGTTCCAGACGCTCACGTCGGCTGTCGGCGTCGACCCCCAAAACGCCAAGCCGTTCGATGGATTCGACATGTGGCCGGCGCTCAAGGACGGAACGGCGGTCGCTCGTGATGAGACCGTGATCGGCGTGGACGGCAACTATGCGATCTTTCGTGACGGCTGGAAGCTCGTCGAATTCACTCCCCGCAATTCCGGTCAAACCACGCTGCATCTCTACCGGATCGAAGACGATCCCGGCGAAGAGCACGACCTGATCGAGGTCAAACCAGATCTGGCTGCTGAACTGCTGACGCGAATTCGCTCGATACCGAGACCGCCCTCTGTGAGCAGGGATCTCCAGCCGCGCGGACCGCGGCCCGGAGCGCCAGCGAAGGCGGGGCCTAAGGCAAAGGGGCGGGGCGGGCGCGGAGCGCGAGACCCGCGTGCCGGATGGCCGAACGAGACGCGAGAGCCGTGGATCGACACGGCGCTGCGGGATTGAGGCAAGCCATGGCTCTGGAGTGGCGCTGGTGACCACCAAGCTGGTCTTCGGTCTGGCTCTGGCGCTAGCTCTGGCTTGGACGGCACCGATCCGGGAAGAATCGGCGCTCCCTGCAGACGCGGAAGCGGCAGCGGATCGGCTGGCGGCCAGCCCTCGCCACGGTGAGTGGATCGAGATCAGCGAGGGCCAGGGTGCCAGCGGCGGGTGGCATGACACGGTGCGGGCGTGGATCACCTATCCAGAACGGGCAACGCGAGCCCCTGTCGTGATCGTGATCCACGAGATTTTCGGACTGACTGACTGGGTGCGCGGAGTCGCCGACCAGCTTGCAGGCGCGGGCTACATCGCTATCTCCCCAGATCTGCTCACCGGGATCGGCCCCGAGGGCAAGACCCCGGGAGATCGGCAGGAAGCGGTGCGACTGATTCGGGGATTGCGAATCGAAGATGTTTCCCGTCGGCTGACAGCCGTGGGGCGTTTCGCCGCAGCGCTGCCGGCATCGAACGGCAAGTTTGGAGTGATCGGGTTCTGCTGGGGCGGCGGCACGGCCTTCGCCTACGCCGGCTACGAGCCGAGCCTTGCAGCCGCAGCAGTCTACTACGGAACATCTCCGGACAAGCGCGCAATCTCGCGCATCACGGCACCGGTAGCAGGATTCTACGGCTCGGAAGACCTGCGCGTGAACGCCACGATTGCCGCGGCCGAAGCGGAGATGCAGCGGCTGGGCTTGCAGTACGAGAAGCACATCTACGAAGGCGCTGGACACGGCTTTCTGCGCCAGCAGTCGGGCAGGGAAGGCGCCAATCTGAAGGCTGCTGAATCTGCATGGTCGGCGACTCTGGCGTTCTTTGGGGAACACTTGGAGTCGAGGTGATGCCGTCCGTCGAAACCCGCGCATGGGGCACAGCGCAGGAGCACGAGCAATGAAGCCAGCCTGGATATTCCTTCTTGCAGCTGTAGCGACCCCGCTTGCCGCTCAGGAACCCCCGTGCCCGACGGATGTCTTCTTGGACGTAGGGCGGTTCCCCGGGGCCGGGGGCGATTACCCCAAGCCCCGCATCGAAGTGGAATGCGAGGAAGATACGCTGGTGGTCCGGAGCAACGGAATCCCGCACTACGAGTTCATCCAAATCACACCGAACCCGCTTCTAGAGACGAATCGCGAATACCGCTTCCCGCGCAGGCCGGAACTGGCAGAGACGCCGACTCCTATCCCGCTGCTCGGCACGGTTGGCGTCGCGATTAACGGCATCCCATTCTTCGGGCCGAACGAAGGCGGCGTGCCCTATCCGGGCTTCGGGGATCCGATCTACAACTCCATCATGGATGCCTGCATGGGCCACACGGCGCGGGAGTACCACTACCACGCGCTCGTCCAGGCCTGCCTTGCGGCCGACATCAAGCCCGGCGAGCCCTCGCCGATCCTAGCCTACGCCGCCGACGGTTTCGCCGTGTATGGCCCGTACGGCTGCGCCGATCAGGATTGCTCAAGCATCGTCAAGTTCAAGAGCAGCTGGAAGAAACTGCGGGATCCCGAAATCGATGCTTGGGATGCGTTTCGCTACGAACCCCGGGAGGGGCCGGAGTTCTTGGATCGTTGCAATGGGCACGGCGGGGACGACCACGGCGGGGCATATCACTATCACGTCACCGAGAGTTGGCCATACATTCTGGGATGCTTCTCGGGCACCCCTTCGCCCGACGCCGGTCGTGAAGCGGCACCGCCTGTCTCTCAAGGTGGACCACGCAGGGGCCCTCCGCCGCCCGACCAGCCGCCCAGCGCCGCACAGGTCGCGGCGGCAGCGGAGCGCCTCGGCATAGATAGCCAGTCTCTGGCAAAGGCGCTGCGCCTGACCGACGGACGTATCGATCCGATGAACTTTGCCGCGTCGGCGCGGGCGCTAGGCATCGAACTTGGCGCATTGCGAGAGGCCCTGGACCTGCCAGCTCGCCGACGCGGCCCGGGCGGACCACCGCCCGCCCCGCCATCGGCTGGCGGCGAAGAACCGCCGTGCCGGTTCCGCTGCGGAACAAGCGATCCCAATGCGGTCGGTTGCGGGCTGACACCCGATTACAAGGTCGTTTGCACGCGGCCATGCGACAACAACAAGTGCGGCTGACAGCTTGCACCGTCCCGCTGTAACGGTTCCCTAGCGACCGTCGAAGCAAGTCCGGCCAGTGCCGGATGCGCCCGCAAGCGCTGGGACCGTCGGCGCCTGTTCAGACGGACGGCAGGAGTTTCAGAAGGACTTTGAGACAATCGTAGGCTATGGCAAACGAGATTCTGTTGGTTGCCAATGGCGACCTCCGCCTGTCCGCCAACCGCATGTGCTGGCCCGCACAGCAGGAGATGGAAGCCAAGTTGACGGCGGCGATCGATAGTGCCGGCGGGAGCGTCCGCCGGGCACACGAGTACGACGCCACCAAGCAGCATGGATTCATCGACAGCCAGAAGCGCGGCCTGGAAGTGTTCCGCTCGATCAACCGCAAGGCGCCACTGGTTGTCGCCGAGGCGGTCTGGCAGTATTCGCAGCACATTCTTGCCGGCCTGATGAACCACCAGGGGCCGATCTTGACGGTGGCGAACTGGAGCGGCCAGTGGCCTGGCTTGGTTGGAATGCTCAACCTTAATGGCAGCTTGACGAAGGCTGGCGTGGACTATTCGACGCTGTGGAGCGAGGACTTCAGCGACGACTTCTTCACGAGCGCGCTGGGGAGTTGGATTCAAGGCGATCCGGTGGTGCATCGGTCACCGCACGTGCATGCCGCACAGGATCTGATCTTGCCCCACAAAGCCATGCTGGCTGGGGCCGAAGTTGCCGACGAGCTGAAGTCCAGGCGCGCGATCTTGGGTGTGTTCGACGAGGGTTGCATGGGAATGTACAACGCCATCATTCCCGACCACCTGCTTAACCCCACCGGCGTCTTCAAGGAGCGGCTCAGCCAGTCCGCGCTGTGGGCAGGCATGCGGCAGGTCAGCGACGAAGAGGCACAGCAGGTGCGCGACTGGCTCGATGCCAAGGGCATGAGGTTCGACACCGGCCCCGATGAGGCGACGGACCTGACGGACGCCCAGATCTTGTTGCAGTGCAAGATGTACATCGCAGCGCTGCGCATCGCCGACGAGTTCGGCTGTGACACCATCGGCATCCAATACCAGCAGGGGCTGAAGGACATCTGCCCCGCCTCCGACTTGGTTGAGGGGCTGCTAAACAACGTAGACCGTCCGCCCGCAATGAGCGTCGACGGACGGGTGCTGTTCGAAGGCCAAGCGATGCCGCACTTCAACGAAGTCGACGAGTGCGCCGGCCTGGATGCCTTGGTCACGAATCGCGTCTGGAACAGGCTCGGCTACGATCCCGAGACCACGCTGCACGATCTCCGCTATGGCGAGCCCTACACGGTGCGCGGCCAAGAAGAGTTCGTTTGGGTGTTCGAGATTTCGGGCTCGGTCCCGCCCAACCACCTGATCGGCGGGTACGCGGGCACCGTCAGCGAACGCCAGCCACCGATGTACTTCCCGCTGGGCGGCGGCACGATCAAGGGCATCAGCAAACCAGGCGAGGTGGTCTGGAGCCGCATTTTTGTCGAAGACAACCGCTTGAAGGCGGATGTGGGACTGGCCGAGGTGGTCGAGTTGCCGCAAGAGGAGACCGAGAGACGCTGGAGGATCACCACGCCCCAGTGGCCGATCATGCACGCCGTCACGAGGGGCATCAGCCGCGACAGGATGATGGGCAGGCACAAGTCGAATCACATCCAAGTGGCCTACGCTCCGGACCTGCCGGCGGCACGCTCGGCGCTAAGCGCCAAGATTGCTGCGTTCCGCAACTTGGACATCGAAGTATATGTTTGCGGCACTGGCCACGAGCTGGTGTGACCGGTCCATCGGGTCTACACCTTCAGCCCCGCGGCATGCGCCGACAGGTCACCGGTCCGAATTTGAACCGTAGGCGTCGGCTGCGCCCCCTGGCATAGAGTGGATGGCATGCAGAAGACTACGGTGTACCTGCCTGCCGAACTCAGGGCTTCGCTCCGACGCATGGCCTCTGACACCGGGATCTCGGAGGCGGAGTTGATCCGTCAGGCAATCAGCGAGAAGGTGCTTGGGCATCCTCGCCCCCGACCGCGCATTCCACTCACTGACCGCGGGCTTGGCGATCCCGACGCGGCCAATCAGATCGACGGGCTGCTTGGCGGGTTCGGCCGACGATGATCGATGATCGTGGTTGACACGATCGGCTTGCTGGCGGACCTGTCTCAGGGGTCGCATCGCACGACCATTGAAGGAAGGGACGAGTGCCGGCCCTCGCGTCGAGAAATGCCGGCGACCTGAAGTCCGGCGCTCCGGCGAAAACGTGTTGAGGCACGAAGCCTTCGCCCGATAGAGCCTTGAGCCTGTTTACAATGGCACTGGACAGGGCTGTGGTCGCTCCTACACTTGGATCCTCCACTTACAGCGCTGCCGACACGCGATGACGGGCCGGTTCGCCATTGTCTTGGCAGGAATGCTCCTGTTCGGCCCGTCGTCTCCTGCACAGCAGCAGTCGGATGACACCGAGGCCGCAGTCTGGATCCTAGCCCAGGGTGGCACGATCAGAATCGAGGGCAGCGGGGAGCAGATGCGCTCCACAGCTGATCTTCCGACGGGACCGATCCTTGTGCGCGAGGCCGTCCTAACGGGTGCTCTCGTGCATCCGCGGGACTTGGAACGCCTCAGTGCGCTACGCGGGCTCCGTCGCCTGACGTTGCCCGGTACGATGTGGAATCCCGTCTGTTGCGGCACGCTGGGCAATGTCGACGACAGCGACCTGATAGCCGCGCTGACCGGGATTGAGTCTCTGGAGTCGCTGCACCTCAGCCGTCACTTCGTGAGTGTCTTCAAGGGAATCCGGGTGTTCGACCATGCCATCGAGAAAATGGTGCCCCTGAAGAATCTCCGATCCTTGCAACTGATGTCCACGCGGGTGACTGGGGCGCACCTAGATGCATTCGAAAAGCTTGAGCAGTTGGATCTGACACAAACCGATGTAAACGACGAGGGCTTGGCCAGCATTGCCCGGCTGCCTCACCTCACGACCCTTCGCTTGCGGAGCACTCGCGTGACCGACAGTGGCCTGCCGGCTCTTGCTCGTCTTACCGGTCTGGTGGAGTTGGACCTCGCCGATCTGGAACTGTCCGACGAAGGGGTTGCTCACCTTGCTGGTTTGGACGGCCTTAGAATCCTGAACTTGCGCGGCTCTAGCATCTCCGATGCCGGGCTCGGCCATTTGAGCGGCATGCATGAACTGGCCGACCTGAACTTGTATCGCACGCGCATCACGAACGCGGGCATGCCCCAGTTGGCAGCCCTGCCTAGGTTGCGAAGCGTCGATCTGCGTTACACCCGTGCGACTTCGGCGGGAATCGCGGCCTTGCGCTCCGCGAAACCGAATATGGAGATCCAGTTTGTCGACACGGCACCGTCCGTCGCACCTGTTATGTCGCGCATGCCGTCCGCTGACGACCTCGAAGGCTTGCTGGAGTGGGTGCGGTCGATTGGCGGCATTGCCGAGGCCGGCGCCGGCGGGCAGATTTCGCTCTCTCTCAAAGCGACACCTGTCAGCGACAGGGGAGTGGCGGCCATCGCCCAATTCTCATCAGTGGCGCATCTCGACCTGAGCGCTACTGACGTGAGCGACCTCGGCTTGCAAGCATTGAACTCACTTCCGAACCTGCAGGTGCTAAATCTCGCAAACACAGGCGTTACAGATTCCGGACTAGTCCATGTCGCGAAGCTGCGAGCATTGCGTGAACTCGTTTTGGACCAATCGCTGGTCGAAGGCCCTGGACTCTCGAACTTGGCTCGCTCGAACAGCCTGCGCAAGCTGTCACTCGCTGGAACAGCGGTCGGCGATTCCAACCTAGGGTCGGTCGCGGGCCTGACCCAGCTCGAAGTGCTAGAGCTGGACTATACGCAGGTCAGCGACCCCGGAGTTGCAAGTCTTGCGCCGCTGGTGAACCTGACCGAGCTCGGGCTGACAGGAACGCGCGTCGGGGACGAGGGCCTTAGCTCAATCGCTTCTCTTCCGCGGCTGCGGCGGCTGTCCCTGGCGTTCACGGATGTAACCAGTGAAGGAATCGGGAAATTGGCCGGACTGGATGGTCTGGAGGAACTCGATCTGGCGAACACCCGTGTCGATGATGCCGGTGCCAAGGCACTGGCGCCGCTGCGAAACCTCAGGAAACTCAACCTTGACTACACCAAGGCCTCTTCGGATGGCATCGCATCGTTGGCGGCGAACGCTGGCCTCCAAGCACTGAGCCTCGACAATACGGACGTGGACGACGCGGCAATCGAGACACTACGTGGTCTCGGGAGCCTTACAGCGCTCAATCTCTACCACACGCTGGTGAGCGAGACCGGCGTGGAGTCGCTACGAAGAGCCTTGCCCGACTGCGATATCGCTTGGGAACGCGATTCTGCCCAGCCGACCCGTCGCAGGTGAGTCCATAAGTTTCGGCATGCGCACCCTTGCCACGCTCTCCTTGGTCTGCCTGTTGCCTGTGGCAGCCCAACCGCAGCGAGACATCGAGACATGGGTGCTCGGCATGGGCGGTGCCGTGGAGCGCGACTCCTCCGGCGATCTTCGGGGAGTCGACTTAAGCCGGAGTTGGATAACCGATTTCGACTTGCGACGGCTGGCAGGGTTGACGAATCTGGTCAGCCTCAAACTGGCCCAAACACATATCAGCGACAGGGCCTTAGAGATTGTCGCGTCTCTGCCCGCCCTTCGCGAGTTGGACCTGTTCTTCTGCGAGAACATCACCGATGCGGGCGCTTCGCTGTTGCGCGGGGCGTCGCGCCTGGAGCGGCTGAACGTTCGCGGCACGAAGATCAGCGATTCGGGCGTGAAGTTCCTGACAGAACTTCGCAACTTGGAAGTCTTAGACGTCGGGATTACGGAAATCAGCGATGCGTCCGTTGGCCTGCTGGAAGCTTTGCCCAACCTTCGGTCGCTTGCCCTTGGCGGCAACAAGATCGGCGAGCCCGGAATCGCCAGTTTGAGATCACTGAGAGAGTTGCGCCACCTTGATCTCAGCGGAGCCCAAGTCACCGACAGCGGCATTTGGGCGGTCACGGTTACGGACTTGAACTTGGACGAGATCGCAGCGCTGCGCGGGCTCGAATCGCTCAACCTGGCCGCGCCCAGCCAGGAGTACGTGATGTCCATCAGCACGGGCGTCCCGCGACTGCGCGGGGCGATCCGGGTCACCGACCTCGGTGCCAAGCAATTGGCCAGCCTGACCAAGCTGCGGAAGTTGAACCTCTCTCGGTCTTCACTCACGTCCGAGGGCATCCGGAACCTACACGGCCTCGACGATCTGGAAGAGCTGGTGCTGGCTCACGTGAGCTCGCTGGACGACATGTCCGGTGCGGCCCTAGCGCACCTGCCGTCGCTGAGGATTCTGGACGTCTCCTTTTCCTCATTCGGGGACGCGGGCGTTGCGGCCTTGCGAGAGCATCCGCGGTTGCAGAGGCTCGTCGCCGTCGGCATAGCCTTGAGTGAATCGACCGCAGCCCAGTTCGCGGCCGCAAATCCGTCTCGGGACGTGATTCGCTAGACCGGTTCGGCAGAGTTACGCCGTCGCGGCCGGGATAGTGCCGTAGGAAGTCGGGAAGTGATCTATAGGTGCTCCGACTTCTTTGGCGACGGTGCGGTAGAGATCGCCGAACGTTCCAGTGACCCGGCTGTGGTGGCCGGGATTGAGCCGGCCAGCACGTCCAGCCAGGATCACTGCGCCGCCGCTGTTCTTGTGAGAGTTCGCCTCGGCGTGCTCGTGGACGAACAACAAGGCGCTGTTGTCTAGGAGCGTGCCTGAACCCTCCGGCACGCTCTTGAGGCGCGCTACAAGGTAGGCGAATTCTTCGACGTGCCAGCGGCAGATGTCACGCATCACTTCCTGCTGGCGCTGGCGGTGCGAGCCGCCCAAGTGGGAATATTCGTGGTGGCGCGCGAACGACAGGCCGAGCCACGGGAAGCGGGCCAGGCTCTGGCACTTGGTCAGCATGTACGACGCAACGCGCGTCTGGCCTGAGGCGAAGGCATGCACTAGCAGGTCGCTCTGCAACTTCGCGATGCGTGGGTAATCGCGAGGATCGCCGCCGGCTTCGGGCTCGTCTACCTGCTCGGCGTATTCCTCTGGAAAGTCTGCGATGGCACGCTCGAGGTCGAAAATCGAGCTGAGGTACTCATCGATACGGCGCGAGTCCTCTTGCCCGAGACCGCTGCTGAGGCGCTGCGCTTGCCCGCGCACGACATCCAGAACGCTTCGCTTGCGGCTGACCCAGCCCTCGTCGAGCTTTCCGAAGAGACGGTCGAACATCTTCTGGGGCACGAGTTCAGGTGCCAAGGCCCGGTTCTTGGCGCTCCAGCTCATGTTTCGCTGCATGCTGGAGCCGAATGACTCTTGGCAGACGCCGATCTGAAGGGATGGGAAGCGGGAGTCTGTGCCAATCTTGCCAGCGACGACTTGGTCGATCGAAGCCGAACCGGCACCCATGCCGGTATACTTCGAGCCCGAAACCAAGGCGCTCATCGACCTTTGGTGGCCGTTGCCGACTCCGCTCGTCTGGCCGTTGGGGTTGTCGAGGCCGGACAGGATCTGGACGTCATCCTGCAAGCGCGCAAGAGGTGCGAGGCAGGGCGTGAGGGAATAGTCGGTCCCTTCGTCGCGGGGAATCCAATAGCGCTCCGGGATCCCATTCCCGTTGAACCAAAAGACGAAGCGCGTCTCGGGCTTGCCATCGCCGCCTGGCTCGGTCCGGGCCGCGTAGGCTGTGCCCGAAGAATTGAACATGCAGGCAAGCGGCGGCAGGCCGACCTGCACGACGGTTCCGCCCGCGGCCAGTCCTCGCAGGAAAGCGCGGCGCGGCAAGGTACGGCTCGGCATGCTCAATCGCTCCAGTCGGTTGCGAGAAATTCCTCCGAGACCACCAGTCCTAAGACCAATTCCCGGAAGACGAAACCTGATTGCTCAAACCGATTATAGGCGCGTTCGATCACCTCTGTGTCACGGGATGTCTCAGATCGCCCGAACAAATAGCGGAAAAGTTGTCTGACAATGCACTTCTGGCAGATTGGCGACTGGGCCAGGATACGGCCCACATCCTGCGGCGACCCGAACGCAGAGTCCGGAATACCAGCCACGAATCCCGTTGAATCGATAGGCAGAGAGTGCTCGGTGGCTTTGGCCCCCTCGCGCTCCTGCTGGGGTGTCGGCTCGACCCGCACCAGCTCGGTTTCGCGGTGGGCCCCGACAGTGTCAAAGTGCTCGAAGCCGTAGCCGATCGGGTCCACAAGCTTATGGCAGGACGCGCAAACCGGCTGGGACGCGTGCAACTCTTCCATCGTCTCGCGAATCGTCATGGGGCGCCCTCCCAGGGTCAGCGGGGGAAGGGATGTGTCGACACCGGGCGGGGGAGGCGGAATGGCTTGGCAGAGGAAGTGCTCGCGGACGAAGAGTCCGCGCTCGGTCGGGGACGTGTGGATCGGCTTGCCGGTCTGTGCCAGGAACGTGCCGTGGCCGAGAATGCCGCTACGCGTCGAGTCGGCCGGGTACTCCGTCTTGCCGAAGGGAACGCTGGGATCGGACATGCCGTAGACCTTGGTCAGGAAGTCGTCGGCGAAGGTGTAGTCAGCAGTAAAGAACTCCCGGAAGTCGAGATCGTTCCACGCTAGATGCCGGAAGAGCCGCCGGGATTCCTCGGTCATGCTCTCGGCGACTTCCGGGCCGTAGTCCCGGAAGCGATTGCGGTCCTTGACCGAGTTACGCAGGCGGTCAAAGCGCATCCATTGCGCGAGGAAATTATCGAATGTCTCTGTTGCAAGGTCGCTTGCCAGCATGCGCCTAGAGTGCGCATCGACCGACGAACGAGTCTCCAATTTGCCAGTGGCCGCCGCCGCGAGCAACTCTTCATCGGGCGGAGCATTCCACAAGGCATAGGCGAGCCGTGAGGCGACCTCGAACGGCTTGGCCGGGCTGTCGTTCGCGTGAGGCACCAAGAACAGGAAATGCGGCGATTGCAGCACGGCCTCGATGACAGCGGCCGCGCCGGAATGAAAACTCTTGCCCTGGGCAGCCCACTGGAGGAGCAATTCCACATGGGCCTCACGCTCAGAATCGGTCAGAGGACGGCGAAAGGCCTTGGCCCCGAAATCGTCCACGAACGCTCGGGCACAGGCGCGATCGGCAGGGCTAGCAGGTTCGCAGGGAAGCAGTCCATGCTCGTCACCGTATCGAAATGCGTTGTTAGCCAGACGTTCCGCGACTTGCCCATATAACTCGGCCAAGGCGGGCGTGATGACCTGTGCGGAGGCTTGGTTGGTGTAGCCGTGCACATAGTCTTCCGAAGGGAACTTACGAGAGGGTCGGGTGCTGTCGCCCAACAAGTGCCGCACGGTGTTGTCGTATTGCACGTGCGTAAGCCTGCGGATCGGTTCGAGCCGGCGCTCGGTCTGGGCATCCTGGGTGGACTCGGCGTCGAAGTCTTCTGAAGCGAGATACTCGACCCAGCGGCGCAGCAAGCGTTCTTCCTCGCTGTCTGCGGCAATTAGGGGGCCGCCCGTGTGCGGGATCTTGTTGGTTGGCTTGAGCAAGAGCGCGGACTGGCTGATGTCCGCTTGGTTCACGAGGCGTCTCAGACCCAAGCCAAACCGTCGGATAACTCCTTGCGGTGCTCCGAGTTCCGGAAACTGGAGCCTCGTACCCGATGCCACTCCAGAAGTGCTGTGGCACGCGCGGCAGTTCTTCGTCTCGAGGCGGGGGTATAGATCGACCGCGAAGTCTAGCGGGGCCTCGGCACAGGGCGCAGGCAGTGCCAGCAGCGATGCGAACGCCAGCACGCCGGCGATGCCCGGCACGGGTCCAACTAGGCGGGCAGCGCTTAGCATTGGAGTGGCGAGGTGCCCGGCATCGGATGACGGTCCTGCCGCGACGCGAGGCAAGTCTCGCTCCAATATAGGCCAATGTTAGTCTGGGCACAGGTCGGCCACAGCAGCTAGGGCGTCTGACACAGTGTGTGCCGATCGCCCGCGCGACTTCGCTGACCGCTCTACGCGACCCAACCCACAGCCGATTTCTCTGAGCGAGGAGCAGACTTCTTCTTCGGGGATGGGCTCGGCACTCTCGGTGCGTGCAAAGGCTGCCCAAGTTCCATGAATCGACTGCGGCTGCTTTATCGGTTGATTTGCAGGCCCTTGATTCGGGAGCCGTTCCGCACGGCGCTAACCGCCGCGTGCGTGGCGCTAGGCGTAGCGGTAGTGGTAGCGATCGATTTGGCCGGCGAGGCATCTGTAGGTTCCTTCGAGTCCTCGCTGGAATCGCTCCAAGGCACCGCAGACTACGAGATCTCCCAAGTGGGGGGCATCCCCGAATCCGTCTTCGGCGAGTTGGTTCGGCTTCCGGGGCCGCAGCAGTTCTCGCCCCGCATCGAAGGCTACGCCGCGGTGGAGTCAACAGGAGAGCGCCTGCCTCTTTTCGGAGTGGACCTAGTAGGCGATCAGCCCATGTTGGGCAGTATCGACCTGTCCAATCCTAGCGTCAGCGCCTTCGATGACGAGCGGGTCGTCTGGATCTCGGAGTCGGTCGGGGCGCAAGTGGGGGATCGAATTGATCTGGCCATCAACGACCGCGTCCAATCCTTCACCGTGCTGGGCCTGCTTGGAGCCCGGGATCAGAGCGGACAGGCTGTGGCCAGCATGGTCGTGATGGACATCTCCCTCGCGCAGCGGCTGCTAGACCGGATCGGATTCCTTGACCGGATTTATGTCCATGTTCCGCGCGAAGACGCAACGGACTGGGAGGCACTGCTCAAAGACCACGTCCCGGCCGCGGCAGCAGTAAGTGCATCGGGCACTCGGACGCAACAGAACCGTAAGCTTCTCAATTCGTTCCGGTGGAATCTTCGAGTATTGAGCTATATAGCGCTGATCGTCGGTGCATTCCTGATCTACAACACGATCTCGGTGTCGGTCGTGCGGCGGAGAAGCCAGATCGGGACGGCGCGGGCACTTGGCATGCCGGCTCGAACGATTCAGTGGGGATTTCTTGTGGAGGCCGGACTCTTCGGCCTGCTGGGAACTCTGGCTGGGCTGGTCCTGGGGCGTGCGCTGGCGGTGGGCGCGGTGGAGTTGATGGGGCGTACAGTGACGACACTTTATGTCGGCAGCCAGCCGGGGGAGATTGTGTTCCGCCCGTGGGCTTTCGTGGTTGCCGGCCTTGCAGGCATCGGAGTGTCAATGCTCGCGGCTTGGCGGCCTGCACGGGAAGCCTCGTCAGTGGCACCGGTCGAAGCGATGGCAAAGGGCAGGGAAGAGTATGCGATCGCGGCCACGCGAACCGTGTGGGCGAAACGAGCGGCAGTGCTTGGCGGCCTAGCTGCAGCACTGTGCTTCGTGCCAGCTTGGGACAGGCTCCCCTACGGGGGATTCGCAGCAGCTGTGTGCCTGATTGGAGCGGCTGCGATGCTCGTGCCGTTCGTCGCTCGACACTGCCTTCGGCGTGTAACGGGGCTGGCGCTGCGCTTGCTCGGGGCGACGCCGATGCTGGGAGTGCAGATCCTGTCGCAGTCTCTCAAGCGCACGTCGGTCATCGTCGCGGCGATGGCAATTGCAACAGCCATGATGGCCAGCGTCGGGATCATGGTTGGCAGCTTGCGTGACACTTTGTCCGTGTGGATGGGCAACCAGCTGCAAGCCGACTTGTACATTCGGTCTGGAGAATCTCTCGGCACCGAGGATTCTGCCACCTTCTCGGAGGAGGTTGCGCGGTTGGTCGAAGCGTTGCCGGAAGTCGACGCAGTGGACCGGTTCCGTCGGTACTCGATCAGCTACGGCGGCCTGCCTGCGAACCTTGCGCTCGCAGACTTCCGCGTCCATCCCGGCCGATCCCAGATGCAGATCTTGCACGGACCGGACATTCCAACCATGTGCCGGCAGTTGGTCTCTGGCAAGAACGTGATTATCAGCGAGCCATTTAGCAACAAACATGGCCTCGGTGTTGGCAGCACATTGGCTCTGCCGATCGGCGATGGCGCGGAAGAATTCGAAGTCGTGGCTGTCTACTACGACTATTCTGCCGAGCAAGGCTATGTAATCGGGCACCGTGGGGTGCTGATGGAGTACTTGCCTGACCGACAGCTAACTAGCGCGGCTGTGTATCTCGCCGATGGCTCGGATCTCGAAGCAGCTAGGCCCAAGATTATTCAGGCCGTGGCCGGCCATCGTGTACGGGTCGCACCCAACCGCGAACTCCGCGAGCGGGCGAACGAGGTGTTTGACCGAACTTTCGCCATCACCTATGCACTGGAGGCGGTGGCGATACTAGTGGCAATTCTGGGAATGGCGGGCGCGTTGCTCACCCTAGTCATAGACCGCAAGACTGACCTAGGTGTGTTACGGATCCTGGGGGCCACGAAGAAGCAGGTTCGCAAGCTCGTGCTAACGCAAGCGGCTCTGCTTGGACTGCTCTCGAATCTGATTGGCTTGGTGCTGGGCGGCGCTCTCTCTGTGATTCTGATCAAGGTCATCAACAAGCAATCGTTTGGCTGGACGATCCAGTTTCACTGGCCGGTGGGTATGTTGCTCAGTGCCTCCACGCTGATCCTTTTCGCGAGCATCGTCGCAGGGCTGTATCCGGCCCGGATCGGGGCGCGCCTCGACCCTGTTGAAGTGCTCCACGAGGGATGAGGCCCAGCGGCGTCGCCATTTGATGACTACTCAGGTCGCGCAACATATGCTCAACGCGGCGTAGTGCAGCACGAACTCTTGGAGCCGCTCAACAGGATCGGGAAACCCGTATAATGTGGGTACAGCAAATGACACTTGACACCCAGACGGTGATGCTCTTTACGATCTTGCTCTCAGTGCTCGGGTCGGCGTGGAAACTGTTTAATGGCCTGTCTGACTTGCGTGAGCGCATGGCGCGATTGGAGGGGCGGATGGACACGCTGGAGAGCGTCATCGTGCAGGTCTTTACTCAGAGGGAGCCCGCGCAATAGGCAAGCAAGCACTGGCCCCGAAGCTGTGCGAGGTCGATCTGTCAGCGCGTAACTGCCAGCAGAGCAGGGCAGAGTTGCGAAAAAAGTTAGACATGTCGGAACGAGCGCCGAGACGATACGACCCTTCGGCAATGGACCATAGGATTGAGCCGGAGGAATCTTGGTGGCTGGCTCCATGGCGCCGTAAGAAACCGCACGAAAAGGTCTTGTTCCTCCTAGGGTTTGTTGTCAACGTAGGGCTAACCATTGAATGGTACGAGACAGGCTATCTAGTCCATTGGTTCACGACGCCGATGCTCTGGTTCTCGCTGGTCTGGGCCTATTTCTCCGAGTCAGGGCCGCGTAAGATCATCGTCATTACCGAGTTGGGCTTGAACGGCTCGCGCTCGGCTCAAGCCGAGCATCGCTCGCTGGAACCCACGTGAACAAAGCCGGCAGCAGTTCGCCTGCACTCAAGATCCGTCGGAGCCGATGGCCGATTTCACTCGAGCCTGAAGCTAATGTCAGCAGCAGGCGCAGAGTGGGTTAGCGCCCCAACGGAAATATAGTCGGCTCCGGCTTCGGCGTATTCTCGGACTGTTTCCAACAGCACATTTCCAGACACCTCCAACTTCGCGCGGCCAGCTACGCGCTTGACAGCCTCGGCGACCTGTCGGGGGGAGAAGTTGTCCAGAAGGATATGACGGATCCCACAGTTCAGGGCCTCTTCTAACTCCCCCGAATCGCGAACCTCGACTTCGATCGTTCGGCCGGTGCGGCGACAGTTCTCGATCGCTTGTGTAATGCTGCCTGCGGCATCAACGTGATTGTTCTTGATCAGTACTGCGTCGAACAGGCCTAGCCTGTGATTCGTTCCGCCGCCAGCTTGGACAGCGAGCTTATTGAGGACGCGCATGCCGGGGCTGGTCTTGCGCGTGTCCAGAAGCGTACATCCCGTTCCCTCAATCGCCTCGACGAATTGACTCGTCAAGGTGGCAACGCCGCAAGTCCGTTGAAGGAAATTCAAGGCCGTCCGCTCCATCGTCAACAGTCTCCGGGTTGCTCCGCCGACCTTGGCGAAGACTTGGCCCGCGAGCACATGTGTACCATCACCTTCCAGGATCTCGACCTTCTCTTGGTGAAAGATGATTGGCAAGAGTTCAGTGCCAGCCAACGTTAAGTCTTGCTTAGGCAAGAAATAGCCTACGCTCTGCGACTCTCGGGGCACACAGGCCTCGGTAGTCACGTCTCCGGAGCCAACATCCTCGGCCACCGCGAGCCGGATGAGTTCACGAACCTGTGGATGGTCCCAATGCAGCATGGTCTCTGGCTCTGATCAGCTTTAGCGTTTCCGAGACGTCCTTGGTGTTCAGGTCACCCGCTCAGACGCCGGCTGGAAGAGCAGTCTGGAGGCAGTATCGATCACTCTGAGTGTCGGCGTGGAAACGTGGTACCTGTCGGCGAGTTCCAGAACGGCGCCGAGGAGCGCGTCCAATTCGGCAACCCGCCCCTGCTCCAAGTCTTGGAGCATCGATGGTTTATGATCTCCCGCCGCGCGTGCCCCGGCGATGCGGCGTTCGTTGGATAGGGCGATCTGCACGCCGACTGCAGAAGCGACCTGCCGCACTTCGTCCATGATTGCCTCCGTCAGGCGCAAGCCTTGAGGCGAATCGGTCAGCTCAGCCAGAGTCTTGCGGGTCAGGGCGCTAAGGGGGTTGAACGCAGCGTTGCCCATGAGCTTGACCCACAGTTCATGGCGGATGTTGTTGCGCGCCGGTGCCTTGATCCCGGCATCCCGCAGCGCCAATGACAGCAGGCGTATGCGTTCAGTGCGCTCCCCGGATGGCTCTCCCAGCGGCAGGCGCACACCGGAGGTGTGGGTAACGATGCCGGGACCGGCCAACGAGCACGACATGTAGACGATCGCTCCCAAAACGAGCGGCGCTGGGATATGCTTTGCGATCACTCCTCCGGGATCGACACACGCGATTGGCCTGTCGTCCCCGGGCACGCCGTAGAAGTACCACCACGGCAGACCGTTCTGCGTTGATACGAAGGTCGTGTCGGCGCCCTTCAGGTGCTCGACGAACGGTGCGATTTCTGTCAGCGCGCTGGCCTTGACAGCCAAGACGACAAAGTCCGATGGGCCGACCTCGGCCGCAGACGCGATTGCATGCACTTTGTAGCGCTTCTCGCCGAAGACATCGCTACGAATCAACAAGCCTCGTTCGCGCTGGGCGTCTAGGTTCGCTCCGCGTGCGATGAAGTGGACGTCGTGCCCAGCTTCGAGCAACCGGGAGCCCAAGAAGGCGCCGACCGCACCGGCACCGTAGATCGCGAATTTCACTGTGCGCAGCCTAGCCGAGCGCCTTGCGCACGGCATCCTCCAGTGCATCCAGAGAGTCGGAGAAGAAGTGATCACTGGCTTCAATCCAGGTCAGATCCTTGGGCTGGCCCGCCGTGGCGAAGACCCGTTCTAGGTTGCTGCGCGAGCCGAACTCGTCCTGCGTGCTATGCACGAAGTGCTTCGGGCACCCGCATGCCTCCAGATAGCTCAAGTCGCCCCGATTGACTGGAGTTCCGACGGCGATGATTCGCTCCACGGTCGGGTGACCGCAACAGACGCGCAAGCTGATTCTCGACCCGAACGAGAACCCGCCCACAACCAAGGGGATGCCCGCATAGCGTTCCTGCATATACTGCATCGCTGCCCTGAGATCGTCCTGCTCTCCTTCGCCGGCATCATAAGTGCCCGAACTCGCTCCGACGCCGCGGAAGTTGAATCGCAGCACGGCGGCCCCCGTGCTGCGGCCGGCTTTGGCAATGCGGAAGACGACCTTGTTGTGCATCGTCCCGCCGTGCTGTGGGTGGGGGTGGCAGACAACAAAGGCACGCTCGATTCGATTGGGGGGCTCGGGTTCTTCGAGAAGTGCCTCGAGCCGTCCTGCGGGGCCGATAAGAAAGATGGATTGCAGCTTGCGGGCCATGACTTATGGATTGAGGGCCGCGAAATCCACTGAAACGGAATTCAGGGAGTTCGCGGATAGCAGGCGCATCTATCATAGGTTCGGGCTGTGCTCCGGATCGGACAGCACTGGGTAGCCCTCGAACAACCATGTATCAACGCCGAATCTCCCACCTATTTTCTCAATCGCAGGTGATGGTGCTGGCCGCGGCCTGCCTGTGCCTGCTGTTGGGGGCATGCGCTACGTCTGAGACTTCCGCACTGCCGGAACGGCCCAATGTGCTTTTCATCGTCGTCGACGATCTAAACGTTGCGCTGGGCTCGTATGACGGCTATCCGACAGCCAAGACTCCGAATCTCGACCGCCTCGCATCCGAGGGAGTGCAATTCGACAGAGCCTACGCTCAGGATCCCGTTTGCAACCCGTCTCGGACATCCTTTCTCAGCGGTCGCCGCCCACCGACCACGAATGTCTACGGAAACTTCGTAGAGCCGCGCACTTACCTCGGCGACGTCGTGATGCTGCCCGAGTACTTCGGTGCGCACGGATACTTCACCGCCAGGGTGGGGAAGGTAGCCCACGGCAGGTACGAAGCTGCCGTGAAATGGGACATCTCCGAGAATGCCGCCCGGAGGGAGCACTACCTTCCGGGAGTGGACCATTCCGAGGTCCGTGACAACACATGGATCGAGGGTTCGGAGGAAGGCCTCTCAAGGGCGGAGATCCTAGGCCACCTCGACCGGCCGACTGGGATGCCGCTGAGCTGGCGGGCCACCGACGAGACCGAAGCCGAGACTCCTGATGGTCAGACCACACGGCGCGTCATTGAACTCATGCGGGAGAACCAAGACAATCCGTTCTTTATCGCTGCGGGCTTCCACAAACCGCACCAGCCGTGGGTAGCGCCCAAGGAATTCTTCCAGCAGCACCCAATCTCGGAAGTCGCCCCTCCGGACGAACCAGCCGACGACACTGCCGACATCCCAGCCCCGGCGCTAGGCAACTACCCGGAAGATAAGGACCACAGCGAGGAGCAGGTGCGTCAGGCGATCGCCGCATATCACTCGACGGTCACTCTCATGGATGTCCAAGTCGGCCTGCTAATGGAGGCGCTGACTGAACTTGAATTAGAAAGGTCCACCATTGTGGTCTTCTTCAGCGACCACGGCTTTCATCTTGGAGAGCACGGCGGGCTCTGGCGCAAGCACACGCAGTTCGAGGAATCGACGAGAGTTCCGCTGATCGTGCGGATGCCTGGCGGAGTGTCCGACAGAAACACCAGCGCGTTGGTCGAACTCGTTGACCTCTACCCGACACTGGCCGACCTCTGCGGATTGCCGTCTCCTGAAGGCATGGAGGGCATCAGCTTCCGGCCAGTGCTTGAAGACCCGGACGTTCCTTGGAAGAGCGCGATTTTCTCGGAAGCAAAGCGCCAGGGCGCACATGGGCGGTCGGTACGCACCCACCGGTATCGTTTTACCGAGTGGACGCCGCTTGAGGGTGATGGCGAGCCGCAATTCGAGCTATACGATCTGGTCGTTGATCCCAAGGAATACGACAACCTAGCCGGCGACCCAGAGCACCAGCCCACGATGGACCGTCTTGCCGCAGTCTTGGAGAGCGGGTGGAAAGCCGCGCTCCCCGGTGCCAGCGTCGGGGGCGGGGATCTGTACTCTGAGGCCGGAAATCAGGCCGAGTGAAACGGTGACAAAAGAAATGAGAATCTTCTTCCAAGCTGTTGGTTGCCAGCCGTTTGTGCTGAGAGCAGGATCGGGTGCGTGCTGTATCGCACTAGCGGCCGCTCTGTTTGCCACAGCCGCTTTCGGCCAACGCACTCCGAGAGCCGAATTCGCCCCCGTGGTCGACGATTCCGCACTTCCTAGGGTGCTGATCATTGGGGATTCCATTTCGATCGGTTACACCCTGCCGCTACGTGCCGCGCTAGAGGGAGTTGCCAACGTGCATCGCCCGCCGGAGAACTGCGCACACACCTGGAAGGGTCTCGAATCCATCGACCGGTGGCTCGGGGAGGGGAAGTGGGACCTCATCCACTTCAACTGGGGCCTGCATGACCTCAAGTACGTGGATAAAGAGGGCAAGCTCGCACTCCCGCCCAAAGGCAAGCAAGTCAGTACTGTGGTCGAGTACGCGGCGAATCTGGAGAAACTAGTCCAACGGCTGAATCAGACCGGCGCAACACTGATCTGGCGTCCTACCACGCCAGTGCCTGAAGGAGCGCAAGGGCGGGTGCCAGCAGACTTGGCCAAGTACAACTCGGCGGCGAGGGAAGTGATCGAGCGTCACGGCATTGAAGTCGACGACATGAACTCGTTCATCAGGGACCACAATATCCCGCAGGTTCGGCCCGACAACGTACATTTCTCGAAGGATTCCTCGGCACTGCTGGCCGGGAACTCCGCAAAGCTGATTCGCCGGAAGCTCAAGTCAGACTGAAGGGCCAGGCAGCGCTGAGGGGACTTGCCGCGTATCCCGTCGCCGCGATCAAGGCCCGCCTGGCGCGAATGGGTCGTCAACCCCTCTAGGCAGACGGAACCTACGACGAATATCTCCCACTATGGGACCAGCGACGTAGAAGCGGCCTCGTTTCTCGCCGTCTGGAATTAGAAATCCAGCATCAACGAGAATCTTCAGATCACGGCTCGCGAGATTCTTGGAGACATCTGCACTAACGCGGTAGGACGAGTTCCGCACTCTCCCGAATGCGGCTTGGAGCAGAGCCATTGCAGTGCGCTCGGGGAGGTCGTTGTTTCGAACTAGGTCCAGCATCTCCCCATAGATCCTTTCGGTCTCTCTCGTCCGACGAAGGATAGTCTGCACCTGTCTGTAATGGCCAACCAAGCAGAAGCGCACCCACGGCTTGGCGTTTCGCGTTGGATTCCACCCGCCGCCCCCGACCTCTGACAGCACGTCGTAATACTCCTGTTGGTTGTAGCCAACGTACTCTTCGATAGAAGAGAATTCCGGAGCGACGATTCCGTCAGTTGCCAATACTGCCGTGTGGATGCATCTGGCCGTTCTCCCGTTTCCATCCGTGAATGGATGTAGCATCGCTAGGTTTAGGTGTGTCATAGCCGCACGCAGAAAGAGCGACTCGGCATCTCCGTCGTTCACGTAGTCGAGAAGTTCTTGGATGCGGCGTTCTAGCTGGTCCCTATCTACACCTTCGTGTACTAAGTCCCCGTTTGAGCGTTTCTGACCCCAACCCATCCAGGACGGTACTGGCCAGGATTCGCAGCTAGGTCGGATTGGCAGATCATGAAATGGACGGCTAAGAGCACATCTTCCGTGATCCTGAAAGATGGGCTTTGACGGCGCTGCCGGATATAGTTCATCGCCTCGCGGTAGCCAATGACCGCTCGCCACGTGTCACGGTCAGTGTTCGCGGGATCTTCACCGTCGATTGCAGCGATCGCGTCGTCCTGGGACACGTTGATGCCTTCCACGCTGTTCGATGCGGCAAGGGCGCGAGCCCTCGTCATGCGCGCGAGCCAACCTGTCCATCGGCGCGGCTCCGCAGCTACGTGCAGACGCAGATCGGATCGGATACTGGCGATAGCCTCCTCCACTCGTTTCTCGTGGTCATCCAGAGAGTGATAGGTGAACAGCATGGGAGAGCAATTACTAATTGATTCTATATCAAATAATAACTGATTTCAGGTCAGTTACTATTTACATATGTTGCATTCTCATCTGGAAGGCTCGAACCCCTGACTGGCCGGTTTCACCGGGCATTAGGGCCAGTATCACTAGAAGGGTGGCAAAAACCACAACGTTAGTCCCCATAGAGATCGAGCCCCGCCCGCATATTGCGGAAGAAGTGCGTGGCCCCACCGGGGGTCTGCGGCACCGACTGCAAGTGGTCGCACAAGGCATTGCCCGGCCTTCTACGACCCGGGACTCCCGGCAACGTGTCCCGTCCGGTTCGTTGCCCCGAGCCGGGAGCGGTTCCGCTCAGGCGAGGGAGTGCGTTGGAGGTTGCTAGGCTATGATGCACGCCAGCAGCGAGTTTGGAGGACCCGATGGCACGGTACCGAATAGCGCAGCTGGACGAGACTCCGGCAGTCGACTGCCCTTGCGGCCAAGCGAGGCGGGCTTTCGCGGGTCCGGGCGACGGCATCGCGACCGTCCATCTCACGGACATCAGCGCGGATTCGCGATCCCACTACCACAAGCGCATGACAGAGATATACGTCGTGCTTGAAGGTGAGGGGACGATTGAACTTGATGGACGCTCCTACCCGTTGCGGCCGCTCACCTCGGTGATGATCCATCCCGGATGTCGGCATCGGGCCAAGGGCCGCCTTCGAATCCTGAACATCCCGATACCGGCATTCGATCCGTCGGACGAGCACTTCGACTGACCAGCCCGGGCGCTCGGGCAAGCGTTCCGGCGCCGCTCGATAGGCGGCCGTACGGATCGGCTCAGCCGCCGGGTGCCGGCGGCTGAGGCGCGCATAATTCTTGCTGTGCCGCGGATCCCAGTTTCCGTTTTCCTCTGCGCCCTTCTGACTACCTGTGGCGGGAACCCGGAGCCAATGGAGCCGGCCGAACTGCCACTGGTGGAGATCGCCGGCGAAATCCCCTCTTGCCGGTCGCATGAGCCGGTTCTCCGAGCTGCTGGCACTTGCGTTCGACGGCAACGGAGTCCTGCGGCTCGTCTTCCAGCACTCCTGCACCGGGAAGGCGCTCGCGGCGCGAGACCGCCATTGACGCCTGCCCCTCGACACGCGGCGAGGCGTCAGTTCTCGAGGATGCTGATGGATCCGTGGACCGTCGACAGGGCGAAATCCGGTCCGTCCTCGCCGATTCTGTCGTCGATCGACGGCCGACGCCCGAACTTCCCCTTGCGAACTTCCAAGGGCAGGTCGGTCTTGATCGAACCGTTCACCGTGCTGGCCTTGAACGCTCCTTGCGTGTCGCTGGGCATCCAGATCCTCAAGGATCCGTTTACGGTCTCGAGGGAGTTCTTGGCAGAGCCTTCGAGAGAGGCCCAGTCCACCTGCAAGGACCCGTTCACGGTCTTCGCGGTGACGCTGCCCCGCACCTCCGTAATATTCACGGGACCATTCACCGTGCTGGCCGTAGTCTCATCGTGCGTCCCGACGATCCTGATCGAACCGTTCACCGAAGTCGCCTCGACCCGCGTCCCGCGCGGGACCTCCAGATCGTAGGAGACAGCCGCGTTCCTGACGCTCCTGGGAATCTTGGTCTCGATCTCGATGCGACCCGGGGACTCGTCGATTTCGATCCTGATCCTGTCAAGGTCGCCCGTCTCCTTGGCGATCTTGGTCGCCCGGAGCAGGACTTGGCTGCCGTCCCTGACATTCACTTGGACGGAACCGTTCGTGTTGGCGACGGCAACCTCGCCGCCGTCCTCAAGGTTGAGGGAGCGCTCGAAGTCTTCGCTGACCTTCGCTCCAACAGCATGCATGCTGCAGTATGCGGCGAAGAGCATGACCGCGGAAAGCGAGATTGCGACACGCCAGGATTGATGCATGGTGGTTTCCTTTCGCTTGGCCCCGACGCCTCGGGCGATTCGCCTGCCGAAGCCCTTGGAGCCGGGTACATCCCTGTAGACGCAGCGGGACTGGATTCGTTAGGGGATCATAAAGGGCTGCGCCCAAGAGCGTCCCGTCTAGTTCTCGCGAAGTCAGCCAGCTCTGCAGCTGGCTATTCAAGAGCGTGTCGAGCGTGCTCGTGATCGTGGCCGGGTGGATCCTGACCGACCGCGTGGTCGAACCCCGGCAGGGCTGGGGGGGCCGACGATCACGCAACTCGGATTGGCGGCCGGGACCTCGACGGCCCGCGGATAGAATCGGGGAACCCCACGGGCCGGCTGCCGCTGGCCACCGATTGCTCGCTGAGGGGCGAAATCACACTCGAGGTCACTGAATCAAGCTTCCTGATCATTGATAGGGCCAAGTGATCTAGCCAGTGTTTGCAAGGAATTACAGTACATCCAGCCCGTGGCTCGCGAAGCATGCGGTAAGGTGGCGGTGCTGCGGTCCAGCTCAAGCGTAATGTTCGTTCCAGTCCTTCAAGCCATCTTCCCCTCGTGGTCTAGCCGCCCGTCGGGCGGATGCCGGCTTGTCGGCACGTTGGCGTCAGTGCTTGCCGCCTACGTCGTCGCTTCCTGCGGCGGGGGGCTGCCCGATGTCGATGAGGGAGTGGTTGAGGCTACGATCCGAATCGACGCTTCCCAACGCCTGAATCCCGTCAGCGATCTGCTTTACGGCCAGTTCGCCGAGTTCATGTTCGAGAACGTCAAGGGCGGCCTGTGGGCGGAATTGATCGTGAACCGCGGATTCGAGGATGTCGCCCCGCCGCCAGCGGCGGCCCATTACTGGGAGCGCTATCCGGACACGCGCAACCACGCCAACGGATTCCAGCTGGGCGGCAAGGCCATTGGAGTTTCCGAGCAAGGCTACCCGACTTCCTTCGAGAACCGTGCACAGGTCCTGGTCAACTCGCTGCCCGAACAGATGGGTCATGGCATCTACCAGTCGGCCATTCCCGTACGCTCCGGCCTGACCTACCGAGGGTCCGTTTGGCTACGCGCCGAAGGTGTCGAGCGGACAGCGGACGGACTCTCGGTATCTGGTGCCTTCGATGGCTCGGTGCGTGTTTCTTTGGAGGAGGACCGTTCCGGGGGGAAGATCTACGCGGCCCACGAGATGAGTGACATTCTGGGCGAATGGACGCGCTTCGAATTCGAGCTGCCGATCTCTGAGTCCGACCCACTGGCGCGATTTGTCTTTCGGATGTACGGAGTGGGCGCGATCTGGATCGACCAGGTCTCGTTAATGCCCAGCGATGCCGTCAACAGCATTCGATCTGATGTGCTCGCGAAGGTCCGTGCGCTGCAGCCGGCGTTCGTACGGTGGCCGGGCGGGAATGTGGCGCAGGACTACCACTGGGAGTGGGGCATTGGCCCGCGGGACGAGCGTCCGATTTGGGTCAACATGTCTTGGGACAACGATCCTGAGCCGGCAGATTTCGGAACCATCGAGTACTTGGAATTCTGCGCGAGCATCGGTGCTGAGCCGAACATCGTCGTAAACGCCGAGGGGCGCGGCGTGACGGTGCCCGAGGCGGCCGTTCTTCGGGCCGAGGGCAAGGACATACGTACCGACTCCCGTCCTGCGACCGCTCAGGAAGCCGCCAACTGGGTCGAATACGTAAACGGTGACGAATCCACGCCTTACGGGGCGATGAGAGCCAAGCACGGGCATCCAGAGCCCTTGGGCGCTGTCTACTGGGAGATCGGCAACGAGATCTGGGGAGACTGGGTGCGGGGACACTCGGATGCCGCCACCTACGCTGCAAACGCGCGGCGCTACATCCGGGCGATGAAGGCTGTGGATCCCTCGATCAAGATCATCGCCGTCGGAGACGAAGACCCGAGCTGGAACCGCACGGTGCTGACGGAGATCGGAAGCGAGATCGATATGCTCGCGATTCACCACTACCGGCCGAAGGCTGGTGATCCGCCCGGTTTTGCCGCCCTCATGGCTAGGCCCCTTTGGTACGAGCGCCTCTACGAACAGGTCCGAGACATGGTTCAAGAGATCCTGCCGGGCAGGGATATCGGCGTGGCGCTGAACGAATGGAACACCACATTCGGCATTCCACGCCAGCACACGATGGAATCAGCGCTGTACGGAGCCCGCTTGATGAACGTCTTCGAACGTCAGGGGGACCTGATCCGTATGAGCGCCGTCTCCGACTTAGTGAACGGCTGGCCGGGCGGCGTGATTCAGGCCAGCCGCCACGACGTGTTCACTACGGCTACGTATTCGGTTATCGAGGCGTACAACAGCCATCGCGGTGATTGGCGCCTGAAGTCTGGTGTCGAATGCAGCATTGAATACGATCCGGGCGACGCTTCGCTGGGCACCGCGGTACCGGCGCTTGATGTTTCTGTCACCGCGACTGATGCCGGCACAGAGGTGTTTCTCAAGGTCGTGAACACGTCAGCCGAAGATCCCATTCGCACTAGGGTCGAATTGGAGGGGATCGAGGGCCAGCTGGGAGACAAGGGGACGGCAACGACAGTGACGGCTTCGACGCTCGAGACAGCGAATACGTTTTCGGAACCGGATCTCGTCTCGGGCCGAAAGTCGGAGTTTTCGATTTCCGGCCCCCAATTCGAGTACGAGTTCCCGAAGCACTCGGTCACGGTGATCCGTCTCGCTATATCCTTGCCGGGCTCGTAGGTTAGAGCTTGGCTCGCCGCCGAGTACAACACCTCCGCCTTAGGCGGCCGGGTATGCGAGGCCACGGATATGGCTCAGCACTACACTACTATTTGGAGGCAGACGCCATGCTGCCGCTGGTGTGCTGGGCTCGTGTGCAGAGTCTGGCGCGGTGATCAATACTGAGGCAGGACATGCGGATGGTTCGTGAACAGCCTGTCCCAGAAGAGGGGGCTAGCCGTACGGGCTCCAGGAGCAAGGGGCAGCCTCACCGCGGTCCAACTCTCGACCCGCGCACATTAGACGAGATCATCCGACGAGTAGTCGAGGTTGCACAACCGGAGCGGATTGTTCTATTCGGATCGGCCGCGAAGGGAGAAATGACGCGCCACAGCGATGTGGACCTACTGGTCGTGAGCGACGTCGCGGATGCGCTTGAACTTATGGCCCAGATCTACCGCCGACTGCACGGCGTAGGCGTCCCTGTCGATGCGATCGTTGTTTCTCCGGACGACGTGGCTCGCTATCGGGACAGCCACTCCCTGATCATCAAGCCGGCTTTGCGGGAGGGAAGGACCGTATATGAGTCCGCTTGAGCGTCGTCTCCCCGATGAACCACGTGAGTGGCTGAACCGTGCGCATAGCAACCTGATTCGCGCCCGTCAGCGTGAAGCAGGGGTGTACATCGAGGACCTATGCTTCGATGCGCAGCAGGCAGCGGAAAAGGCCGTGAAAGCGTTGCTCGTTGCGCACAAGGTTGAGTTCCCGTATGTCCATGACCTAGCACATCTGGTGTCGTTGCTCGAAGGGAGCGGCGTGGTCATTCCCGAGGCGATTCGCCGAGCCGAGGAGTTGACGCCCTACGCGGTGTTAGGCCGTTATCCAAGCATACTCAGACCGCTGACAGAACATGATCGCGAACGGGCATTAGAAATCGCCGAAGCTGTTGTCCGCTGGGTCGAGGAAAAGCTGTAGACGGGCAAGATTGCAGGCGATGCGCTCTTGTCTCGAGGCGTAAGTTCGATCAGTTGACGCTGGGCCCAGGTAACAGGCACGGCGATGGGGGACAGCTGCACGGGGGACGCGTGGCGTGCATCCGGCAGCTCTTCGAAGTGCAGGTTGCATTGGACGCCCTCAGGGGGCCGTCGGAACAGATCTCCCTGCTTTGTTTTCTCAAGGACGGGAGCACCCGCGCCTGACGCTTCTTGGCACGCGGGCATCGAGTTGCCGACAACGAGGAGGAGCCGCATCGTATACCACGTGGAAGGTCGACTCATCGTGCACCGGCCAGGCCCCTGAACGCGTGGGGCAGAGACCGTGGGACTGGGACGCTGCCACACGTCGTCCCTTAGCTTGCGCTATCCGGGAATGGATGCGATGCGGAGCAGGCCCCCCTGCAGGGCTGCCACGACACGAGAGCGCTTCTCGCTGTTGCTGAGAAACGGCCCGCGGGACAGCTCTAGCTGGAACCACGGCATCTCGGCACCGTGTGATCGGGTGATGTAGCCGCCGCTGAACGGCTGGTTGACCGTGACCGACGGGCCGAAGGCCTCTCGAAAACTCTCCTCAAGGCACGCCATCCAGCGGGGTGGGCAGGCCCCGCCACCATCGCCCAAGCAGACATGCGGGCGTTCGATCCCCGCGCCCGGACCGATGGGCGGGCCGACGGCGAGCATCGTGTGGCAGTCGACCGCGAGGCGCAAGCCCTCCCCTGCAAGGGATCGCAGCTGGGAGTGGTAGGGACGATGGTACCGGTCCAGCAGCTTGTCTATAACCTTGTCGTCCAATGGTTTGCGATAGACGGGCTCGTTGAAGCAGGTGTGCGTCTTGACGACGCCGTCAGGTCGACGATCGTCCTCAGCGCGGTTCAGATCGACCACGGCGCGCGCAACGTGCGTCGTGCAGAATGCAGCAACGTCGCCAGCGATGTCATAAATCTCTGCCGCATGCTCGTCTCCGTCTGCCACGATCTGCCCTCTCGACAGGATGCACAGCGATTCGACCTCCCGGGGCACTTCCAGCCCGGCATGGGGAACGGACGCGAGGACAGGGAGTGGTTTGCTCAATCCGGTCTCCCTTCCGCTCTTGTAGTGCAAGCCCCGCCCGCAGAGCCATCTCGACGGGGATCGGCCACACCGACGAATCCGTCGCGCTCGCGCAGGACAAGCTGCACGCATCCGAGATAGAAAGCGTAGGGTTCGCGGATGTCCACGTCGAACCCCCGGGCCGATAGTGCCTCCGGGAGGTCGTCGCGCATGCGCGACGCTTCGAGCGATACAACTCCTCGGACCGAGCAAGACAGGCGCGGGGACGAAACCGCTGCCAGCGGGTCAGCCCCGCCGAGTAGCCGTATCAGTACCTGTAGGATCGAAGGCGTAATGCGCTCGCTCCCCGGCGACCCGATCGCAAGCCACGGCCGCCGCCCCCGGAAGACAATCGTCGGCGCCACGCTTGCCCAGGGCACACCATTCGGCCGGAGGTAGTATGGATGCGTCCGATCGTCGTGCTCGAACGCGTTCATGTAGTTGTTGTAGAGGAAGCCCAGCTCTGGAGTCGCCGCGCACGAGCCGTATACGTTCTCGATCGATTGCGTAAGCGCGACCGCATTCCCCATACGATCCATCACTGACAGGTGGGTCGTTTCGCCATGCCCAAGGAAGCGCTTGCGGATAGCGGCTGCCACCTCCTTTGCGTAGTCCGGACTCACCATCCGACGCTCCGACACTTGAGAGTAGAGGTTGGGATCGAAGGGGCGGTCGGTGCGGTCGAGAAATGCGTGCCGGATGGATTCGGCCAGCACGATGGCTCCGTCCCGGGTGTCGATGTCGCGAGCGGCCTTCGGGAGCCGCTCGTGGATGTTGAGCATCTCGATCAGGGTGCGCCCCGCTCCTGGAGGGGGCATCGAGAACACCCTGTGGCCAAGGAAGCGCGCGGTGACGGGACGCCGCTCGACCGGCACGGGAACTTGTGCTAGGTCGTCAATCTGGAGGAGCCCCCCGTTCCGGAGCATGTCGGCCTCGATCTCGCGGGCGATTTCGCCACGATAGAAATCGTTGATTCCGTGCTCCGCCAGTTGGCGTAACGTGGCTGCCAGCACGGGCTGGCGGAATACCGTCCCAGCGCGATAGGGCAGCTTGCCATCGCGCAGGAACAGTGGAGCGGCCGTCCCCGCGCGCAGGAACTTCAGCTCTCTCCGGGTCAGCGCGTACTGGAGCAAGCTGACCTCGTAGCCGTCGTCAGCGAGCTCGATGGCCGGCCGTAGCACTGCCTCGAGTGGGAGCGTGCCGTAGGTAGAGCGGACGTAGTCTAGGACTGCCGGGGTGCTCGGGACGGTCGTAGCCCGGTAACCGCGCCGGCACTCGGACCGTGCGTTGCCGAAAGCATCGCGCGTGGCGCGATTCGGCGCGCGCGACGAGCCGTCGATGGCAAAGGTGCGACGCGCCGCAGCGTCGTGCACCAGCATCATGGTCTGGCCGCCGAGCCCGGAAGCCGCCGGTTCGCAGACACCTAGCGCAAACCCCGCAGCGACGGCCGCGTCGAACGCGTTCCCTCCCGCGTTCAGCATGGCCACGCCCGCAGCTGTGGCTCCGTGATGGGCGGTCGCGACCATACCCCCAGGAGATACTGCGAGGCGCTGTGGCTCGTGGACGCGACGGTCTCCCAGTTGGAGGAACGCGGTGTCCGCGGCCTCGTTGAGGCCCTGCTTCGTGCGCCGGATCCTGTTTGGTTGGCTCGACGGTGCTGGTCCCCGCACTCGGATGGCCGGCTTGGCTTCGACCGGCTTCTGTGTCATGTAGTCCCGCTCCGCTTGAGCCGGCTCGCCAGGAACTCGGCCAGAAGCAGGCTTCGCTGGACGATTGTGATCCGTTGGACGGCTTCGTGCGGGGTGCGCAAATCGCGCGCTACGGGCCCGACGGCGCAGACGCACGCCTTGTCGGCAGGCACGAGTCCGGCGACCGAAGGCCAACTCGACGTACCCCGCTCCAGCGACATGTCCCAGTGCACCGCGACCGAGGCCAGTTCGTCGGCTAGGGCCCGACTCGCCTTGCGGTCTGTGAACGGCGGCCGGTTCGTGCTCTCCACGAGCTCCCAGCGAATCCGACCTTTGCCTAGGACGGCTCGAATCCTGTCGCCTATTCGCTCGCCTGCCTCGACCGTGGGATAGCTCGCGACGATGTTCGCGGTCGCCCTGTGGGCCAGGTGCATCGGGTGCCGCTCCTCTCGAACGTCGGTTGTGGAGACCGCGATCCGCTCCGCCTGCGAAGACAGCTTGGCGATCTCTTCCAGCTTCTGCCAAGTCCAGCGCAATGCGTCCGGCCGCTGGAAGACACGGCCGATGCGGAAGGACTCTGATTCGACGCGTAGCTGGAAGGTCCGGTAGCCTTGCCGCTGGACCACGATCTCGTCGGGTGGGATGCCGGCACCGAGGACGAACACCCCGCGGGAGCGCGCCGCTGCCGCTCGGATCTCCTCGGCGCTAAACCGCGCGTCCTCACCCTCGTCGGCATAGCACAGGACCCCCAACGGAAGGTGCCGGAGGCGGCGCAGGCTCCGCAGGGCGCGCAATGCGAACTCCAGCGTGACTAGCGACGCCCGCGACGAGCCGATCCCCTCGCCGTGCAACCACTCGGGGTCGCGACGAAATCCCTGCGGCGGGAATTGGGGGTCCAGGGGCACATCGAGGTTCGCAATCAGCAGGATGCCTCCGTCGAGCCCCGCTTTGGTCTGCCACGTCGTCACAACACCGGGGTCTGACAGCGCCGGGATCTCCCGCATGCCGAGGTCTTCGAACAAATCTGAGGCAACCTTGAACGCTTGCTTGGTGCCGAGCGAATCTCCCGTGCGGCTCCGGAGCCGGACCCATTCCTCCAGCCGCCCTTCCATCGCGTCCCGTCGGGACGTGATATAGGAGAAAACGTGCTCCGTGGGATCAGCCGTGGAGAGCGATACGGTGGGCGGGCTTGGAGTGCCGAAGTAGCGGGCGCTCGCGACCTCGACCAAGCGGTTCACGAACCGCGTAAAGTCGAGGCCCACCTGCTCGGCACCCACCAGATAGGACCCATGCTCACCGAGGCTGGGCAAGCTGTTGATCTCCAAGATATAGAGCCTGCCACCGTCGTCTAGGCGCATGTCAACGCGGGCACAGTCGTAGCAGCCGAGCGCGGTGAACGCTTTGGCAGCAATGTCCCGGGCTTGCTCCTGCAACCCTTCCCCGATCTCGGCAGGGCAGCGGTGCGAGATGGATCGGCCACTCTTCCCGGTCTTGTCTTCGTAGGTGTAGATGGCCGGGCCGTCATTGCCGAAAATCAGCTCCACAGGTGGAAAGGCCTCGGGCGGATTATTCCCTAACAGGCCGACGTTGACCTCGCGCCCCTCGATGAACTGCTCTGCCAGCACGGCCTGCTGGAACTCCTGATAGATGACCCCCGCCGCCTCCCGCAGTTCGGCCTCATCTTGGACCACCTTGAGGCCGAAGGAAACCGCTTCGTTCTTGGGCTTCACAATCAGCGGATACGTGAGTTCGGGCAGGTCCGCGTCCGGCGTCTGAAGCACTGCGAAGTCCGGCGTCGGCAGATCGTGCTGGCGCAGGATCATCTTGGTGACGACCTTGTCGAGGCAGAGCGAGTGCGCCAAGGGCCCGGAAGCGACATAGGGTATTCCGACCATCTCCAAGATGCTGGGCACGTGCGTGTAGCGGGCCTGACCCTGCAGGCCGTAGGAAACGTTGAAAACAAGACCCGGACGCTCCCCCTTAACCACCCTCGGCATGAAGCTCTCGAGCCGGTCGATCAGATCCTTGTCGCCTTCCAAGGCGATCACTTGGTGGCCCCCCGCCTTCAGTGCCGTAGTCAGCCGGCCGATGGTCTGGAGGCCGATCTTCTCTCTGTTCGCCATGCCGAACAGGTTGATCACGCTCTGGCTGTCCCGGTTGTAGACAATTGCGATCTTCATGTCTCCCTCTAACGACCGTGACTCGGTCGGCGCAACTCATACGCTCTGCGAAGCGTTCGGCAGGTGTTTCGCAGTACCACGCGCGAGTGGATCGGACCGCCCCTGATCCAAGGTGGCGTCTGTCCTATCCCGGTATTGGTCGGAGCTCTCGAATGGGGTAGAAGTGGCTGGGCGTGACGCATTGGTAGGAGCCATCTTGGGAACGGATGCACGATGGAATCCCGGCCGGCTGCCGGCGAAGAGACCGAGACATCACGTGACATCCGAACCTCTACGCATCCTCGAAGCCTACCCCATCGGAATTCCACGCTTACACAACCTCGCCATTGCTCGTAATGATCCACTCGTAAGTCGAGCGAACGCGGCCGATCTCGCCCTTGCGTTGTCTTCGCTATCGTTCGCAAGGCGGCGCTCGGTCCGGCTTTGGAAGCAGCCGCTGAGCAGGCGGGCCAGTCGGCCGGACAGAGTTTCAATGTCTTTAGCGTACATGCGAAGTACAGTCTCGTGCCGGACTTGCTCTTGTGGGTCCAATGGCTCTCCGTGATCGGAGTGCAGTCTCGGACATCGCCGCCCTCATTCGAGTGGCTACCCAAAGCAATGCAGAATTCGACCTATTTGGTGCGCCAGCTAGGATACGTGGCGGGACACTGCCCGAAACGCAATTCGCCGAAGCTGGCGGCGCCGGTGTCAATCTCAACAAATTGTTCACATTGGGCAATTCGGGAACAACGGGACAGCAACGACAGTAACGGCGCCCTCGCAGGAGGCGGTGAACAGCAGTTCGGAACCTTCTCGGGAGAATCGCCGACAAGCGGGTTCCCGCGAGAAGTAGCCTTGCTTGTAGATGCTCCGCAAGCTGTGCCGACGACTCGCTCGCGGGACAAGATATCGGCACCGTGAAGGACATTAGGAGCCGCACGCTCTCGCGCCTTGGCACGGAGTCCGGCCGAGCCGAGACTCGGCCTGCTGAGTCTTCCTCTTCCGTGATACTATCGCTGCGACCGCTATGACTTCTCGACGCAGGTTCATGCAGGCCACCGCCGGTGCACTGGCCGCTTCCGCCCAAGCTCAAACTGGCAGTCTCGACCGTCTGCTAGCCATTCCAGGCCCAGGTCGAGTGAGGGCCGTGCTGGATACGGACACCTACAACGAGATTGATGACCAATATGCGGTTGCCTACAGCCTGCTGTCGCCAGAGCGCTTGTCGATCGAGGCGATCTACGCTGCGCCATTCGTCAACGATCGCTCGCCATCCGCTGCTGTCGGAATGGAGAAGAGCTACGAGGAAATCCTGCGGCTGCTTGGCTTCTTCGCCGATGCCGATACCGGAAGCGTGTTCCGTGGCTCAAGCCAGTTTATGCAAGAGAAGGGTCGCCCGGTTGAGAGTGATGCTGCGGGCGACCTGATCGAGAAGGCGCTGAGACCCAGCGACGGGCCGCTTTATGTCCTTACCATCGGCTGCCCCGTGAACGTATCTTCGGCCATTCTGATGGAGCCGAGGATCAAGGAGAAGATTGTTGTCGTCTGGCTCGGAGGCACCACGCACTACTGGCCTTCAGCAAGTGAGTTCAACTTGCGGCAAGACGTGATTGCGTCGCAAGTGTTGTTCGACAGCGGAGTTCCATTGGTCCAGATCCCGACCAAGAACGTTTCCGAGCATCTGAAGACGACTGCTTCCGAGTTGGAGCGATTCCTGCGCGGGCGCTCGCGGATAGGAGATTACCTCTATGGCCAGTTTCTCCAGTACCAAGCCATGAGAACCAAGGGACGAAACACGGGATTCCCGTATTCGAAGGTCATCTGGGATATTTCAGCGATCGCATGGCTGAACAACCCCGACTGGGTCCCCTCGGAGATCGTGTCGAGTCCCGTGTTAACCGACGACATGCGTTGGAAGACCGAATCTGGCCGGCACAATATTCGGGTCGCGAACAACTGCAACCGCGACTTGGTCTTCAACGATGTGTTTTCGCGGCTCGCAGGCCTCAAGGACGTGGGTGTGTAGCACTTGATTGCAACGCAATCGTGGAGTAAGCTTGTTTCGAGCGGGACTGTGTGAAAATGGCGAGCATTACAATCCGCCATCTCGACGACGAAGTGAAGACCCGACTTCGGGTTCGCGCGTCCGCGAACGGTCATTCGATGGAAGAGGAGGCACGGATCATCCTCCGTGAGGCGGTAGGCCGGGAAGCCGAACCGGAGAACCTCGCCAGTTTCATCCGCGAGTGCTTCGAACCATTCGGTGGCGTGGAACTCGAACTACCGCCACGCACACCCATGCGTGAGCCTCCTAATTTCAGTTGAGGCTCGGGAATGTTAGTTCTCGATACCAACGTGGTGTCCGAATTAATGCGCCCTGTGCCCAATCCCGTGATCACATCATGGGTTGCAGATCGTGCGACATCGAGCCTGTTTCTGACGGCAGTGACTGAGGCGGAGTTGCGCTTCGGCCTTGCGGTAATGCCAACGGGCAAACGCCGAGCCGGCCTTGCAGCAGCCCTTGAACGGATGCTAGAACGGGGCTTTGCAAACCGCGTACTGCCGTTCGATAGCAGCGCGGCATTTGCATACGCCGACATCGCGGCCGCACGACGCCGTCTGGGCCGGCCAATCCCGGAAGCCGATTGCCAGATCGCGGCAATCGCTCGGTCGCGCGGCATGGCAGTGGCGACGCGCAATACTCGGGATTTCGAGGATACGGGGGTAGAAGTCTCCAACCCATGGGAGGGTGTGTGAGCGGCATGGTCAAACCCGTGCTCAGTGTCGAAATTGATGCTCTGCCGAACGATGCTGTCTGGAACCTTAGTGGCCATGTGAGTCTCCCCTTGGAGCGCGTGCGGCCAGACAGCACGCACTTCGGTTACGTCTGCGGCAAGGATTCAGGCTCCACCCTATGCGATGCTGGGAGCCAAGCGTGCCGGGGTTAGTCTCATTCGGTGCGTGGCAGGGGCATAGCGGATAAGAAGAATACATGCGCTTATCGTGGAACGAGATTCGTGCGCGGGCGGCCGGATTCGCCCGCGAATGGGCTGACGAGACGTACGAGAAGGGCGAGACCCAGAGCTTCTATAACGAGTTCTTCCAGATCTTCGGAGTCCGGCGACGCACTGTGGCGCGCTACGAGGAGCATGTCCGACGCTTAGGACTCTCGCCAAAACAAGTTCATTGTTTTGTGTTTGTATTTTGGTATCCTAGGGAGGCATGGGTGATGTGGTGCAAAGCATCCGGGCCCGGTACGAAGCCTTGCGGCCTGTGCTCGACGAGAGAAGCCGTCGAGTCTGGGCCGGGGCCGAGGCTCGGGCGATCGGGCGCGGCGGCATCGCCCGGGTGGCGGAAGCGACCGGGATCGCGCGCGAGACGGTGCGCCAAGGCCTGCGCCAAGTGCAGGCCGGCGAGGTCGGCGTCGCGGCCGCTGGCAGCGAGCGGCAGCGGCGTCCGGGCGGGGGGCGCAAGAAGCTGACCGCGCGCGACCCGCAACTGCGGGCGGCGCTGGAGCGCAAGCTGGACCCGGTCACGCGCGGCGATCCGATGGGGCCGCTGCGCTGGACGTGCCTGAGCGCGGAGCGGCTGGCGCAGGCGTTGCGGGCCGAGGGGCACGCGGTCAGCGAGCGCAGCGTGAACCGGCTGCTGCACGAGCTGGGCTACAGCTTGCAGGCGAATCGCAAGACGCTGGAGGGACGGCAACACCCCGACCGGGACGCGCAGTTCCAGTACATCGAGCGCCGGGTGCAGGAGTTCCAAGGTGCGGGACAGCCGGTAGTTTCGGTGGACTCGAAGAAGAAAGAGTTAGTGGGGCGTTACCGCAACGGGGGGCGCGAGTGGCGTCCTGAGGGGCAGCCGGAAGAGGTGCAGGTGCATGATTTCCCGGACGCGGAATTGGGCAAGGCGCTGCCGTACGGGGTGTACGACCTAGCGGCCAACAGCGGCTGGGTGAGCGTGGGCGTGGACCATGACACGTCGGAGTTCGCGGTGGAGACGCTGCGGCGCTGGTGGCGGCAGATGGGGGCCCCGGCCTATCCGCGCGCCGAGCGGCTGTTGATCACCTGCGACGGGGGCGGCTCCAACAGCAGCCGCGGGAGGTTGTGGAAGTTGGAACTGCAAGGGCTGGCGGACGAGAGCGGGCTGCGGATCTCGGTGTGTCATTTCCCGCCAGGAACGAGCAAGTGGAACAAGATCGAACATCGGATGTTCTGCCACATCACGCAGAATTGGCGTGGCAGGCCGTTGGTCTGCCGCGAAGTGATCGTGAATCTGATCGGGGCGGTGAGCACCAAGGAGGGGCTGAGAATCGAATCCGAGCTGGACGAGAACCGCTATGAGCTGGGAAGGAAAGTCACGGACGCGGAGCTGAAGCGGCTTTCGATTGAACGCGCCGAGTTCCACGGAGAGTGGAACTACACCTTGGCACCACGGCCATCAAACGAAGAAGTTATTTAGGCGAGAGTCCTTAGACGACACCTCGGGCTTCATCGACCTGTTCTGGCCGGGCGTGCTGCTGGTGGAGCAAAAGAGTGCTGGACGGGATCTAGCCGCAGCCCGCAAGCAGGCGGGTGCTTACTTCGATGCTCTGCCGGAGAAGGACCGGCCACGCTACCAACTGCTCTGTGATTTCCAAACGTTTGAGCTGCTTGATCGAAGTGAGCGGGAAGAGACACGGTTCGAACTTGCAGACCTACCGCAACATGTTGAGAAATTCGGATTCATCCTGGGCGTACAGCGACGCACGTTCCGCGACCAAGATCCCGTCAACATCAAGGCATCGGAGCTGATCGCTCGCCTCCACGACGCGCTCAAGGAATCTGGATATGAGGGCCATGACCTGCAGCGGTTCTTGGTGCGGACTGTTTTCTGTCTGTTCGCCGATGACACGGGGATCTTTGAACCGCGCGACCTCTTCCTACAGTTCATCGAGGAACGCACATCGGAGGACGGGGCGGACCTCGGTCCTTGGTTGGCAAGGGTTTTTCAGGTCCTGAACACTCCGCTAGAACGGAGGCAGAAGGCCTTAGACGAGGATCTGTCCCGATTTCCGCATGTGAACGGCGACCTGTTCGCCGACCCACTCCTCATTCCGGACTTCGATGCGTCGATGCGCGAGGCGTTGCTGGAGGCGGGCCGCTTCGACTGGACAGCCATCTCGCCAGCCATTTTTGGAGCGCTGTTCCAGTCGGTCATGGAACCGGCGGAGCGCCGTGCCGCAGGAGCGCATTACACGACAGAGAAGAACATCCTGAAAGTGATCGAGCCGCTGTTCCTTGACTCACTCCGGGCCGAATTCAATCACTTGAAGGAGCGTCGGGACGGCCGGAGTCTAGCCGACCTCCGCAAGTTCCGAGCCCGGCTTGGCTCAATCCGTTGCTTCGATCCAGCATGTGGATGTGGCAACTTCCTGATCATCGCCTACCGAGAACTACGCTCGCTGGAAATCGAGGTGCTCAAAGAGATGGCACAGCGCACCGGCGGGGTGCAGCTCGCGGTCGACGTATGGTCAGTAATTGACGTTGATCAGTTCTACGGTATTGAGCTCGGAGAATTTCCGGCTCGCATCGCGGCGACTGCTCTATGGATGATGGACCATATCATGAACAATCGGCTAAGCCTCGAGTTTGGCCAGACATACGCACGGATTCCGATAGAGAAGTCGCCGCGCATCCATCATGCCGATGCGCTAGAGATCGACTGGACCGACATACTGCCGCCAGAGGAATGCTCGTACGTGTTCGGGAATCCGCCGTTTGTTGGTGCCAAGTTCCAGTCTCCAAAGCAGCGGTCCCAGGTTCGTCGCATTGCCGCGCTCGGGGGCAGCGGGGGGTCGCTGGATTATGTTGCCGCATGGTTCATCCGGGCTGGTGAGTACGCACGCCAGGCTCAATCGAAGACCGAGAACCTAGCACCGAAGATCGGTTTCGTCTCGACCAACTCTCTTACACAGGGGGAGCAGGTTGCGCAACTCTGGCCGATCCTGTTTGAACGTCACAGGCTAGAGATCACCTATGCCCACCGCACGTTCGGGTGGGGCTCCGACGCGCGTGGCAAGGCCAATGTGCATGTCGTCATCATCGGACTGGACTTGTCCGAGAATGCTCGGTCCGACCGGCGCTTGTTTTCTTATCGCAACGTTCAGGGCGTACCACTTGAGAGCGGCCACCGGGTGATAACTCCCTACCTACTAGATGGCAGTGGGCTAACCGATCCGCATCTAGTCGTACGCGAGGAAGGCCGACCCATCAACGGGATGCGCCAGTTGATTACGGGATCGAAGCCGATAGACGATGGTCAATTTATTTTCCGGGCCGAAGAACGGTCCACGTTTCTGAAGGCCGAGCCAGATGCCGAGATGTACTTCCACCCGTTCGTCGGAGCACGTGAATATTTGCAAGGCGGCAAGCGCTGGATTCTAGCCTTGCATGATGCTTCCCCCGCTGACTTAGCTCGGTTACCGTGCGTCCGGGAGCGCATCGCTGCAGTTCGTGCCTACAGGTGTGCCAGCGACAGCCGACCGACACGGCGACTGGCCGAAACGCCGACGCTCTATCATGTAAACGTCTTGCCGAAGGCTCCGTTCCTAGTGATTCCACAGGTCAGTTCCGAACGGCGCGAATACGTTCCCACCGGCTGGTTGGGGCCGCCGGTCATTCCCAGCGACAAGCTCCGCCTCCTACCTGATGCGACCCTCGCCGAGTTCGCCCTGCTGACCTCTGCCATGCACATGGCATGGATGCGGGCTGTGACAGGGCGAATGAAGAGCGACTATATGTACTCCGTCGGCGTTGTCTACAACACGTTTCCGACGCCACCTGGATTCGCGGACGAGGGAACTGATCTAACCAAGCTGGAGCCGCTAGCAAAAGCCGTTCTCGACGCCAGATCCGCATACCCGGATGCGACGCTAGCGAACCTGTACGATCCGGATCTGATGCCATTGAACTTGCGCACGGCGCATCGCGCTCTTGACCAAGCTGTGGACCGACTCTATCACAGGGGTGGGTTCGAGTCCGAGCGCGAGCGTGTGGAGCATCTGTTCATGCTGTACGAGAAGATGCGCGTGCCGCTGGATGCGGCGAATAGAGCGAAGCCGAAGCGCCCCAGAAGAAGGACGTCTACTTGAGACTCTGGAAACTAAGGGACTCTAGTAAAACGCCTGATATCACCAGCCCATTGAACGATCTGGCCCAAGACCGGATCGAAAGATATTCAACGCCTCGAACGCCTGCTTGCAGATTCTCGATCAATCAGTATTGCTCATCTTCGACAGTTTGATTTTTGCGTGTCTCTAAACCAAGCTATTGCAATAGCTTAGAGTAGGCAGAAATCGGGCGTGGCACTACAACGCCCGGATTTGGCGACGATTTGGTTGCGGAAACAGCGTCAGGCTGCCTTGCTCACCTCCGGCTTCGCCTCCCGGGCCGACCGACCGCACTGGCGGATCACCAGCGGCAGGCTCGCCCCCGCGCAGCGCACAATCTGGGCCACCGCGCCTTGCGCCTGCGTGCGCACCGCGAAGCGCTTGCCCTGTAACTCCACTTCCGTCTCCGATAACCGTCCCAGGTCGCGGATCACATCCGCCCATTCGGCCTCGATGCCCGCCGCCTGCATGCGCGCTTGCAACTCCTGCTTGAGCACCAGCGCCAAGAACGAGCAGAAGATATGCCCGCGGATGGCCTCGTCCGTGCGGTGATACACCGGCCGCGTCCGCAGCAGCGACTTGGCCTCCCGGAAACAGCGCTCCACCCGCCACAACTCCTTGTACTTGCACACCGCCTCGCTGGCGCTCAAGTCTGCCCTCACCCGCAACGCCCACAGGCCGTCATAGCGTTCCTCGCTGGCGATCTTGGCCTCGTCGAGCACGAACCCCTGCCCGCGCTGCTGCAAGTAGCGGCGGTATTCGCGGTTGCCCACCAAGGCTTTCGCGCCCCCCTCCAGCTTCGCCCGCAACTGCTCCACGATCTCTTCCCGCAGCTGCTTGTCCCGGCGCGCCTGCTCCTCGTTGCGGCACAGCACGTAGCGGCGCGGCCGGCCCGGCCCGTCGTCGTCCTTGACGATCACCTCCTGCACCTCCAATTCCAGCGCGGTCCGCTTCCAGGCCCGCTGCAGAGCGATCTGCGTGCGCTCGCCCTCCGCTGTCAGCACCTGCTCTTGGAACTCCTTCGACGAGCGCAGGCGCACCCCCAGAATGTAGCCCCAATCCTGCTCCTCCAAGCTCTGCATCGTGGCCTGCGAGATCATGCCCCGGTCCGCCACCAAACACACCCGGCTCACCCCAAAGCGCTGCCGCAGCCGCTCCGCCACCGGCAGCAGCGCCGTCACATCGGCCGTGTTGCCCGGCCAGACCTCCGAACACAGCGGTCGTCCCGTGCTGTCCAGGGCCGCTCCCACCACCACTTGGGGACATTGCGGGCGAAAATCCTTCGACTTGCCCCGCCGACCCAGCTGCTGCCCGCCCCGGCCGTGGAAATAGTGCGAGGTTGTGTCGAAAAAGACCAAGTCCAGGCCGGTGAACAAATCGCGTCGCCGACCGAACAGATCCTCCTCTAGGACATCCTTGACGTAACGCTGACGAGGCTCTGCCTCGTCTGGCTCGGCCGACTCCTGGGCGGCCTCCTGCGGCAGCGTCTCGCCCAGCCAGGCCATGGCGCGGTAGAAGTGTTGCAGCTCCAGGGCCGCCGCCCCGGCGACGGCTTGGTCGCTCATCCAACGGCTGGCCTGGCGGTCCGAACCGGGCTCGACCAGGCGGTGCAGCACGCTCACAAACACGGCCCGCTCGACATCGAACCCGAAGCGTCGGCCGGCCAGGGCAGCGCGCACGGCATCGCGGCAGCCGGTGGACTGCCAGAGCGGCTCGAAGACGAGTGCGGGGCCGAGTACGCGAGCGGGGAAGCCTTCTGCTTCCACGGCGCGGTCGCGGGCGGCCAGCACGGCGGCGTTTTCGCAGAAGCGGGAGACCGACAGCAGCAGGCGGTCCAGAGCGCCGGAGTCTTGCAGTTGGTCGAGACGGCCGAGGGTGGCGAGCACGCGCTGGCGGACCTTGCGGCCGGACCGCTCGGACTCGACCAGTTGCAGGTAGGAGCGGGTGCCGTTGGATTTGGTGCGCAGGAACATGGCAATCCGTGAGTACCACTACACAATAGCAGAAAAAACACATTGATTACAAGGATCAAAAGCGCAATATAGGAAAAGAACGTGGCACTACATAATTTGGATTTTGGAGGGTTTCGGGCCGTAAACCCTTCAAACTACGTACCGACTCGAAAATTACTGTCGAAGATGAGTATTGGTTGTGACGTTCATATCGAACTCCCTTGACTCCACTGGTTTCTGATCTCGGCAAACTCATGATCGGACTTGCAAATTGCCTGCCACCGTGCTATTACATCTGGGACCACTCGCCTCTGGTTTACGTAATTGTTGTATAGAGTGAAAGCCAAGGCGGCTGCTTCCCGCCTTACAAGCAACTTTGTTGGAGTGTCGATCTCATCTCTGCCTCTACCACGAAGAGGCGTGCTACGGGCATATTCCGTTTCAACAATCATGCATCTAAGCCCAAGAAGCAAAGGCCTCTCGATGTCTTCGACGAATGTCCAAGGGTGCATCCTGATCACGTGTGCGACGGTACCAATGGCTAGAGGCAATCCTGTTTTACTCCGCCACTGTAAAATTTGGCTAGCCGCTTGCAGCAGCCTAAAGAGAACCTCCCTGTTTGCCTCTTGTGAATCCGTTTCTGCTCTCTTGGAAATTACCGCTACCGCACGCAGTGCGTCGCTTACTGTCTCTTTCGTAGATGATGCCAGCCCGTCCTCAATGCTCTGAACGATCCGACCTCGCCGATCCGGCAATATGTCAAGGCAGGCTGCCTCGAGGCGAAGTGCTGAGACTCCATAATCCGAAAACTCGTCGACAAGTCGACTCATGCTCTCTCTCATCGCACCTCTCCCGGGATTAATCGCAATCAAAGTGTTAACCAACCACGAAAACCTGCGATTGAACTCGTCAGAAATCGATCCAAAAGGCCCCCTATCACCCGATCTCGTCAAATACTCCTTGTCATTGTCCCACCACTCGAGCAGTCGACAGACAATCGAATGCGCGTCCTCATCCGACCATTCGAGCAGATCGCTTGCACCGCAGATCTCGATACAAACAGTAATAGACTGCCCAATCCTGATGCTCTCGGCGTCTTTTTGCAGGGGAAACTGGCCTTGTAGCACGTACTCCTTGAATAGGGCAACTGGATCAACGTCTATTGGATGCGGCAACGTGAGGAGCTCGTGTCGATAGAGGACCTTCGTGCCGACCGGCAGGCCATTCTCATCCAGCCGATGCCACAAGGCGTTAGCAAACTGTTCTTCCTGACTAGTGTTGAGAAGCCTAAGATCGTACAACGTCTGGAGACTTGCTAGTGCCCATACTCTACGGTCTAAATTGCTCGACGAAAGATGCTCAATTAGGTGACCCCAAGTCTCTTGGTCAATCGCCACCCTGGCGGTAACTACGTCTGTTTTGTCAAAGAATACAAGGGGATTCACATATTCCTGTGCTTCGATTGGATTTAGGCCCGAGAGAATCGGGAACTCCAATAACTTCGGGACCATCTCTACACGTCTCGTGTGAGAAAGAGATTCAATGAGTCTTCTCAACAACTGTTTTATTCCTCGAAACTCCCCCCTTTTGTCGGAATGATATATGCCGATAAGGAAATCAATCAGTTGTTCCTTGACACCTTCTGAGCACTTTGAACAAAACCTTGACAGGATCTCCGGAACGACAGTAGCGAGAACAATACCAAAATTAAAGTCACGAAATTGATTACCAGCATTGATATCCGACGCAGCAAGATTGAGGGCTCTCAAGTAGAGTTTGGCGAGATTGTCGACATGTGAGACGTCCATCCGAGCCAATGATGACCGGTCGAAGATATGGTCAACCGAGTTTTTGTCGTTAATGCGTACCACTATCGTGTTTGACCACGCCTGAGAGTAGTTCGCAATGCGTAAGAGTGCACCTTTGGCGCTTTTGGTCGCAATGATGCGTCCTGGCATTCGGAATGGTAAGCCGACATCTTCACTGAACCGGAGAAAACTATAGGCTATCAAAGCATCGTGGTCCCAGTTTCCGAGATGGTCTGTTCGTGCTTGATATCCGATGTCAAATGTTGGCGTTATTTTGACGGATGATTGGTCGCTTTGTGGTCGATCTAGTGCGCGTTCAAAGACGTCTAATTCATTCCAAGGATCGCACTTGAATTGCTTTAGTGAATGCCAACGCTCGGAAAATTGCTTTTGTAGTGCTTGTTCTTGTCGATCTTCATTGTCTGCATTGAAAAACCACGGTCGTTGCGTACAGCTCAGCAAGAGCATGACGAACGACTCAGCAGAGACTAGCGAAAAATCGGTTGTAGTTGGCGTAAGATTCAAACGATCGCGAATCGAATCGAGCGCATGTTTAAGCAGATTGCGAGCTTTGTCCATCTGACCGACCTCCGCTAGTAGGCCAGCCTTCTTCGCGCTCCAGAAGGAGAGGGACGGGTTGTCTGGCCATTCCTCGAGGCAAGTTTTTAACTTCTGTACATCCAATTCGAATAAGGCAAGCATCGCGCATTCGTAATGAAGGTGTGCGGTGTGCTCCGGTGAGAGCGAGGCCTTGACTTTCTCCAACTGCGTGCGTCGCGCTTGCCAATCATCTGATAGTCCCTGTTCGCGGTAGTACCGCATTAGTGCAAGGAGTAGGTGATGTACCATATGCCTAACTTCTCGGCGGGTCAGGCCTCGGGCCTTCATGCTGGTTTGATTTGGAGACAGTGATTCGATCGGTCCGTCGACTCCTGCAAATGGCCAGTATCGGTCTAGAGTCGTCTCAAGGAACTGGACTTGTGTGTTGAAGACGAAGAGGGGGCATAGGCACTTTTCCATGCGCCAAGTCAATTCGAAGGCATATTCGAGGTCAATAAAGTGCGAGAGGCTTTCGGTGGCTGGGGGGTCTTGGATTAGCCGCTTCGTCTGCAGCCATAGTGCGCGGCGGCGATCTTCAGGGACGATCACCCAGCCTGGGTACAATCGGCGCTGCTGCTTCCATGTCTGTGCGAGCACGGAGGGCTCGGATTCGCGGTTCGGAGGTGCTGGTGTGTCAGGATCTATTGGCCAGCCTAGACTGTCGTCGATTCGTCTTGATTGCAAGTAGGCGAAGAATCGTTCGAACGCCTTGTAGTGATCATCAGCGATGCCTGGACATTCGGACATGTCGACGGGAACGATATTGCGTCGCTCAAGAAGTGTTTTCTGCGAGCGTGACAAACGGAGCACTCCGACGAGGTACATTTTGGGGGCGTTCTCGAGTCCGAGTTTGTCGTGAATCCATCCGATCCAACGGAGAAAATTCGGGTCATCACCAGAAAACCCGATCAGGCATAGTGTGTTTTCCAAGCGCCTGACGCACCGTGTTCACGAACGGGGCAGATTCTTCCGGATAGCACCGGTAATCTTCGTCGGTGACGATTAACCGTCGATCGGACTGAAAGCTGCCATGGAGCTTGACGATCCGCGGCTTTCCCGAGTCCCCAAGGTCATTCGAGTTGGTAACGATTTCGTATCTTCGTGAAGAAATGGAACTTCGCGCGCGTTCGAGGAGCGTGTCGTAATTCGTCGTAAGCACGTCGGCCCAAGGCAGTTCGAGCAACTTAGTGTGCAACGGCGACGGGTCTGAGGCAAGATCAGGGATGGCGTCGCGCAGAATCCGATCCAATGCGGGGCGACCGAGCGCAGCCTCGACTTCATGTGCCAAAGTCGGTACATCAAGGTAGTGGGTGTCGGGCCCGGGCCTCTTGCCATGAATCGTCTCGTAAAGAAGGTCTCCCAGTTGGTTCCAGCTGGGAAAGTCTGGAGAGGCGTTGCGACTGAAGCCAGACCCGACCATTACGGCGGCATGTCCAGATAGCAGGCGCTGGGAGATTTCATCCAAGTAAGGCTGGAGGTTGGCCGGAATTTCGCTTGTCACGGGGTCACTCATCGTTACGACCGTCCAAATCTTGGGAATGAATGCAACGCTCTCGAGGTGGGATCATCACCCTTCGAGGTTTGTGCGATGAACCCTTGTACATGGATGTACTTCTGTGCCGCTGCCTGATTCACTCGCGTGCGTTGGCCAGCGGGACACTGACTTGGAAGAGCCTAAACGATCCGATTTGGTGGAACCTAGAGGCGGTCAGAGAAAAATCAAGATCCCTGCTAGCATCAGGATATCCAACCCACTTGATCCGTTGGAGCGAACTTTATCCGATCCATGATTCCATCATCGTATTCTTGGCTGTCGGCTGTCCTGCATCATTGCGCAGTTTGCGACCGAGCGATGTGGCACCCGCTGCACGGAGCTTTTGCGGTGGGATACCAAGGGGGACCTCAAGTCTCTGATTGTTTTCTAAGTGATTGATTATTAAAATATCTATAGAATAATCTTGGTGGAGGCGGCGGGAATCGAACCCGCGTCCGAGAAAGGCCACTACGAAGAGCCTACATGCTTAGTTCATTCCAAGATCTCAACTGCAGGCTTTGAATGAACAAGCTACCTGCGGCCCAGCCTGATTGGTCTCGGTCACAAAACTCCAGGCGGAAGCCTCGAAACCTATCTCGCAAGATGACGTCTTGTCCCGATGTGCGAGCCCAGCGGGCAAGACGGCTACCTAAGCTTAGGCAGCGTGTGCAAACTGCATGTCGTTGGCAGTTCTTTTGTTCCGATCGTTTAACGGGTGCTCGGAACCCGGCATGCCTCTAAGCAGCGACTGCGATCTCGTCGAATCCTTTACGCCCCCCTCTAGCCACCTTCAGGTGGCTGTTCGCAGTATACACGCCACATGGCGAACTTGCTGGTCCTAGGGTTTCGTTTCCCTGCGTCACAGCGGCAGTACCCGTAGCTGATGGTTTCTGGCGACCGCAAGTACAATGCCGTCATGTCGCGGGCTGAGCTCAATATTGGCGTCAAGGACCGGGATCTCTCCTTCATAGTCGGGGACATCACGAAAGTCCCTGCGGATGCTATCGGAAACGCGGCCAATTCCAGGCTGGCGGGCGGTGGCGGGGTCGATGGTGCGATCCATCGCGCCGGTGGGCCGGCGATCATGCAAGAGCTGGATCAGGTCCGCGCTCGCATCGGGCAGTGTCCCGCCGGGGATGCCGTCACCACTCGTGCCGGCAAGCTGCCAGCTCAATGGGTGATCCACGCAGTGGGTCCCGTCTACAGGGACGGACGGAGCGGTGAACGAATGGCCCTCCGATCGTGTTATGAGCGTTGCCTTGAACTTTCCGACGAACTCGGGGCTCGCACGCTTACGCTGCCCGCCATCAGCACGGGCGTATACGGCTACCCCATGGATCTCGCGTCCAAGGTTGCGGTGGGAGCGGTTGCGAGCAAGCTAAGTGGAGGTGAGACAAAGGTTGAGCGCGTGACCTTCGTGCTATTTGACGACACGGCTTTTCGACAATTTGCTGCCGCTGCTCTCGAAATAATCCCGGCCCTCGCGTCCTGACCTTCACAACCGCTGAGAAGGTCATCACCGGCAGTCCGCGGGTCGCAAATCAGCCACTCCGTGCGTGTCGTAGATTACGACGTGGAACCGCCGCACCTGTCGCAATGTGCACCCTAGTGAAGGTCCCGGTAAGGATGCCCGGTGATAGACTCGGCATTGGCCGGTAAGACACGAATCCTGCTCGCGATCGTCATTGTTTCCAACTCCATCGGCAACGTCGTGCTCAGCTACGGAATGCGAGCGGTCGGTGACATCAGCTCGTACTCGCCGGCCAGCCTGCTTACCTCGGCAATTGCGGCCTTTGCCAATCCGTGCGTGCTGCTCGGCACGAGCTTGCTGGTGCTGTTCTTCGCAGCCCATACGCTGCTGCTAACCTGGGCCGACCTTAGCTACGTGCTGCTTGTCACGTCTTGTGGCTATGCGCTTGTCGCTGCGCTTGGCGCGATCATCCTCGACGAGTCGATCTCGCCGCTCCGGTGGTGCGGAATCGCGCTGGTTTCGTGCGGGGTGGCGCTGGTCTCCTCAACCCCAGTATCGACATCAGAGGGGCGTCCATGACGGCCTTCCTGCTGACGCTAGTCGTAGGGGGCGGGGTAGTCGGAGACCTGCTCAAGGCTCACGGAATGCGCCTGCAAGGCGCGCCCGCGACGCTGGGTCCCACGGCGCTGGCTAGATTCGGCATCGCGACCGTCCGCAATGCGTGGTTCTTGCTGGCGCTGGCAGGGTATGCGATATCTTTCTTCGGCTTTATGGCCTTGCTCTCGATCCGGGACGTGAGCTTCGCTGTCCCGGCGACCGCATTGGGCTACGCCTTGGAGACCCTGCTCGCCCGCCTGTTCTTGCACGAGCAGGTGAGCTTGCGCCGCTGGGCCGGCGCCGCGCTGGTCGTTGCTGGGGTCGCGCTTCTTGCCTGAGTCGATTCGTCCGGGCATTGCCCCTGCGAGCTCCTCGCTCGCTTGACCGATCGCCCGGCTCGGGCCGAGGCCGCCTTCGAGCTGTGCGGCCTGGCTCTGCCCTTGCCGCACGTCGCGACTCTGGTCCGCGAGGCGTCCTCCTATCGGTGCGACTGCCGGACCCTGACTGAGCCGGACGGCCCCTTCCAGATCGCGTTTCTCCTGGCAAACGGGTGCGCGGCCGGGCCGACGCACGCGGTTTCCTTTCTGCCTCTGGCTCGTAATCCCGAGGGGGCCTGTCGGCGCTGGGCTCATAGTTGCGCAGACGCTCGACCTCTTTCGGGAGCAACTCGCGAATCTGGCGTGGCTCGAGACCTTTGAGCGATAGGCTTCCGATACGGACGCGCCGAATCTTTTCCACGAGGAAACCGATCCGCTCGAACATACGGTGGATCTGCCGGTTGCGACCTTGGGTCAACGTAACCTCGTACCAGGGATTCTCAGCCGCACGGACTAGCCGGATGGATTCAGGACGGGCCAGACGCCCGTCTAGTCGGATTCCCTGGCGCAGCTTCTGGATTGCATCCTCGGATGGAAATCCGCTGACCTTGACCGCATAAGTCTTGGGAATCCTGTTCTTTGCGGAGAGAAGTTCATTGGAAAAACCACCGTCGTCAGTCAGGATCAACAACCCCTCGGTGTTGTAGTCGAGCCGTCCGACCGGGTGCAACCCCTTTGCGGCACTCGGCCCCAGCAAATCCATGACCGTCGGCCGGCCTTCGGGGTCATCAGTCGTGGTGACGCAGCCCTTAGGCTTGTGCATTACCAAATAGCGTCTCGTGCCGCTGTCGTGCAGGACCTTGCCATCCACACGCACGGTGTCGTTGGCAACGTCTGCCCGCGAGCCGAGTTCGGTAGTGACCTCGCCGTTGACGGTGACACGACCGGAGAGGATCAGCTCTTCGGCCTTCCGGCGCGATGCGATTCCCGCCCTTGCAATGATCTTCTGTAATCGTTCAGGCATAGCGCATAAATCCCCTTAACAGGGCAACTTCTGGCTTGGGGCGCCGCCGTCTACACGGTGATCAGCGTACCCGACAGCTCAGGCGTCTTGCTCCTCGTCGCCGCCCTCGGCAACCTGTTGGTCCTCGTCCAGCGCGGCGCGGCTCAGTGCCTCCATCTCCTTGAGGGTGGGCAGCTCGTTCAAGTCACTCAGCCCGAACTGCAAAAGGAAGTCCGGGGTGGTCTTGTAGCGCATTGGCCGACCGATGATCTTCTTGCGTCCGGCAGTAGCGATCAGCTTGTGGCTCAGCAGCGTATGGACCACACCGCTTGCATTGACCACACCTCGAATGGCTTGAATCTCCGGCAACGTCACGGGCTGGCGGTACGCCACCACCGCCAACGTCTCGAGCGCGGCCTTGGACAGGCGCAGCTTGGGCCTGACTGTCTTTACGAACGCTCTGACGGCCTCGTGGTGCTCGGCCTTGGTGGACATCCGGTAGCCGCCGCCCACCGCGCGGATCTCGATCCCCCGCAGATCTGATCGGTATGACTCGCATAGCGCACTCAAGTCGCTCTCGAGCTGCTCCTTCGGCAATCCCAAGCCCTCAGCCAGCTGATCTGCCGTCGGCGGGTCGTCGGCAGCGAAGATTACCGCTTCCAGCAGGCTGAGACGCCGCTGCCGGGAAAGCTCCTGTTCGGCTGGCTCGGCACCGCTAGGCTCCTCAGGAGCAGGAAAGGTCATGATCGCTTCAGTCATGCCGAATACTCCAGTTCGCTGTCGGAGGCGGGCAGCAACTCGCCGCTGCGGAAAGCTTGGTCGAAGTTGGCGTGCTTCCGGATCACGACTTCGCCGAATAGTTTGTTCTGGCGGATCTCGATCGCTTGGGCCTTGACCATCTCCAGCAGCGCCAGGAACGTAGCAATGACTGCCCGCGGTGCCCGCTGGCGCAGCAGAACGTCCCGCAAACGGACCGGCTGGTCATCGCTCTGCAGGAGGTTCTTCAGGAATCGGATCCGGCTCGCCACTGAGACCGATTCTTCGGGCATCTCGACGACAGGTTGGTTCTCGAGCCGCTCCAAGACTTCGCCAAACGTCTGGACTAGGTCAAACAAGCTGACTTGCAGCTCCGTCTCGCCGTCATCGTCGGCGAGGGCATCCGCGGCCGCTGTCGTCCAGACGTTCTCTTCAATCACGCGCTTCTCGCCGAGCATTTGTGCGGCCTGCATGAACTTCTCGCGCTCGAGCAGAAGCTTGACCAAGTCCTCGCGCGGATCTTCCGGAGCATCCTCATCCACCTTGGGTGGAGTTGGCAGCAGCATCTTGGACTTGATGTGCACGAGCGTAGCTGCCATCAGCACGAATTCCGCATTGAGCTCGACGTTGAGCGATTCCGCCCGCCGCAGCGACTCCAAGTACTGCTCGGTCAGACTGGCGACGGGAATATCCAGAATGTCTATCCGCTGGGCCTTGATCAACTCGAGCAGCGCGTCGAGAGGCCCTTCGTACTGCTCGAGACTGACGACGAACGTCTCTTGAGACGGAGCTTCCGCCACCAGCCGAGGCTGCAAGGCTTGGTCTTCCGAAACAGTGCCCTGCTCGTCCGGCGCTGGTTGGGTGGTCGGCATCGCCTACCGTAGAGGCTAAACGGATCCAAGCGCTCCGCTCAAACCCAGCGGTGCCAAGGGACGCCCTTGGCTGTCACCCCAGAACTCCACTGTATCACTCACAGCACCGAGGCAGCGGTCGATTCCCACATCTCCGGTTAAGCGAGCCGCCGTGAGGAGTCTCCGTTATTTCGGCCGGTCGGCACGGGTTGTCGTGGCCCGGAAGCCCCCGCTAAACCATCTAACTGCAAAGACGTTTGGACTGATGGCTGAGCATCTTGTCCGGGGATCAAGGAACGCGGGGTGCCCCCAATGAAGTAGCGGATAATGGACAACCGCAGATCATCGGGACCGGAGATGCAACTCGACCTGGGCTGTTGCGGCGTGCGGTCATTCCGCGACTCGGACGCTCCCGAACTGGCCCGGCTGGCCAACAATCGGAAAGTGTGGCTGCAATTGCGGGACAGGTTCCCGCATCCTTACACGCTCGATGACGCGCGTGCGTTCATCGCGCTTGCGCTCGGGGAAACTCCCGAGACGATGTTCGCGGTCACGGTCAACGACGCGTCGGTTGGCTCGATTGGCGTAGTCCTCCGAGACGATGTGGAGCGTTGCTCCGGGGAGGTCGGTTACTGGCTCGGCGAGCCTTACTGGGGTCGCGGTATCGCGACTCGCGCACTAGCCGGCTTCACGCGCTTTGCGTTTGCCGCCTACGGTCTGGAACGACTGTACGCCGTGCCTTTCGCTTCGAATTCCGCGTCCTGCCGCGTGTTGCAAAAGGCTGGATACCGGCTTGAAGGCCGCATGCGCCGGAGTGCCATCAAGGCAGGCACGGTGCAGGACCAGTTCCTGTACGCCATCCTGCGGGGCGATGGAACGGCGGAATGAAGCCGCTTTCGTGCTGCGTCGCTCGAGGGGGCCTGCGGCTTGCCGGCTCTTGCCCGACGACACGGCAAGATACAATCGCTTGAAATGAGTCAGCATCCATCGAGACGTTCCGTGATGACTGGGGGCCTCGCCGCAGCCGCCGCGGCCGGTACGGCTATGGGCCAGGTCGCCGGGGCCCCGCGCATCGGCCTGATAGGGATCGGAAACCGCAGCCGGGCGCACTTAGCCGCATTTGAGGCGCTGGGCGGCGTTGAGGTCACAGCGCTCAGCGACGTTGAAGCCGACCGCATGCGGGCGGCAAAGACGGGCCCGGCGGCAGCCGCGGAGCTATACACCGACTACCGCGAGCTGATTGCCGACAAACGAGTGCAGGCAGTCGTGATCACTGCTCCGAACTACCTTCACGCCGAAATGGCCATCGCCGCACTGAGGGCGGGGAAGGATGTGCTGGTGGAGAAGCCGATCGGCATCACATACCAAGAAGCCGTGCGGGTCGCCGCAGCTGCGGCCGAGACCGGTCAGATCTTGGCCGTCGGCATGCAGCGCCACTTCAATCCTGTCTACCGCAAGATCATCGAGGCCGTCCGGTCCGGCGAAATCGGCAAGCCGTACTTATTCGCCCTCAACGAGTACCGCGGCGACTGGAACCCCCGCACTTGGGGCTGGACGGACTCCCAGAGCGGCGAGACCACTCCGTGGCGACACTTGCGAGAATTGGCCGGATCCAGCCTGCTGGAGTTCTCGGTGCACTCGTACGCGTTCCTATACGAGATGATCGGCCAGCCTCTCTCCTTCTGCGCCGCCACCGGCGGAGCCATGCACTGGCCGGAGCGCACCACAGAGGACAACATCTCTGTGATCGCAGAGTTCGGCGACGTGCGCCTGCAGCACACCTACTCTGGTTCCGCGCCGGGCGCACGATGGCAACTGACCGTGACTGGGAGCAAGGGGTCGCTGCAGTACGACTTCAGAGAGGCGACGATCCGATCGTTCGGCCAAGATGCCAAGGACTTGCGACTGTCCGAGATCGATATGCCCAGGGGGCGGCTGGAGCAGGACATGTATCGCGACTTTTTCCGCGCCATTCGCGAGCGCTCACGGCCAGCGCTGCATGCGGACTTCGCAATAGAGGCCAGCAAACTGGCCTATGGCGCATGGATCAGCATTGACGAGCGGCGGATAGTGACCGCGGCCGACTTTGCCTAGCCGGTGCTGCAGTCAGCGTTCCATCCGGAAGGCTGCTGTCCAAGCGCTTAGTTCCTGCTCAAAGGCTTGCACTGTCTCAGGAACCTCATCAGAAAGATCTCGAGTCTCGCCCAGATCTTCATCTAAATCATAGAGTTCCGATCCGTTGTTTCCGCTCTGAACTAACTTCCACTTTCCCTTGCGGACTGCCGCCTCAGAACGGATGCGCCAATACAGCGTCCTAGACGCAAGCGGCTCTTGGTCAAGCAGCAAGCGCGTCAGGCTAGTGCCGTCCAAAGGGTGAGGGCTAGCAACACCGGCGAGTTCGAGCAGCGTTGGCATGATGTCAAACGTCGCGGCGAGGTCGTGGGAAACACCCGGAGTGATCGTACCGGGCCACCAAGCGATGGCCGGCACGCGATGGCCGCCCTCGTAGACGTCGGTCTTCTGGCCCCGAAGAGGGCCGTTCTCGGAGATGTTGTGATAGCCGCCTTGGTACGTCAGGTAGCCGCCGTTGTCGGAGGTAAATATGACCAAGGTGTTATCCGCGAGACCTTGGTCCCGCAACGCCTCGAGGATGGAACCTACACTCGCATCGACAGCTTCGACCATCTTGTTGACTTGCGAAGACACGTCGAGGCTCTCCAATTCGCCGAGTTTCGACAGATTGTGATAGTTGCCGCCTTCGACGCGGTAGCCTTTGTCGTCCGGCCCCTGCCAAGGGAAGTGGATGGCAAGATGTGCCACATACAGGAAGAATGGCGCGTCTCGTTGGCGCTTGATGAAGTCCACACTGTGCTGCGTGATCAGATCGACGCCATAACCCTCCTCGGGAGCGAGCTCCTGATTGTGCCACCAGTCTGGGCGACCTGACCTGTCGATGTGAGAGTGGTGATCGCCGTCGCCGCTCGCCAGCCCCCGAAAGTCGTCGAAACCCTGATCGATCGGCATATGGGGTGGGTGGTAGCCCAAATGCCACTTTCCGTACATGCCTGAGACATAGCCTGCGCTAGCAAGTACCTCAGGTATGGTCACAGCATCTAGCGGGAGGCCGGTGTCGTAGTCCTCGACGCCAGATAGCGCGCTCTCGAAATTCCTGCCAAATCGTTGCGGGTAGAGCCCAGTTAGCAGCGATGCCCGCGTGGGCGTGCACATCGGGCCGTTGGAATGAAAGTCAGTGAACCGCAGGCCTTCTCGGGCCATGCGGTCAAGATGCGGCGTGGCATTTCGGACGCTGCCATATGCGGCGATGTCGCCATACCCCAGGTCGTCGGCCAGTATTACGACGAAGTTGGGCCCGGCATGCTCAGGGACTGAAGAGCACGCCGACCATGCCAGAAGGGCAACGCAGGCCAGAGAGCATGACCTCATGGCCCACAGTCTATCGTTGAACTCGGTCAGGTCGACGGAAGGATCGCTCGGACCTTGAAAATCAGTCAGCCCGAGAGGGTGACCTGAGTATTCAGTAAGGGTGCTTCGCGCCCAGCCAACTATTTCGAACTGGAGAAGACTTCGCCGGCAGGTTGCTTGGAGCTTGCCAGCGATGTAGAGCTACTCGCTGGGACTCCCTCGGTGCCACCGGAGAGCGCGAAGGCATCGGCATGCACTGGATTCAAGCGGCCATTTTCTCGATTAGCTCAGGACCAAAGCGCCCCCACGGCAGAAAATCTCTGGAAGACATTGATCCAATGGATTGTTCCGGCGTCCGTATCCAAGAGTTATGCACTAACAAGAATCTGAACGTTGAGCTCTACTTCGACGCGACCTGCCTGACTTTGACGCAGAGCACGCGTGACGGTCCGTGCCGCATCTCCGAGCGTCGGCAATGTTCTGTCATCCCGCCTCAAGTTCGCCTCACCCCTGCTCGAAGCCGATTCGGAAACAAGTACCTCCTAGGCATCTCCGTAAACCATCCGAATCGCGTCACCGATGTGCTCTGGGATGTTATCGGACGTAACTGAATCGAAGTAGTCCAAGGCGGCGAGTGCTTTTCCTTTTCGTTTGGCTTGAGTGCGGGACACTCCGCTACAGCGCTCGAAATCCGGCCGCAAGACTGCGACCGAGCCGGACTCACCTACAGTCGTCCGAATCTCAGCGTTCAATTCAAAAGTGCGTCTCTTCTCTCTCGTCTTGTCTTCGCCCCAGTCTTCGGGAATGGGGTCGGGCAACGGGTCTTCATCATGCACGACGACGAATTTGAGGCGGAAGGCCTTGGCTATGGCCACGTAGAGCGGGATGTTGTGCTTCGAACCGCAGTCGATTACGGAAACATCCTCCGAGTGGCAACCCATTTTCTTGGCGAGATACGGGAAGGCCGATTTTTCAGTTTCGCCTTCGACGAATGCTACGCGGCGAGCGAAGAGCATCTCGCCGCGGTCCGGATTCACCCATGCGGCCATATGGAAGCGGTGTTTGCGGTCGGAATCGTCTTGGCCTTCGAACAAGTCCTCGGTGCATTGCACCAAGGTGGTGCCTTCCTCCGCAGAGGCTTTTCGAATCAGAGCTACACCTCGGTAATCATCCAAATTCACGAAATGGGTGGAATGGCTGCAAATGAGCACCTGACTGTTGTCACTGCGGGCAAGTACACGAAGGGCCGTGTCCAAAGCACGTTGTGCATGCGGGTGCAAGAAGAGCTCCGGTTCTTCTATCGCGAAGACGACCGATTCAGACGCTTTGCGGGCTGTGGTGCCTCCCACCGCTGAAGTGGCCCCGCGCATGGCCTTCGCCCATGCTTTCATAAGGCCAAAAATCACAGCACGCTGGAGACCGTGTCCTTTGCGCTCGGCCAATGTCTTGAGGCCGTCGTCGAGATGTATGTCCGTCCCCAATTCGAAAATCTTAGAGATGTCCGGCGGCGTCACCTCCACAGACACACGCACGCCCCATTCAGACAGTTCTTGCTCGATGGAAGACTCAAGGTCGGTAAGCTGCTTCGGGCGGTCATTGCTGTCCGGTGCCGCATTGAGAACCCCGATCAGCTTGCTGAGCTCTTCCTGAATGTGGCGGAAGCGTGGATCCGCGGAGGCCATTTCTGTGACTGCGAAGGTAAGGAGCTTTCCGAAGAGTGCCGTGCTCTTGACTTTCGACTCGTCGCTCAAATCCCGGACAGCGGGAACAAGGAAGAATTCCGGCAGGACACCTGCCGCGACGTTTTTTTGGCCGAGCAACGGGCCTTCCTCTAGGGCTTCGTGGAAAACTAAGTCTGCGCGGTGATCTCCGATGTACTGTCGTTGGGCCTCTTCGATATGGGCTTTGCTCAGTCGTCCTGAGCTCGGGACAAGGGCGCTCAGCGGCGTTTCAAAAACTGCGTCGCGCTTTGTGTAGTTTCCTGCGTTGTCGGCTCTCAGCCATTCTTCCTCAGGTTCCGACACGTAGCCGTTGTATGCCACGACAATCTTGCCTTCATCATCAAACTTGGCTGTTTTCCGAAAGCGGAACGTGCCATCAGCGCGAACATACTTTTTCCACGTCGTACTTTCCTGCTCAGTTAGCCGATCAAATGAGACTTCCACCCACATCGTCCTGTCATCATGCCCAGCGAAGGCAAAGAGCTCGTTCTTGTCCGGCTTCACCGACGAATTGAGCGCAAAATCCAAGGCATTGATGACATTCGATTTGCCGTGGTTATTCTGGCCGAGCAGAACGAGCATGTCGCGGCACAGCAATTCGCAGTGCCGGATGCTCCGAAAGTTATGTATGGTTACAGATGCAATTTTCACTACTCTCTCCTACAGCAAATGCGTATTCCGTATGCCTTCGCCCGACAGAGACCCAGAACAGCCGGGAGTGGCCGCTAGTTCCCGCAAGCCCTGCAACTGGCTCAGTTCCTCCTCCGGCAGGTACATCGCCAGAACCACTTCAAGAAACCAATTTGTGATCGCTGCCCTAAGCCTAGCGTGGTTCGGGGTACTCGCACAGTCAACATAGTGCGCACGCTTGGCTTGAACCGATACGATCTAGCGCTCGGCGTGGCGCTCTCAGCGCTGCAACTGAGCAGATGCTAAGGAGCCAGAACCGCTTGATCACCTTTCCCATGGGCCAGCGCTTCACTGCTCGCTGCAACACTACCGATCACACTTACCCAACATGTGTATACTCTCGCCAGCAAGATTTAGGCGACAGAATGCCAGACGAGACACAACCCACGACACCGCAAGCGCCGCCGCCGGACCGGCTGCAGCGCATGGCAAACATCATCGGCGCCCTGATTCCCGATGCGATGACTATGGCAATCCTGCTGATGGTCGTCCTCGGCATCGGCGCACTCCTAAACGGCGACCCGTTCCTAACGGTCATGGATGCCTACTACCTGGGCCTGTGGATGCTGCTTCCGTTCACGATGCAGATGACTCTGATCCTCGTGCTGGGTTCCGCTCTAGCTTCGACCCGCTTCTTTCGACGCATGATCCTGACGCTGTCCAAGCTCCCCGGGAGCGAAGGGCAGACGATTGCGCTCTCGATGATCACCACCTGCTGCCTGGCGTACTGTTTCTGGGGGCTGAGCTTGGCATTGGCACCGCTAGTGGCGGTCAGCTATGCCCGCCAGTCCGAGCGCAAGGGCCATCCGGTCGACTTCCCGTTCCTGCTGTCCTGTAACGCTGCAGCCGGCGCGATCTGGCAGTTCGGCCTATCGGCCAGCGCACCCCTGCTGATGAACACGCCGGGGCACTTCCTTGAGGACGAAACTGGCCTGATGCCGCTGTCGACGACGATCTGGGCACCGGCCACGCTGATATACCTAGCGGTCTACCTGTCCTGCGTGTTCGTCCTAGCCCGCTTGCTGATGCCCAAGAAGGCTCGACCGATCTCCCTGTTCCCGGAATCCAGCAAGCTCGGCGACCAGACC